>NZ_CP042808.1:1061250-1415000 GCF_004014775.2 Acetobacter oryzoeni
TGTTACAAACACAATGGAGCACACCATGGCGGCCACGGGGTTACCGGGCAGGCCAATAATGGGCGTATTACCCAGCCGGCCAGACATAAGCGGTTTGCCGGGGCGCATGGCAATTTTCCAGAAATCCTGCTGTAGCCCGATTTCGGCCAGAGCAGGGCGCACCAGATCGTAATCTCCCACGCTTGCACCACCAATGCTCACCAGCATATCCAACGAGGCAGCTTGGCGGAACTGGGTTGTCAGGCTTTCCATATTGTCGCGCGCAATGGGGAGCATAATGGTTTCTGCGCCCTGCTGTTGTAGGAGGGCAGCCACCATGAAGGTGGCGGAATTGAAAATGCCATCTGCCGGGGCTGGGTCTCCGGGCAGGATAATTTCATCACCTGTGGCCAGAATACCTACGCGTGGGCGGCGCGAAACCGTAAGCCACACATGCCCGCCTGCAGCAGCCAACCCGATATCTCGAGGGCCGAGTCTGCGCCCAGCTGGCAACAACTCATCGTTTTTCTGAAAATCCTGCCCCTGCTGGCGAATATACTGCCCTTGGCGTGCCGGGGCCGTCAGCTTGGCGTGATCACCTTCACGCTGCACGTTTTCCTGAATGATAACGGTATCTGCGCCAGCGGGAATTTGCGCGCCGGTAAATAGCCGTACACATTCCTCCTTCTGCACTGTAACAGTGCATGGGTGGCCTGCGGGGGCTTCGCCCACAATGCGCAAAACCGCGCCTTCCAGCGCATCTTCCGCTTTTGCGGCATATCCATCCATTGCGGAAACAGAAACCGGTGGGTTGGCCGTGCGGGCATGAACGGGCTGGGCCAGCACGCGGCCACATGCCTGCGAAATCAGCACAATTTCCTGCCCGCATGTTTTTAGGTTTTTAAGAATTCGGGCGCGCGCAACAGCCACATCCAGCATAAAAATTCCTCCTTTTTTGGCCTGTTGCACCGCTTTGATGCAAGAATACTTGACCTTTTGCACTTGTATGCGCATTTTGCCGGCACTTGAACACCGTCGGTGCCGTTTATGCGGCTCCGTACATCATGCTCTGCTGAGGAAGTCATGGCCAAGACCAACGTTATCAAGATCCGTCTCGTCTCCACGGCGGACACCGGTTACTTCTACGTGACCAAGAAAAATGCTCGTGCGCACACCGGTAAAATGGAACTGAAGAAGTACGATCCGGTTGCTCGCAAGCACGTCGTGTTCCGCGAAGCCAAGATCAAATAATCTGCATTCTTCGGAATATGGATGAAAAAAACGGCGCTCTCGGGCGCCGTTTTTTTTATGCCTGATTGTGCCGAAAGAATATGTTATCCGGCACAGATATTAAGGGGAGGCGCTTAAAACAGCGGGTCTCGCCTATCGTAGGGCACAACAATATCATTCCGGTCTGCCATGTTCAGCATGGCGCGGGCGCGTTCATCCAGAATATCTGTATCCAGGGATTGTTCACGCAGGCCGTTTACGCGGCGGTGCCATGCAGCCTGCTCGGCAATGGCATCCTGTTTGGATTGTTTGGCCTGTTCCAGCAGCCCCAATTGCTGCTTGTAAGCCTGAATACCGTGATCACCCTGCGTTGCGTTCCAGCCAAAATAGCCTGCAATGCCAAGAAAAACCAAAGGGGGCACAACCGCCCGCACTGTGCGACGAATGAAACGACCGATCTGCACTCTGGCGCTGCCTTTTTTCTGGTTCTGTGCAGTTTAGCCTGCACCTCTGGGTCTGTCTTTCTGTCTAAACCATGAAGTGTGGCAGCGCCAAGGCATGAGCGCATGAAAAAAGCCGCCTCCGGGTGGGAGAGCGGCTTTTTTGCAACCTGTTGCGCCAAAAGCGCTGTGGTTTATGCGGTTTTTAAAATGGTGCGGCCTGCATAGCGTGCAGCAGTTGCCAGTTCCTGCTCAATACGGATGAGCTGGTTGTATTTGGCTGTCCGATCGGAGCGGGAAAGGGAGCCGGTTTTGATCTGCCCACAGTTTGTGGCCACAGCCAGATCAGCAATGGTGGAATCTTCTGTTTCACCAGAGCGATGGCTCATCACGGCGGTGTAGCCAGCGCGATGCGCCATTTCCACAGCCTGAAGTGTTTCTGTCAGCGTGCCAATCTGGTTGACCTTCACCAGCAGGGAGTTGGCAACACCAGCCTGAATGCCGCGGCGCAGGCGTTCCGGGTTGGTTACAAACAGATCATCCCCAACCAGCTGGATTTTCTTGCCCAGTTCGTGCGTCAGCAGGGCCCAGCCTTCCCAGTCATCTTCAGCCATGCCGTCTTCGATGGAAACAATCGGGTAACGGCTTACAAGGTCAGACAGGTAAGACACCATGCCAGCGGAATCGAATACCTTGCCTTCGCCCTTCAGGTTGTATTTGCCGTCCTTGAAGAACTCGGTGCTGGCGCAGTCCAGCGCAAAGGTCACGTCTTCACCCGGGCGGTAGCCTGCGGCTTCCACGGCACGGGTGATAAAGCCCAGTGCTTCATCGGCAGATTTAAGGGCGGGGGCAAAGCCGCCTTCATCCCCAACATTGGTGTTGTAGCCAGCAGCGCTCAGGGCCTTTTTCAGCTGGGCAAAAATTTCCGAACCCCAGCGGATGGCATCGGCCACAGTAGGCGCACCCACCGGCTGCACCATGAATTCCTGAATATCAATGGGGTTATCTGCATGTTCACCACCGTTGACAATATTCATCATTGGCACGGGCAGAACATGGGCAAACACGCCACCAATGTAGCGGTAGAGTGGCACATGCAGTTCGGCTGCCGTGGCTTTGGCAATGGCGAGGGACACACCCAGAATGGCGTTGGCACCCATGCGGCTTTTGTTGGGTGTGCCATCCAGATCAATCATGGCGTTGTCGATATCGATCTGATCTGCCGATTCGGCACCCTGTAGCGTGGGCAGAATTTCGTTTTCAATGTTCTCAACAGCTTTGAGAACACCCTTGCCACCAAACCGCTTGGGGTCACCATCGCGCAGTTCTACGGCTTCATGCGCACCGGTTGAGGCACCAGAAGGTACAGCCGCACGCCCTCTGGCGCCGGATGCCAGCTCCACATCTACTTCAACCGTTGGGTTGCCGCGGCTGTCCAGAATTTCACGTGCGATAATGTCAACAATGGCACTCATTGGTGTTTCCGTTCCTTTATTGTCTGGCCTCTGGCGGCAGAAGCCGGTGTTATTTTTTTTGGTTCCGGGCGGAACACGGTGGGCAGGGTAAACCTGCCTACGGTTGCTAGTGGCCGCCTGTTGGGCTTTTCTGTCAACCATATTGGGTATGAAATTATCAGGTAAGGGCCTGCTGCACGTTCATGAAAAAACTTCCATTTCTGGCTGTGGTGCTTATGGCAGCAGGGCTCTTGCCCTTTGTTGCCTGCACATGCGGCATTGTGTTTTTCGATTCCGGCGTACCTGTGCCCAATCTGCTGATGGCGTTGGTGATTTACGGGGCAGTAAGCCTATCTTTTATCGGGGCCGTGCATTGGGGGCTGGCGCTGGAGCTTGATCGCGCCATTCTGACAAGCGGGGCAGACAGGGCCGATAATCTGCGTTTGGTTTTGGGTGTGGTGCCCGCTTTTGCCGGGTGGATTGCGGCTTACTTGGCCTATGCATGGGTGCCGCTTGCCGGGGTGATTATTCTGGCAGCGTTTTTTCCGCTGGTGGCGTTGGCTGAACGTAGCGCATGGCAGCGTGGCTGGTTGCCGCCCGGCTATATGAGCATGCGCTGGATTGCCACGGCGGTAACGGAATGTTGCCTGCTTATGGTGCTGCTTGTGCGGGCATTCTAAACACTAAAGCGGCATAAGCCCTTGCAGAAGCAGGGTTTGAGGCGTGTTATAACGCCCAGATGCAGCAGCACAGCGCCAGTAACGGAGGCAAGGTAGAAAGTATGAACGGCAAACCGCGCATTCTGGTAAAAGGGGCCGGTGTGGCGGGTATGACAGCCGCCGTAGCATTGGCTGAACGGGGTGGCGATGTCACCCTGTATGAAAGCGGAGGCCGCGTGGGGGCCGGGGCTTCATGGATGGCAGGTGGCATGCTTGCCCCGTGGTGCGAGGCCGAATCTGCGCCAGAGGAAGTCACCGCCCAATCCATCGATTCGGTAGAGTGGTGGGCCGAGCATGTGCCCGATGTCACGCGTGAAGGTAGCCTTGTGCTGGCACCTGCGCGAGATGTGGGGGAAATTGCCCGCTTTGGCCGTCGCACATCGCATTTTCAGACGGTAGGCACAGTAGAAATCACTCAGCTTGAGCCCGATCTGGCAGGCCGTTTCCATAAAGGGCTGTTCTTTCCCGATGAAGGGCATGTGGACCCGCGCAAGGCCTTAAAGGCTCTTCTGGCACGGTTGGAACAACTGGGAGGCCACGCCGAGTTTGGTGAAACCTGCCCGGATGAAGCCACGTTTGATTGGGTGGTGGAGTGCACCGGCCTTGCTGCGCGTGAAAAGCTGGACAATCTGCGAGGCGTGCGGGGTGAAATGTTGCTACTGCGCTGCCCGGATGTCACCTTGCATCGGCCTGTGCGTATGCTGCACCCGCGCATACCGGTTTACATTGTGCCAAGGGCTGACCATGTGTTCATGGTCGGGGCCACAATGATTGAAAGCGAAAATGCTGGCGGCATGACGGTGCGTTCCATGATGGAACTTCTGAACGCGGCATGGACCCTGCACCCCGGTTTTGCCGAGGCGGAAATTCTGGAAATGGGCACAGGTTTGCGTCCGTCTTACCCAGATAACATGCCCCGCGTGGTGCAGGATGGAAAACGCATTTATATCAACGGTATGTACCGGCACGGTTTTCTGCTTTCTCCCGCTCGGGCGCGGGAGGCGGCAGACTTGATATTCGGCCCACAGGCCTAAGGAGCAACGCCCGATGAAAGTTGTGGTTAACGATACAGCGCACGAGGTTTCTGCCAAAACACTGGCGGCCCTGATAGATGAGCTCGGCTATAGCAGTGCACGCATTGCTACTGCGCTGAATGGTCGGTTTGTGCCCAAGGCAACGCGCAATGAAACGCCGCTGGAAGAAGGGGCGCAAATTGAAATTGTTGCCCCCATGCAAGGGGGCTGAGGGCATGGCTGTTTCATTTTACGGGCAGGATGTTGTCTCGCCACTCATGCTGGGTACGGCCCAGTATCCATCCCCCGAGATTTTGCGCGATGCCGTGCTGGCTGCGCAGCCGGGTGTTGTAACTGTTTCCCTCCGCCGCGAATCTGCGGGGGAGCGTGCCGGGCAGGCGTTCTGGTCTCTCATTCAGGAACTCAAGGTGCCGGTGCTGCCAAATACGGCGGGTTGCCACACGGTTAAGGAAGCCGTCACCACTGCGCACATGGCGCGGGAAGTGTTCGGTACGGATTGGGTGAAGCTGGAAGTGATTGGGGAGCTGGATACGCTCCAGCCAGATGTGTTCGGGCTTGTAGAGGCCGCGCGTATTCTTACCGAAGATGGTTTCAAGGTGTTCCCCTACACCACGGAAGATTTGGTGGTGGCGGAAAAACTTCTGGCCGTGGGGTGCGAGGTGCTGATGCCGTGGGGTGCGCCTATTGGTTCTGGCAAGGGTTTGAACAACGTGTTCGGCCTGCGGGCCATGCGGGCGCATTTTCCCGGTGTGCCATTGGTGGTGGATGCCGGTATTGGTGTGCCCTCCCACGCCGCGCAGGCGCTGGAGTTAGGTTATGATGCGGTGCTGATAAACACCGCCGTGGCCAAGGCGGGAGACCCCGTAAATATGGCCCGTGCGTTTCGTCTGGCGGTAGAGGCCGGGGAGCTGGCCCGTATTGCAGACCCAATGGAAGAGCGCGATATGGCTGTTCCTTCTACTCCCGTTGCAGGAAAGGCCATGCTGGCATGACAGCTCTGCCCCAAAAGATTTATCCCGTTGTTGATAGCGCCACATGGGTGGACAGGCTGGGCGGTGCAGGTGCACGCTTTATTCAGCTCCGCCTGAAGGATATGGAAGAAGACGCCCTGCGCGCAGAAATTCGGCAAGGCCATGCCTATGCCAAACAGCACGGCGTATGCCTTGTGTTGAACGATTATTGGCAGATCGCGCTGGATGAAGGCATAGATTACATTCATCTGGGGCAGGAAGATCTGGATACGGCAGATCTGGCCGCCATTCGCAAAGGCGGTATCCGCCTTGGCATTAGCACCCATTGCCATGAAGAGCTGGATCGCGCTCTAAGCTGCAACCCGGATTACGTGGCCCTTGGCCCTATATGGGAAACCAAGCTGAAAAAAATGGCGTTTGGCCCCCAAGGCCCACTGAAGCTGACAGAATGGCGCAAGCTGATTGGCAACCTGCCACTGGTTGCCATTGGCGGCATTACGCTGGAACGCGCCTGGGCGTGCATTGAGGCCGGGGCCGATAGTGTTTCTGCCGTATCTGCCTTTATTCGCCAGCCAGACCCGGAAGGGCAGGTTAAGGCGTGGCTGGCAGCCGTAGAAGGCTAAAGCTGCAACCGTTTAGCCGCCGCTGAAAATGCGCGCGGCGTCGGTTTTGTTAAATAACGTCAGCAAAATGCGGGCTGCTACCGGCAAGTTCTTTTCTGGCGCGCTGGTGGGTGGGCCATCGGGGAGAATCTCCGTGGCTTCATCATGTGCTGTGTCTAACAGCATATCCACCAGCATTTCCGGCGCCATACGATAATCGGGAAGGCCGGATTGGCGACGGCCCGTTGCCTCACCTCCGCCACGGAGGCGAAAATCTTCATCCGCAATTAAAAAGCCGTCTTCCGTTTCCTTCAGGCAGGAAAGCCTGCGGCGTGCCGTTAGGCCCAAGCCTTCATCATGCAGCATAAGGCAGAAGGAGGCATCTGCCCCACGCCCCACACGGCCACGGAGTTGATGCAACTGCGCCAGCCCAAAGCGTTCTGCATGTTCTATCACCATAATTGTGGCGGAGGGCACATCCACGCCCACTTCAATTACGGTGGTGGCCACCAGCATGCGGGTTTCACCTTTGGCAAAGGCTTGCAGCACGTCCTCACGCACATTGGCATCCTGCTGCCCATGCGCCAGCCCGATTTTATCTCCAAACCGCTCAACCAAAGCCGCATGCCGGGCCTCGGCGGCAGCCAGATCCATGGCTTCGCTTTCAGAAACCAGCGGGCACACCCAAAAAATCTGTGCACCTTTGTCCAGCGCGCGGCCAATGCCTGCCAGCACATCTTCAAAGTTGCCAAGGCTGTGTAGGGATGTACGCACAGGCTTACGGCCAGCCGGTTTGCCTTCCAGCCGGCTGATCTGCATTTCCCCAAAGCGGGTGAGCAACAACGTGCGGGGGATGGGGGTTGCCGTCATCACCAGCATATCGGCATCACGGCCTTTTTCCACCAATGCCAGACGTTGATCGACCCCAAAGCGATGTTGCTCATCAATCACGGCCAGCCCTAGATCAGCAAATTTTACGCCGTCTTGCACAAGCGCATGGGTGCCCACCACCAGCTTGGCGGTGCCATCGGCAATATCCTGCAAAGTTTGTTTGCGCGCCTTGCCTTTAACGGAGCTGGATAAAAACGCCACCGGCACGGGGGCAAGCCGGCGGAACGTAGCTGCGTGCTGGCGGGCCAGTATTTCTGTTGGGGCCATAAGGGCGGCTTGAGTGCCAGATTCCACCGCACGCAGCATGGCCATAAGGGCCACAAGCGTTTTGCCTGCGCCTACATCGCCTTGCAAAAGGCGGCTCATGCAGTGCGGGGTGGCCATATCGGCTTCAATTTCACGCAGCACATGTTTTTGGCCGTAGGTTAGCTCATGCCCAAAGCTGGCGAGGGCCTGCTTTTGCAAGTGGCCATCACCATTCAGGCTACGGCCAGGCCGGGCGCGGGATGCCTGCTGGGCAATGCGCATGGCCAGTTGGTCTGCCAGCAGTTCATCACATGCCAAACGCGCCTGCGCACGTGTGCGGTTTCCATGCCACGCATCCCCCTGTGCGCTATCGGGAATGGTGTCTGGAAAGTGCATCCAGTTCAGGGCCGTGGCAAAATCCGGCCAGTTTTTTTGTTTGATAAGGGCCTTGTCATGCCATTCGGGCAGGTTGGGCGGCAAAAGGCGGAGGGCGGCTGCCATGGCCATGCGCACCTGCCCGGTAAACAGTCCAGCCGTAAGGGGCCAAACGGGGTCTAGCAGCGGAATGCGCTCTATCTGGTTTGCGGGGACCAGGTAATCGGGGGATGTGATGGTCAGCTTATCGCCAAAGCGTTCTACCTTGCCGGAAAGGGCAATGCTTTCTCCCTTCACAACCTGTTTGGTCTGCCAGGGGGAAAAGAAGGCGACTTCCAGCACACCCGTGGCATCATCAATCATTACCCGCCACGGCTGGCGGGTGCGCGGTGCGGGGCTGCGAATATCTTGCACCACGCCTGTAACGGTTGCGATTGTATCGGGCCTGAGTTGCGCCAGTGTGGGGCGCAGCCTGCGGTCTGTAATGCTTTCGGGCAGGCAGAACAGCAGGTCCATTACCCTGCGTCCGCCTGCAATGCGGCCCAACAGCTTGGCGCGTGCGGTGCTGACGCCAGGCAGGCTTTCAAGCGGGGCCAGTAATGGGGCTAGGGCAGAATTGCCATCTTGCCCAGGAACCGAAGAGGATGTGAAGGAAAGGGGACTGGACACAAGCGATACACAAGCCTCTGTTTGGCAGGCTGACAGACAGGTTTAGCAACGGTATAGGATACCAGCGCCATGCAAGACAATTTTACAGCTTCTTCTCCCTCATCTTCCTCCAGCGCATCTGGCGTGGCGGAAGATAATCTGGCTGCCCGCAGGCGGCGGCTGAAGTTCCGTGCCAACCATCGGGGCACGTTTGAAACAGATATTCTGATTGGCGGCTTTGTAGAAGCCAATGCAGATACCATGACGGCAGAAGAACTGACGGACATGGAAAACATTTTGGAAATGCCAGATCCGGAACTGACAGACTGGCTGTTTGGCCGCCTGCCATTGCCGGAAGAGAAAGCCACCCCCATGTTACGCCGTATGGTGGAAGATAGCCGTATCAGGCGCGGCGGTTAATAAAAACCCTTCAGGCTCCGGCACAGGTATGCTGGCAGCTTGCGGGGTTTGCGTATTTAAGAACAGGCGGATACCGGGATGACAGCACAGACAGGCGCACAAAAGCGGATAGCAACCGTATGGGGCGTGCCAGAAGGGTATGATGCCCTTTTGCTGGCGCGTCGTGCGCGGGATCATAAAGGCCCGGTGCTGCATATTGCGCGCAATGATGCCGCCATGGCCCGCCTGAATGATATGCTGGCCTTTGTGGCGCCTGATGTGGATGTACTGCGCTTTCCCGCATGGGATTGCCTGCCGTATGACAGGGTTTCTCCCAACCCTGCCATTGTGGCCGAGCGTGTTTCCACCCTTACGCGTCTGCTGGAACCCGCAAAAGGCCGCCCACGGCTTGTGCTGGCTACGGTTAACGCTGTGGTGCAGCGTGTTGCCCCGCGTAAAACGTTTGAGGGGCAATCACTTTCCATCCGCACGGGGGAAAGTCTGGATCAGGGCTTTCTGATCGAGCTGCTGATTGCCAATGGTTACACCCGTACGGATACGGTGATGGAAGCCGGGGAATTTGCAACCCGCGGGGGTATTTTTGATCTGTACCCCGCCGGTGCAGGTGAACCCCTGCGGCTTGATCTGTTTGGGGATGAGGTTGAAAACATCCGCGCGTTTGATCCCGGTTCCCAACGCTCTACGGCCAAGCGCGATGGGCTGACACTTTGCCCCGTTTCTGAATTCTCTCTGGACAAGGAAAGCATTTCACGCTTCCGCACCGGCTGGCGTGATGCCTTCGGCCCTGCTGCCACGTCTGATCCGCTTTATGAGCATATTTCAGATGGGCGCAGGCATCCAGGTATCGAACACTGGCTGCCCTTGTTCCATGATCATTTGGAAACGTTGTTTGATTACCTGCCAGATGTTGCTGTTTCGCTGGAACATCAGGCTGAAGATGTGCTGAAATCCCGGTTGGAAATGATAGAAGATCACTATCAGGCCCGCCGTCAGCCTGTGCGGGAAGGGGAAATACCCTACCGTCCGCTGCCTCCGCATCTGCTCTATCTGGATGAAAAAGGGTGGGATGCCTGCCTGTCCCGCGTGCCTGTGGTAGCATTTAGCCCCTATGCGCAGCCCGATGGTGCCGGAGGGGTGGATGTAGGTGGCCGCCCCGGTAAGATGTTCTCCAAAATTGTGCCCGGTGCCCAGCGTGAGCAGGTGTTTACGCTATTGGGGGATCAGGTAAAGGAATGGGCGCAGGTAAAGCGCCGCGCCTTTGTGGCGGCATGGACCAAAGGTTCGCGAGAGCGCATTGCCACATTGCTGCGTGAACACGGCGTACCCACCCAGACATATGAGACGTGGGAACAGGCCCATAAAGCCAAGCCCGGCCCGGTGGGTTTGCTTACCCTTGGTCTGGAACGCGGCTTTGTAGCGGATGATCTGGCATTTGTTTCCGAACAGGATCTGCTGGGTGAGCGTATTGGCCGCCCACCACGCCGCCGCCGCCGTGCAGATGAACTGATTGCCGAAGCCAGCGAACTTTCTGCTGGTGATCTGGTGGTGCATCAGGATTACGGGATTGGCCGTTATGATGGGCTGGAAACCGTAAGCGTAGGCGTGGCCCCGCATGATTGCCTGCGCCTGCTGTATGATGGCGGACAGAAACTTTACCTGCCGGTAGAAAATATCGAACTGTTGAGCCGCTTCGGGTCAGACCAGGCAGGGGTTGCGCTGGATAAGCTGGGCGGCACGGCATGGCAGAACCGTAAATCGCAAATGAAAAAGCGCATCCGCGATATGGCGGGTGAGCTTATTAGAACCGCAGCAATGCGTGCCCTAAAGGAAGCGCCAGAACTGGTTCCGCCGGAGGGGCAGTGGGATGAGTTCTGTGCCCGCTTCCCATTTGTGGAAACGGATGATCAGGCACGTGCCATTGCCGATGTGCTGGAGGATATGTCCTCCGGCCGGCCAATGGATCGTCTGGTATGTGGTGATGTGGGCTTTGGTAAAACCGAGGTAGCCTTACGCGCGGCCTTTGTGGCGGCCATGTCAGGCGGGCAGGTGGCTGTTGTGGTGCCCACTACGCTTCTGGCCCGGCAGCATTACCGTACCTTCGCCGCGCGGTTTGAGGGCTTTCCCATCAAGGTGGCGCAGCTTTCCCGTATGGTAACGGGTAAGGAAGCCACAGCAGTGCGCAAGGGCATTGCAGATGGTAGCGTAAACATTGTTATCGGCACGCACGCACTGCTGGCCAAAACGGTTCAGTTTGCCTCACTCGAATTGCTGATTATTGATGAAGAACAGCATTTTGGCGTGTCTCATAAGGAAAAGCTGAAAGCCCTGCGCGAAGATGTGCATGTGCTCACACTTTCCGCCACACCATTGCCGCGTACGCTCCAGCTTTCGCTTTCCGGCGTGCGTGAAATGAGCCTGATTGCCACCCCACCAACAGACAGGCTGGCAGTGCGCACCTTCATCATGCCGTTTGATAGCGTGGTGATAAGGGAAGCCATCCAGCGTGAACGCTTCCGTGGTGGGCAGATTTTCTGTGTGGCCCCGCGTATTGAGGATCTGGATAGGCTGGCTGAACGGCTGACTGCTATTGTGCCCGATGCCCGGCTGATACAGGCGCATGGTCGCCTTTCCGCCACCGAGCTGGAACGGGTGATGACCGAGTTTTCAGACGGCAAATACGATATTCTGCTCTCCACCAATATTGTGGAAAGCGGGCTGGATATGCCTGCGGTGAATACGCTTATTATCCATAGGGCAGATATGTTCGGCCTTGGGCAGCTTTATCAGCTGCGCGGGCGCGTGGGACGTGGCAAGCAGCGAGGCTACGCTTATCTGACATGGCCACAAACACATGTGCTTTCAGCTTCCGCAGAAAAGAGGCTGGAAGTGATGCAAACGCTGGATACGCTGGGCGCTGGCTTTACGCTGGCCTCGCACGATCTGGATTTGCGTGGTGCGGGTAATCTGCTGGGCGATCAGCAATCCGGTCATGTGCGCGAAGTGGGGATCGAACTTTACCAGCAGATGCTGGAAGATGCCGTGGCCGACCTGCGCTCCGATAAGAACCGCCGAGCCGCAGAGGATCGGGACTGGACGCCCAACATTGTTATGGGCCTGCCGGTGTTGATCCCGGATGAGTATGTGACAGATCTGCCCGTAAGGCTTGGGCTATACCGCCGTATCAGTGCGCTGGCATCTGATGCGGAACTGGAAGCCATGGAAGCCGAGCTGATAGACCGCTTTGGCGCCCTGCCGCCGGAGGTCAAGAACCTTCTGGATATTGTGGAGCTTAAACGCCTGTGCCGTCAGGCCGGGGTAGAGCGTGTTGAGGCTGGCCCCAAGGGCATGGTGCTACAATTCCGCAATAATACCTTCCGCAACCCGGCCGGGTTGGTGCAGTGGATGGGTAAATGGAAGGATGGCACAGTGCGCCTCCGGCCAGACCACAAAATGGCGGTTGTGCGCGAACTCACCAACGTGCAGCGCATAGATCTGGCCCGGCGCGTGCTGAAGGATCTGGCCGGTATGTGCGAAAAAGTGATGGAAATGGCCTGACAAGGCCCAGATGGCCGGAGGGGCTTAACAGCAATCCCTCCGGCCATTTTGTTTATTTTAGCGGGATGGGGAAGCCATTTACGGTCAGCACACCGCTTTCCCATTTGGTGTCCCACGTATTCTGCTCACCATGTTTGTGGCTTACCAAACGGGCCACAACCATGCCTGCGGCCAGCTTCATCTGCTTGGCAGTACGGGCTTTATCAATCAGGGTTTCCAGATTGGTAATTTCCAGATGACCAGAGGCTGATGTGTTGTTCACATTGCCTGTAAGAGTTGCCACGCCATTGCCGTGTAGGGAGGCATCACCCTGTGTGGCATCAAAGCTGGAAATGGTAGCATGCACAGCCGGAGCACTGGCGCTGCGGCCCCCAATGGCGCTCATAAGGGCGGGCACTTCTGCCGCGGGGAGGGAGAACGTGGCATGAGCCGCTGTGGGCAGTAGATCCTGATTAGCAACGTTATGGAAACTTACCCCATCCATCCCCAATGATGCCGAGGCCGTGGCACTGCCACCCTGCATCTGATAGCGCGCAGTGTTGACAGTTACCTGTGCGGCACCATGCGTGAGCGTGGCGTTCTGCCATGTCAGATCATAGCTTTTGCCTGCCTGAAGGCCCGCCAGCACGCGCTTGCCCTGTGTGTTCAGCCAATCCGTGCACGCGGCATTGTGATGCCCCGTCATGGCGGACATCAGCAGCAGAGAGGCCGCATCTGCCAGATCATGCGTGGCTTCGGGCGTTTCTCCAGAACCATGCAGGGTAACGTGGCCTGCCTTAAAGGTAGTGCCCCCATCTGGGGTGCGTAACACCAGATTCTGGTAGGTAACACCTTGCGCCGTTTCCTGCCCAGAAGCGCGGGAAACCACCGCGCAGCCAGAAGGAGGGGCCGCAAAAGCCGGAGCCGCAGCAACTGTGGCATAAATGCTCACAGCACCGAGAACGGAGAGGGACAGGAAAGTATACTGTTTCATTTCAGTTAAAGGGTGCCGTAAGTAAAACATGCAGGCAACCAGAAAGAAGAACGAAAGGTCAGGCGCGTGCGGTTTTTGAAATTGGACCCCTTTTTAATGGGGCTGGTCAGCGCTGTGCTGCTGGCAACGTTCTTTCCCTGTCATGGGGCGGCTGTTCCGGTTTTTAGGTGGCTTTCCATTGGCCTGATTGCCCTGATGTTTTTTTTGCAAGGAGCAAGGCTTTCGCGCAAGGCGGTGGTGGATGGCTTGGTGGCATGGAAGTTGCACCTGCTTATTCTGTGCTGCACCTTTGTGTTGTTCCCGCTGCTGGGGCTATTGGGCCACGCGCTTCTGCCTAATCTGATGCAGCCAGAAATCTGGATGGGCGTGCTGTTTTTGTGCTGCCTGCCTTCCACCGTGCAGTCTTCCATTGCGTTTACCTCCATTGGTGGGGGCAATGTGCCTGCGGCGGTATGTGCGGCCACGGCTTCTAACGTTTTGGGCATTTTTATTACGCCAGTGTTGGTGGGGCTTATTCTTAGCAAGCATGGTGGTGCGGCTGGTAACCCGCTGGATATTGTTTATCAGCTTTTGCTGCCCTTTATTTTGGGGCAGGTGTTGCAGCCTTGGCTTGGCCCGTGGGCGCACCGTAATAAAAAGCTGCTTTCTTTTTCAGACCGAGGCTCTGTGCTGGTGGTGGTGTATGCGGCGTTTAGTGATGCCGTGATGCAAGGGCTGTGGCACAAGCTGCCCGTGGCAGAAATGGGTGTGATTGCACTGGTAGATGCCGTGTTGCTGTTTGTGGTGCTGGGCATTACCATTTTTGCTGGCCGCGCCTTTGGCCTGCCCCTTAAAGATGAAATTGCCGTGGTGTTCTGTGGCTCCAAAAAAACGCTGGCATCTGGCGTGCCTATGGCCAACGTGCTGTTCCCGCCCGCATCGGTGGGGATGATTGTTCTGCCACTTATGATGTATCACCAGATCCAGCTTTTTGTATGCGCCGTTCTGGCCCGCCGTTTTGCCCGCATGACACAGCAGGCAGAACAGCATGAGCAAACGCCAGAGATACGACACGCATCCTGAATACGGATATTGGAGAAAACAGAAGTGGCCGGGTTAGATCCAGAAAACTGGGAAGAATTGCGCACGCTAGGCCACCGCATGTTGGATGACATGCTTGAGTCCATAAAAAACGTGGCAAAAGGTCCGGTATGGCAACCTATGCCGGACACGCTGCGGCAGAGCTTCAAACTGGCTCCTTTGCCCCAAGGCGCACAACCGCTTGATGGGTTGTATGACCAGTTTTCTCAGGCAGTGGCACCTTATGCTGTGGGCAATCGGCACCCGCGCTTTATGGGGTGGGTACATGGTGGTGGCACGGCACAGGGCATGCTGGCAGAAATGCTGGCCGCTGGCTTAAACGCCAATCTGGGTGGCCGTAACCATGCTCCGGTTGAAGTAGAGCGCATGGTTATCCGCTGGGCGGCGGAAATGTTCGGTTTTCCAGATACAGCAAGCGGTGTGCTGGTTACCGGTTCTTCCATGGCCAATTTTATTGCTATTCTGACAGCCAGCCGCGCAGTGCCCGATGGCACGGCTTTGCGTGAGCAAGGCGTGGCAGGCTGCAAACTGGTAGGATACGCAGCACAAACGGCGCATGGTTGTGTGGCCCGTGCATTTGATATGGCCGGGCTGGGCATGAAGGCCCTGCGCCGCGTGCCGGTGGATGCTGCCTTCCGTATGGATATGCAGGCGCTGCGCCGCATGGTGGCGCAGGACAGGGCGGATGGATACGAGCCTTTTCTGGTTGTTGGCACAGCAGGCACCGTGGATACTGGCAGCGTAGACCCGCTGGATGAACTGGCAGATTACGCAAAGGCTGAAAAGCTCTGGTTCCATGTTGATGGGGCTTTTGGCGCGTTGGTGCAGTTGGCACCAGATTACGCCCCATTGCTCAAGGGGCTGGAGCGGGCCGATAGCCTTGCCTTTGATTTTCATAAATGGGCGCAAGTGCCTTACGATGCAGGCTGCGTGCTGGTGCGGGAACAGGGACGGCAGGCGGCAACGTTTGCGCAGTCCTTAGCCTATCTCTCGCGCGAGGATCGTGGATTGGCTGCGGATGCTCCGTGGTTTTGTGATTTTGGGCCAGATCTTTCGCGCGGGTTTCGGGCGCTTAAGGTGTGGTTCACGCTGGCGGGGTTTGGCACCGAAGGGTTGGGTAATGTGGTGGCGCAATCCTGTGCGGTGGCGCAATATCTGGCATCTCGCGTGGTTGCCACGCCTGGCCTTACGCTACTGGCTCCCGTAACGCTGAATATTGTGTGTTTTCGGGTGGATATGCCTGATGTGGGTGATCTGGATACGCTGAATGCGGAACTGGTGAAGGACCTTCAGGAAAGTGGTATTGCGGCCCCGTCCACTACGCGCATTCACGGCAAGTTGGCTATTCGTGCGGCTATCGTAAACCACCGCACCACCAAGGAAGATGCAGATATTATGCTGGCTGGCTTGGCTGATATGGTTCAAGCCCGCTTGGGCCGCCCGCTGGCTTAAATACAAGGTCAGCAGGCGGCACTTTTGCCCTTAACGTGCGCGTTTGCGCGGGCGGCGTTTCTCTTCAAACAGAGCGGAGAGGGACTGGAGCATTGTGCCCCCCAGTTCCTCCGCATCTGTAATGGTAACGGCCTTTTGGTAATAGCGCGTCACGTCATGCCCGATACCAATGGCTGTTAATTCCACCGCGCTGCGGTTTTCGATCATATCAATTACAGCGCGCAGGTGGTCTTCCAGATAAGAGGCCGGGTTGACGGAAAGCGTGCTGTCATCCACCGGGGCACCGTCTGAAATCACCATCAGAATCTTACGGGCTTCCTGCCGGTTTCTGATACGGTTCCATGCCCATAGCAGGGCTTCACCATCTATGTTTTCTTTCAGCAGGCCTTCACGCAGCATCAGGCCCAGATTGGTGCGGGCACGCCGCCACGGCATATCGGCTGATTTGTAAACAATGTGGCGCAAATCATTCAGGCGGCCCGGTTCTGGCGGCTTGCCGTTTTGCAGCCAGAGTTCCCGGCTTTGGCCGCCTTTCCATGCGCGGGTGGTAAAGCCCAGAATTTCCACCTTTACGCCGCAGCGCTCCAGCGTACGGGCCAGAATATCTCCGCAGGATGCCGCAACAGAAATGGGCCGCCCCCGCATGGAGCCAGAATTATCAATGAGCAGGGTGACAACCGTATCGCGGAATTCCGTATCCTTCTCCTGCTTATAGGAAAGGGAAAGCATGGGGTTGACCACAATGCGGGATAGGCGGCCCGCATCCAGAATACCTTCTTCCAGATCGAAAGACCAAGAACGTGTCTGCTGCGCCATCAAACGGCGCTGGAGCCGGTTGGCAAGCCGAGACACAACTCCGTGCAAGGTGGCCAATTGCAGATCAAGCTGATGCCGCAGGCGGGAGAGTTCTTCAGGGTCACACAGTTCTTCTGCGCGAATTTCTTCATCAAACCGGGTGGTATAGGGATGGTAGCCTTTGGCTGTCAGGCCAGATTCATTTTCCGGCCGGCTGCCCGGGCCTGAGGCTTCCCCCGTGCCTTCGCCCATGCTGGCATCGTGTTCTTCTTCTGCAAATTCAGTAGAAGATTCGCTGCTGCCAGCCATGAGTTGAGGTTGAGAGATTTCCTCTTCCTGCTCATCCTGCTGGGGAGATGTGTTTTCTTCCTGATCCGGGGGCGGTGGGTTTGAATCGTCCTGCGAATCTGCTGCTTCGGAAGACTCATTATCGGCATCCATATCTTCGGATGCCGTATCATCTTCTGTCAGGGCACAGGCAGCCATAAGCTGACGGCTGGCACGCGCATATGCGGCTTGATCCGTCTGGTGCTTGGCCATTTCATCCAGCGCACTCAGGGCTTCTGGGGAGAGGGTCTGCTTCCATTTTTCCAGAATGGCCTGAGCCGGTTCTGGCACTGGCTGGCCTGTCAGTTTCTCACGCGCCAGCAGTTCCAGCCCCACAACGGGGGAAAGCTGAGAGGCATCTTTCATCCGGTCCAGCCCGGATGCCCGGATATCTTGCTCAAGCCGGTGGCGCAGGTTGGCGGCCACGCCTTTCATGTGGCGTGCGCCTACAGATTCAATTCTGGCTTGTTCCAGTGCGTCATACACATCGCGCGCCTGCGTTTCAGCAGGTTGGCGGGCGGCGTGCAGGGCAAAGTCATGGTGCTTCAGGCGCAGGGCCTGCGCATCTGCCGCACCACGGATACGCTGCATTTCCTCCTCACTTAAATTGAGAGAAGGAGATTGTAACCGGACTTTTTCCCCAAGGCTGATCGGAGCCAGAGGCATGTTGCCGCTGTGGAAGGAAACATCTGCCTCTTTCTGCCCGCCAATGGCGCGTAAAGCGGCAGATGTGGCCTGCTTGAAAGTGTCCACCCGTTTTTCCGCCTGTTCCCGAGAGAAAGGCGGTGTGTTGGGGGAGGATGGACCTTTGGTGCGCTCAGCCATGAAAAAATCCGATTCAGGCAGTGCGGCCGGGCAGCGGGCTGGTGTTGAAGCAGCGCTGATAATACTCCGCCACCATGCTGCGTTCGGCTTCATCACACTTGTTCAGGAAGGTTACGCGGAAGGCAAAGGCCACATCCTTAAAGATACGGTCATTCTCTGCCCAGGCAATAACCCCGCGGGGTGACATAACGGTAGAAAGATCTCCCGCCATAAAGCCGGAGCGGGTAAGGGCCGCCAACGCCACCATGTTATCAATTTTATCGCGCTCGGCCTTGTCATCTTCCGCAATGTCAAGGCGTGCGCACACAATGCCCACTTCCTGCTGATGCGGCAGATAGTTCAGGGAGGTTACGATATTCCACCGGTCCATCTGGGCCTGGTTGATCTGCTGCGTGCCGTGATACAGCCCGGTTGTATCACCCAGCCCAACGGTGTTGGCCGTGGCAAACAGGCGGAAGAACGGGTTGGGGGAGATCACACGGTTCTGGTCCAGAAGGGTGAGCTTGCCTTCCACTTCCAGCACGCGCTGGATCACAAACATCACATCTGCACGGCCTGCATCGTATTCATCAAACACCAGTGCGCAGGGGCGTTGCAGGCACCACGGCAGCAGGCCTTCCTGAAATTCGGTAATCTGCTGGCCGTCCTTCACCACAATGGCGTCCTTGCCAATCAGATCAATACGGGAAATGTGGCTATCCAGATTGATGCGGATGCACGGCCAGTTCAGGCGCGCGGCAATTTGTTCAATGTGGGAGGATTTGCCGGTGCCATGGAAACCCTGCACCATCACGCGGCGGTTGAAGGCAAAGCCTGCCAGAATGGCCAGCGTGGTGTCGTGGTCGAACAGATAAGCCTTGTCCACTTCAGGCACATGTTCTGTGCGGATGGAAAAGGCAGGCACCTTCATGTCAGAATCAAGGCCGAACACATCGCGCACGCTGACTTCCATATCTGGTACGGAAATGGCTGAAATGGATGGGAGTTCGGAAGCGTTGGACTGGCTGGAAATATCCGTCATGGCTATATGTCTGCGCTCTTTGTCTGACAGGAAAGAAAAAAGGCAAAGCTACCGGAAATATATGATGCCTTGAATGCAGCATACATCATCACAGCGCTTTTTCGAGGCTTTCGGTTAAAAGATGGGTCTTCACAATCGTGAAGGCAACATTGATTTTTTTAAGCCGCTCTTCGGCATTCCGGTCTCCGTTATTGGTGTCCGGGTGGTGCTTGCGCGCCAGTGCCCGGTAACGGCTTTTGGCCTCTTCCATACTTACAGGCCAAGAAAGCCCCAGAATGGCCAAAGGTTCCCGCAACGCGGCAGGAGCCGATACACGTTCCTGATAAGCTTGCGCACGTGCGCGCTCTGCGCGGGAGCGGCGGTTCTGGCCCAGAATATCCAGCGGGTCCAGAATATCCTCTTCATTCGGTGTGGCGCGTTTTGCACCTTTGGCACTTTGGCCAAAGGCCCATGTAGGCCTGTCCCACCCGATATCTGCGCGTAGGTGCGCTTCAATCTGGCCGGGGCTCATGCCTTTGTAATAATCCCAACGCGCATTATATTCCCGAACATGGTTGAGGCAGAACCAGTAATACTGGTTCAGTGCATCGCGTGAGCGGGGCGCACGGTAACCGGCCGGCTCCTGACAGCTAGGCATGTCACAGCAACGTGCTGGCGCGTCAGGATCAGGATCGAACGCGCGGGGGCGGGTGTTCCTACGTTTAATCATTTAGCGTTATGTGCGGTGCAAAAGCATCTGTAGCAAGGGGTAAACAGGGATATGACCAGTCTTTCAGATTCTTCGGCTCTTTCCAAGGCAGAAGGTGTGCGTATGCAGCGGGTTCGTAATGTTCTTGAAAAAACATTCAACCCCATTGTGTTGGAAATTGAAGATGAAAGCCACCGCCACGCCCACCATAAAGCCATGGTGCGTGGGCCAGAAGCCGGTGCCACGGAAACGCATTTTCGGGTGCTCATGGTTTCCGCAGCTTTTGAAGGTGTGAACCGTGTGAACCGCTCCCGCATGGTGCATGAGGCACTGGCCCCTGAATTTTCCAGTGGTTTGCATGCGTTGGCTCTTACCCTGCGCACACCGCAGGAAGCCGAGAAGGTGGCATAATGCGCAAAGGCCTGAAATTAAACCGTCGTGCATTTGCCGTGCTGGCACCATTGGCGTTGGCTGCTTGCGCGGGGCAGACCATGCAGGGCACATCCGGCGCAAAAAATGCCGATGTTGCCCGTGTGGAAAATTATTTCCGCACTGTGGATTTGGAGAACGCACCGTTTCTTCAAACATGGCCTAATGGCAGCCGGGGCGGTGGGTTAATTACCTACAAGCCCGGATCATTGTACATGCACTATACGGCACCGCATGAAATGGAGCTTCGGGCTTCTGGCCATCATGCCGTCTTTACAGATGCCCAGCAGGGTTCCCAAACCCGTATTGGTCTGGCGCATAACCCGCTGGGTTTGCTGTTGGATAATCCTGTTGTGCTGTCTGGCGCCGTTACTGTTACCAACGTGCAAAAGCAACCCGGCGTGTTGCAGCTTTCGCTCACACGCACGGATAATCCATCACAGGGGTTGGTCACGCTGGTTTTTCATGACGTGGCAAACAGGCTTGCGCTTTCTTCCATCCAGATTGTGGATGAACGCAGGCACGTTATCTCCATCAGTCTGGACCCTGTGTAACGGCCACTTCCTGTAAAGGAGAAGGCACGCTGCCAAATGTGTTGGCCCAGGATTGGGCCAGTGCCTGATCCAGTTCCTGCATGGTGGTGGAAAGCCCCAGCTTGCGAAAGCTGGTAACGCCGTATTCCCTAATTCCGCAGGGTACAATGCCTTCAAAATCCGCCATGTTGGGGTCTAGGTTGATGGCAACACCGTGCCAGCTCACCCAGCGGGAAACACGCACCCCAATGGCGGCAATTTTTTCCTCTTTCCCGGTTTTGGGGTCTGTTACCCATACTCCCACACGGCCTTCGCGCACTTCACCATGAATGCCAAAATGGGCCAAAGCACCAATCACCCACGATTCTAAAGCGTGCACATAAGCCCGCAGGTCTCTTCCCGGTACGGGGCCGTGGGCGCGTTGCAGATCTAGCATCACGTAAGCGGTTCTTTGTCCCGGTCCATGATATGTCCACTGCCCACCGCGGCCTGCGTGATAGGTGGGGTAATGTGCAGGGTTAAAAAGATCTTCTGCCTTGGCGGATGTGCCTGAAGTATAAAGGGGTGGATGCTCCAGTAACCACACCCGTTCTGTAGCTTCATCTGCACGAATGCTGCGGGCCATGCTTTCCATGCGACTGAGTGCTTGAGGGTATGGAACCAGTTTTTTGCTGATTTCCCATAAAATTTGTTCTTTTGTCATTGCCGCACGTTCCTGCTTCGGCTATAGGGCTGTTCACCAACGGTATCGCTCTTCTGGTACCGATTGTCACGTGCGGCCGTGGCGGAATGGTAGACGCGCAAGCTTGAGGTGCTTGTGGGGGAATACCCCGTGGAAGTTCGAGTCTTCTCGGCCGCACCATATTTCTTCAAAAACAAAATAAAATCAGAGCAGTAAACAGCAGCAGAAGCTTCTGCCTGTTGGGCGCATATCTGTTCTGCCAGAGTATAATTCTGCATTTTTGTGCATGAATTGTCATATTCACGCCTCTCTTTTCCGGTTTTTAGAATAGGCGCATGGTTTTAGATGTGTAAAATAAAAGCCATGTAGAGTGTGGCCTAAAACACGCACACGCGTTTTTGCGCGTTGGGCGGGTTTTGTTGCATTCTTGATGAGCCGTGTTGTGGGCAGGGTGCTCTCTGCGGACAAGGTGGTTCTGATGGTTGAGGTTTAACCCGTTTTTTAAGGTGTTGTATTCGTGTCCAAACCCAAGCCTTTACGTAAAGCAGTCCTGCCTGTTGCGGGATTGGGAACGCGCTTTCTGCCCGCAACCAAGGCCATGCCAAAAGAAATGCTGCCTGTTGTTGACAGGCCGCTGATTCAGTATGCGATTGATGAAGCGCGTGAAGCCGGGATTGAAGAGTTCTGCCTGATTACAGGCCGCGGTAAGGACTCCCTTATTGATTACTTTGATATTGCTTATGAGCTGGAAGACACGCTGAGAGAACGCAATAAGATTGATTGCCTAAAAGCACTGGAACCCAGTTCTATTGAAGCAGGTTCTCTTATTGCTGTGCGTCAGCAGGAACCGCTGGGCCTTGGGCACGCCATCTGGTGCGCGCGCTCCTTTATTGGGGATGATCCGTTCGCTATCCTGCTGCCCGATGATATTGTGCAAGCCGCACCCGGCAAGGGTTGCCTGAAGCAGCTGGCCGATGCCTATAATGAAACAGGCGGCAGCGTTGTGGCGGTGACAGAAGTGCCGCGTGAACAGACAAACCGTTACGGTATTCTGGATACAGGCAAGGATGATGGCCGCCTTGTTGAAGTGAAGGGTCTGGTTGAAAAGCCAAAGCCGGAAGATGCGCCTTCCAACCTGTCCATCATTGGCCGTTATGTGCTGACACCAGAAGTTATGCCGTATCTTTCCAAGCTGGAAAAAGGTGCAGGTGGTGAAGTGCAGCTTACAGATGCCATGGCAAAAACCATTGGTCAGGTGCCTTTCCACGGTCTGCGTTATGAAGGCACCCGCTATGATTGCGGCAACAAGCTTGGCTTCCTTGAAGCACAGGTAGCCTTTGCTCTGGAACGGCCTGATCTTGCTGATGGCGTGAAGGAATTTCTGAAAAAATACACAGATAAAATCTGATGTCTTTTGCGCATAGGTTTGAATCTACCAGCCTGCGCGAATACGATATTCGTGGCATTGTTGGTAAAACCCTTTCAACCGATGATGCGTTTGCCATTGGCCGCACCTTTGGCAGCCTTGTGCGCCGCAATGGCGGTAAAACGCTGGTTGTGGGCTATGATGGCCGCCTGTCTTCTCCTGCATTGGAGAAGGCATTGGTGCAAGGTGCCGTAGCGTGCGGGCTAAATGTAATGCGTGTGGGGCGT
The DNA here is from genome assembly GCF_004014775.2 of Acetobacter oryzoeni. Taxonomy (NCBI): domain Bacteria; kingdom Pseudomonadati; phylum Pseudomonadota; class Alphaproteobacteria; order Acetobacterales; family Acetobacteraceae; genus Acetobacter; species Acetobacter oryzoeni. Next base: position 1,084,273 of record NZ_CP042808.1, read on the forward strand.
GGCCCCACACCGTTGCTATATTATGGATCTGTTATTCTTAAGGCTGATGGCGCCGTTATGGTGACAGGCAGCCATAACCCGCCAGATCACAACGGCTTTAAAATCACCTTGGCTGGCAAGCCTTTCTTCGGTGCCCAGATTCGGGAGCTGGGGGATTTATCTGCCAAGGGCGATGTGGTGCCAGAAGAAAAAGGCACCGTGCGCGATGTGGATATTCGTGAAGACTATGTAGCACGCCTTGTAAGGGATTACGTTGGCGGACAGCGCAAGCTGAAAGTTGTCTGGGACAACGGCAACAGTTCCGCCGGTGAAGTTCTGGAAATGTTGGTAAAAAAGCTGCCGGGCGAGCACATTGTGCTGAACGCCAAAATTGACGGCACTTTTCCCGTGCATCATCCAGACCCAACGGTTGCCAAAAATCTGGAACAGCTTATCGCCTCTGTGCGTGAGCATCAGGCTGATTTGGGTATTGCATTTGATGGTGATGCAGACCGCATTGGCGTGGTGGATAATACAGGCGGCATTCTGTGGGGTGATCAGCTTCTTATTCTGCTGGCGCGCGATGTGTTAAAATCCCATTCCGGGGCCACCATCATTGCGGATGCCAAGGCCAGTCAGGTGCTGTTTGATGAAGTAGCAAAAGCCGGTGGCAAGCCATTGATGTGGCGTACGGGCCATTCGCTTATCAAATCCAAAATGGCGGAAACGGGTTCACCTTTGGCAGGTGAAATGTCGGGCCATATCTTCTTTGCAGATAAATGGTACGGCTTTGATGATGCCCTGTACGCCGGTGTGCGCGTGCTGGATATTGTTGCCCGGATGGATGCACCGCTTTCTGCTTTTCGTGAAGCATTGCCCAAAACCGTATCCACCCCGGAATTACGTTTTGAGTGTGATGACCGCCGCAAGTTCAAGGTTATTGAGGAAGTTGCCGCACGTCTGCGTAAGGCAGGTGCTGATGTTTCCGAAATTGATGGTGTGCGTGTGAATACGCCAGATGGCTGGTGGCTGCTGCGGGCTTCTAACACGCAGGCCGTCCTGGTTGCGCGTGCAGAAGGTCCGACAGAAGCGTGTCTGGAACGCTTGAAGGAAGCTTTGGCGAAGCAGCTTGAACTTTCTGGTCTGTCGCGGCCTGATTTTTCAGGTAACAGCTCTGGCCACTAAGTTTTTAGGTTGGGCTCATAGGTAAAGTGGACGGCTCTTCGGGGCTGTCCGCTTTGCTATCACAAGCAATGTGTTTTTCCGTTACCAACCTTCAAACTGTCGTTTTATGTGGGGCTGGTTTCTGATATAGAGAACCAATGTTGTCCTCTTTAACGGACCCTGCCGGGCGGCGGATTTCTTACCTGCGTGTATCGGTAACAGACCGGTGCGACATGCGGTGCACATACTGCATGGCCGAACGCATGACCTTTCTGCCGCGCTCAGATGTTCTGGATTATGATGAACTGCTGCGCCTATGCCGTGTGTTTGTGCAGCACGGTGTGCGCCGCCTGCGTATAACAGGCGGAGAGCCTTTGGTGCGCCGTGATATCGGCCCGTTTTTTCAGGAACTGGGCTCATGGCTCAAACATTCCGATAATCGCGGCCAGCTGGAAGAACTCACTCTCACAACCAATGGCAGCCATTTGGCCCAGTATGCGCAAACCTTGTTTGATGCCGGTGTGCGCCGTGTGAATGTCAGCCTGGATACGCTGGATGAGGCACGCTTTGCCAAAATAACGCGTAGGGGTAAGCTGGCTGCCACGCTGGAAGGCATACGTGCCGCGCGGGATGTCGGGTTAGCACTGCGTATCAACACCGTTGCCATGGCCGGTGTGAATGATGATGAATTTGATACGCTACTGGCATGGTGCGGAGAAATAGGCGCAGATTTGTGCCTGATTGAAACCATGCCAATGGGAGATACGGGGGAAGATCGCACATCCCGCTATCTGCCATTGCTGGATGTAAAGGCTGATTTATCCAAACGCTGGACACTTACGCCCATTCCAGATGTTACTGGTGGCCCAGCCCGATATTTGCGCGTAGGAGAAACCGGCAGAAGGCTGGGGCTGATTACCCCTATGAGCCATAATTTCTGCGCAACGTGTAACCGGGTGCGGTTGTCTTGCACGGGGCGGCTTTATACCTGCTTGGGGCAGGAAGATGGGGCCGATTTACGCAGTCTGATACGGGCTGGCGCAGATGATGCCGCATTGGAAAGAGCTATTCAGGATGCCATTGACCGCAAACCCAAAGGGCATGATTTTCTGCTGGGCGCATCAGAAGCCGATGTCTCCGGCCCACAGCGGCATATGAGCGTTACGGGCGGTTAAAAACCATTCGCTTATTGTTTGGTTAAAGGGCGTGGCTGCTGTTGCAGCACATCGTGTAGCGAGTGCGTAAATTGCCCCGGTGTAAGCGGTTGCGGCTGATTGCCAGAGGGAGACCACGCAGCAAGTATTGCCATATGTAATGGCATGCAGAAACTTCCTGCCTTTTCATCCTCCAGTTCATGCGCCGCCGCTGGAAACAGCAGGCGAGGAGGTGTGGCACGAGAGCGTAAGGCGAGAGCGTTCGTTTCTCCCGCCGCGCGTAAATCTGTCATCAATGCCCGTAAGGAGCGGTAACGTAGCTCCAATGTTTCCGTATCGACCACAGGCAGCGCAAACCCGGCACGCTGAAGCAGGGAAACGCAGCTTTGCTGTGTGGGTAGTGGTGATACGCGGGGGGAAACACCATCGCTTAAAGCCAGTTCGGCCATTTCCAAGGCCTGTCGCAATGGTCGCAGCGTGGGCAAAATGGGAATGCTGGCCAAAAAAAGCCCATCAGGACGCAGGATAGAGCGAATTTGGTGGAACAGGCCCGGAAGATCATTCACCCAATGCAGGGAAAGGCTGGCAACCACCAGGTCAAAACTGCCGTGGGCAAAGGGCAGGCGCTCTTCATCTGCACATATGCTTGGGGTTGAGGCACAACGAGCCTGTGCTTCAGAAAGGTCACACGCAATGGTTGGAATATTTCTATTTTTCAGCCCTTGGCAGATAATGCCCCGCCCACCAATATCCAGCGCGCTAGAAAATGAACGCATGACATCATCCAGCCGATCTAACAAAATATCCGCTGCGGCTTCCAGTATAGGGGCAGTAGTGCGCTGGGTGCTGGCAGCACGCTCACGGTGCAGTCTTACAGCTTTGCGATCAAAAATTACGGGCACATCCATTTTGCAACATGTGCGTGCTTCCCTGTGGTTTGCCAAGCACAGAGGCCGGGAAATTTTGCGTGAACCCCAGAAATGCAGGTGAAGATACGCAAGCTGGGCACCGCTTTGATGGATATTTTGTATCCGCCAAGTTGCGTGTTGTGTGGGGCAGATGTGGCCCAACATGGGCTTACCTGCGCATCCTGCTTTGGTCGCTTACAGCCTATCAGCCGTCCATTTTGCAATGCCTGTGCAACGCCTCAGCCCTCGCAGGAAAGTTTGGGGCATACGGGTTTGTGCGCAGCGTGTGAGCAACACCATCCCGCATGGCAACAGGCCCGGGCAGCTTTTGTTTATACAACAGCTGCCAGAGACCTGATTTTACAGCTTAAATATGCAGATAGAACAGAAAATGCCCGGTTTCTGGCGCAACGTATGGCACAGATTGGGCAGGATATTCTGCCCCCAGATGTGTTGTTAATTCCTGTGCCAGTGCATAGGTGGCGCTTGCTGAGGCGCCGTTATAATCAGGCGGCGTTGTTGGCGGCTGAAGTGGTGCGCATAAAGCATTTACAGGTCGCGCCAGATGCCCTTATGCGTACGCGCGCAACAACAAAATTAGCTGGATTTTCTCGCAAGGAACGGCAGCAGGAAATGCAAAGCGCCATTACATTCAGGCCCAAATGGCAGCAAAAATTGCAGGGGCGTTCTGTGGTATTGGTGGATGATATGCTCACAACGGGTGCCACTGCTACGGCCTGCGTACAGGCGTTAAAGCAAGCGGGGGTATGTCATGTTAGCCTTTTGGTTGCGGGGCTGGTGCCTGCGCGGCCAGAAGTTGATATAAACCTGCCAGAATAGATGCTCGGTGTCAGAACCGGGCTTTCAAACATGCACAAGGAATACGCTTATGCCTGAAATCGAAATTTACACACAACGTGGATGCCCTTTTTGCGTGCGAGCAGTTGCGCTGCTGGAAAGCAAAAAGGTGCCGTTTAAGGAAATTAACGCACCCCGCGGTACGCAGGAACGCGAAGATGCCATCCGCCGTTCTGGTGGCAGCACAACAGTGCCTCAGGTTTTTGTAGGGGATAAGTGCTTGGGTGGATGTGATGATCTGATGTCACTAGAGCGGCAAGGCAAGCTGGATGCCGCTTTGGGCTTGGGCGAAAACTGAAGGCGGGAGGTAAAAGCGGATGATCTGTTATCAGCTCTGTTGCGCAAACGGACATACGTTTGAAGGCTGGTACCGAGATAGCGCCGCTTTTGCACGCCTAAAGCAGGAAAATCTGCTGAGCTGCGCCATCTGTGGCTCGTCCAAAGTGGAACAGGCCCTTATGGCGCCCGCTATTGTAAAGGGGCGCTCGCGCCCGAAAAAAGTGGAAACTTCGCAGTCTGAAGCAACGCCTCAGCAACAACCGGCAGCGCCTGCCGCAACGCAACAGCCAGAACCTGTAACGCCAGATAATCTGATGAACGCTTTGCGCCAGATCAGAGCCGTGGTGGAAGAAAACTGCGAAAACGTAGGTTCCAATTTTGCGGATGAGGCCCTGCGTATTCATCATGGAGAAGCGCCAGAGCGCGGCATCTATGGGGATATGACGGCATCAGAGCGCGAAATGCTGGAAGATGAAGGGGTTGATGTGCTGCCGCTTCCGTGGGTACGCAAGACCGACAGCTGATTTTTCGGGGTTGTCGGAACAGTGCCAGGGGTGGCAGGCAGTGCTTACGGTGCCCAAATTAACAGGGCAGGCCAGCCAGTTATGTAAAAAAGTGTATGTTGGAAACAGGGCTGGGCGAAGGAGAAAGAGAGCATGAAAAACTTCATGACGCGCGGCGTTCAAACTGGAATTAAGGCTTTTTTTCTTTCGTCTGTATTAGGCATATCTGCGGCGCTGCTTCCTGCACTTTCTCAGCCTGCCAAGGCGGATTCTGCTGCCATGGGTGGCGAAGATAGCCTGATGGGCTATTGGCTGAGCCAAGATCATGACGGCGTTTTTAAAATTGAAAAATGCGGGGAAACCGTTTGTGGCCGGCTAATTGGGCTGCGTTACGATGGTACGGATGTGCCCAAGGGGCATGACGGAAAAACCGAGTGCAACCTATTGATGCTAACGGATTTTCGCCCCTTGAAAGATGAAAAGAACAAGTGGGAGGGGAATATTCTGGACCCCGATAGCGGCCATAAGTATGACGCGCGCATCTGGTCTCCCCAATCTGGTGTTCTAAAGCTGCGCGGCTATCTGGGCCTGCCCATTTTTGGTGAAACCCAGACATGGACACGTTATTCCGGCCCGCCTATGGGGCCAGTCTGCAAGATGCCCTGAGCATACGCGAACCAAGGAGAAAAACAGGATTATGAGCGGCTCGTTTTCGCGTCGTGCTTTCGGGCTGGGTAGTCTGGCGTGTGGTTTTTTAGGAAGCGCCTATGCACGGGCAGACGATAATACGCCTGCGCCTGATAAGCAGGATGCCACAACGCCACCGCAGCCAGAGCGTATTTTATGTTATGTAGGCGGTTATACGCAGCACGGCCCACCGGGCGGCAATGGAGATGGCATTACGGTTTTTGAAATGGACCGTAAAACAGGCTCTCTCAACCATCTGAATACATTTACAGATGTTGCCAGCCCGTCGTTCATTGCGTTTTCTCCAGATAAGCGTTTCCTTTACGCCGTTAACGAAATCAATGATTTTGAAGGAAAAAATACCGGAGCTGTCACGGCGTTTTCGGTAGATCATGGTACGGGTGCGTTAACAAAGCTGAATACCGTTTCTTCCGGTGGGGCAGATCCGGCGCATCTGAGCGTCCATCCCTCTGGCAAATACGTTATGGTTGCCAACTATACGGGGGGCAACTTTGCGCTGCTGCGTGTGCAGAAAGATGGTTCCTTAGGGGCAATGACAACCCTGGTCCATAATACTGGCCCACGCATGCCTGATAGGGCTTCGGATAATCCGCCGGGCAATTTTGCCATAAGCGATCATTCAGGCTCTCACCCGCATATGATCCACACAGATCCTTCTGGCCGCTTTGTGGCGGTGGCAGATGCTGGTCTGGACAGAATGTATGTATATGGCATCAATTTGGATACGGGGCGTCTGTTCCCGGCCAAAAAGCCGTTTACTACCATGACAGCTGGTTCAGCCCCGCGGCATTTCCAGTTTTCTGCCGATGGCTTGCGCCTGTACATTCTGTGCGAGCAGGATTCCAAGGTGGTGGTAGCGAACTTTGATGCCAAAACAGGGGATATCGCCCCGCAACAGGCTGTAAGCAGCCTGACGGCTCATTTCCGGGGCAGCACGTTGGCTGCGGGCATTCTGTTCTCACCCGATGAGCATTTTCTTTATGTCTCCAACCGTTTGGGCGATTCCCTTGCGGTGTTTCAGGTGGCCAAAGATGGTGGCCTGACACTGGTGGACGAAATCTGGACTCATGCCGATTACGGGCGTGCGCTCAAATTTGATCCATCTGGTAGCTATCTGTTCGTAGCCAATCAGCGGAGTGATTCCATCACATCTTTCCGGGTAGATAAAACCACAGGCAAGATTGGCTTTACGTGGGATTTTACTCCTATTGGAAGCCCAACCTGCTTTGAGTTTCTGACACTTCCTGCTTAACTTTGTGCGTAAGAAAGTGTCAGAAACATGCTGATAATAAAGTAAATTATATATCAGTCTTTTTTGAAGGCTGCGATGTAGTTAATGCCCAAGTCTCGCGTTTCTTTCCAGCTACCAATACCGGGTGCCATGCCAGAAATGGCGACCATCCGCAGGCCAGCGGTGCGGGCATAGCGGCCCAGTTCGGAAGGCTGAATGAACTTACGCCATTCATGCGTGCCCACAGGCAACAGGCGCAGCAGATATTCCGCCCCAATCTTGCCCACAGCCAAAGAGCGCAGGGTGCGGTTCATGGTAGAAACAATAACTGTGCCATTGGCATCTACAAGCTGAGCCAGCATGATCATAAATGCTTCAGGATCAGTGACATGCTCTATAATTTCTAAAGCCATAACGGCATCAAACTTGGCATGTTCAGCCACCAGTTCTTCTGCGCTGCCCTGACGATAGTGCAGCGTGCCAGAACCGGCAGGAAGCGGGTTGGCTTCCAGATGCGCCTGCGCGGCGGCAATGCCATTGGCCGATGCATCCAGCCCCAATACGTCATACCCGGCTTTTGCAAGGGCCTCACTGGCCAGTCCGGCACCGCAGCCAATATCCAGCACATGCGGCTTGCGTGATTTGCGGCCCCGCAGGGGCAGGTGGCGGCTGGCCCATTCAATCCGCAGGCCGTTCATGGCATGTAGGGGGCGCATGGGGCCTGTTGGATCCCACCACTTGTCTGCCAGAGCACTAAAGCGGGCAATTTCCTCGGAAGAAACAGAGGAAGGCGCTTCCTCTCGGGTGGCGTGCATACAACAAATTCCTTTCCTGCTGGTCTCCCCGCTGGACGAAAGGGGGCCGGGAGAGGTATGTGACGCGGCTTGTGAAGCAGCGCAACCGTTCCCATGCGTCTTTTCCGCTATGCAGGTGGCGGGAAGGGCTGGTGCAATGCGTTTTACGGCCTGTTTGGTGGAGAATAAAGCTATGTCCGGTTCCGCACCCCGGATTGTCATGAAATTCGGCGGGACATCCGTGGGGGATCTTGACCGTATCAGAGCCGTGGCCGAACGCGTCAAAAAACAGAAAGACGCAGGCTGCGATGTGCTGGTGGTTGTTTCAGCCATGGCAGGGGAAACCAACCGTCTGGTTGGGTTCTGTCAGTCTCTTTCTCCTTTGTATGATGCGCGCGAATACGATGCCGTTGTGGCAACGGGTGAGCAGGTTACCAGCGGTTTGCTGGCCATTGCCCTGCAAAAACTTGGCGTGCCTTCTCGCTCCTTTGCCGGGTGGCAGGTGCCCATTCTTACGGATTCCCTGCACGGCAAGGCCAGCCTCGATTCGATAGATGGCGCACGCCTACTGGGCAGCATGGCCGAAGGTATGGTGCCTGTTGTGGCCGGTTTTCAGGGTGTGGGGCCAGATGGCCGCGTAACCACGCTGGGGCGTGGTGGCTCGGATACATCTGCCGTGGCGCTTGCTGCTGCCATTAAGGCAGATCGGTGCGATATCTACACAGATGTGGATGGTATTTACACCACAGATCCCAGAATCGTGCCCAAGGCGCGCAAGCTGGACAAAATTACGTATGAAGAAATGCTGGAGCTGGCATCTGTTGGCGCCAAGGTGCTGCAAACACGCAGCGTAGGCCTTGCCATGCGTGAGCGCGTGCGTGTGCAGGTGCTTTCCAGCTTTGAAGATGGCCCCGCAGTGATGGAAGGTCACCTTCCTGGCTCTATGGTGGTGGATGAGGACGAAATCGTGGAAAAGAAACTGGTCACCGGCATTGCCTACTCCCGTGATGAAGCCAAGCTGTCGGTTCGGCGCATTCCTGACCGTCCGGGCATTGCGGCGGCAATTTTTGGCCCGCTGAGCGAAGCCAACGTGAATGTGGACATGATTGTGCAGAGCACGGGTGCCGATGGCACCACGAACATGACCTTCACCACCAGCAAGACCGATCTGCCGCGTGCTATCAGCATTCTGGAAAGCGTGCGTGGCGCTGTGCAGTATGAAGAACTGCAAACAGACCCGGATATCGTGAAGGTGAGCGTAGTTGGCAGCGGCATGCGTTCTCACGCAGGTGTGGCCAGCACCATGTTCCGCACGTTGTCTGAACGCTCCATCAACATTCAGGCTATCTCCACCAGCGAAATCAAGGTTTCCGTGCTGGTGGCAGCAGAATATGCCGAACTGGCAGTGCGTGCGCTGCACACGGCCTATGGTCTTGATGATGTCTGATATTGCAAGCAGCCTGAACCCCGCGCCAACATCAGAAGAATGGCAACGCGCCCGCTCACGGCTGGATAAGCTGTGGCAGCGTGGAACGGATTTTCTGGGCACGCCTTATGCCATTCTGGCCGGGGCGATGTCTTGGGTGAGTGAACGCCATCTTGTATCCGCCATTTCCAACGCAGGCGGGTTTGGCGTGATTGCCTGTGGCGCAATGGAACCAGCCCGTCTGGCTGAGGAAATTGCCGCCACCCGTGCGCTGACAGACCGGCCTTTTGGTGTGAACCTGATTACCATGCACCCCAAGCTGGATGAGCTGGTGCAGATCTGTCTGGATGCCAAGGTGGGCCACATTGTGCTGGCAGGTGGTATTCCGCCCAGCTCAGCCATTAAGGCTGCCAAGGATGGTGGCGCCAAGGTTATTGGTTTCGCCCCTGCATTGGTGTTGTCCAAGCGGCTGATCAAGATGGGCGTGGATGCGCTGGTGATTGAAGGCGCAGAAGCAGGCGGCCATATCGGCCCCGTTTCCCTGACTGTGCTGGCGCAGGAAATTCTGCCGCATATTCAGAACGTGCCGGTTTTTGTGGCTGGCGGCCTTGGCCGTGGTGATGCGCTGGTTTCCTATCTGGAGCAGGGTGCTGCTGGTGGTCAGTTCGGCACACGTTTTGCCGCGGCAGAGGAAAGCATTGCCCACGAAAACTTTAAAAAAGCTTTTGTGCGAGCCAATGCGCGAGATGCCACAACCTCGGTGCAGCTTGATGAGCGCTTTCCGGTTATTCCGGTGCGGGCTATCAGCAATGAGGGCGGGCGCAAATTTGTGGCGCATCAGGCAGATGTTATCCGCCGCTTTCAGGCCGGTGATCTCACGCGGGAAGATGCTCAGCTGGAAATCGAACATTTCTGGGCTGGCGCTTTGCGGCGTGCGGTTATTGAAGGGGATGTGGAAGAAGGCTCTGTTATGGCCGGGCAATCTGTTGGCATGGTAAAATCCGTGCAGCCAGTGGCCCAGATTATTGCTGACCTGATAGATCAGGCCGTGATAGCGCTGATCCGTCAACAACGCCGTATGGATGCTGATGGCTGAAAACGCCCCAAGTTCTGAACAGGAGCAGCCGGCTGCTCTGCCTCCGCTCCCCGATATTGGTACATACGGGGTAGGGGGCGCGCTGCGCAAACGCCGCGAACAGCTTGGCTGGTCCTTGGAGGATGTTGCCGCGTATCTGCGCATCCGTGATGCGTATCTGGATGCGCTGGAAACCGGAAAAGCGGATGTGCTTCCGGCGGAAGTGTACACGCTTGGGTTTTTGCGGGCCTATGCGCAGGCTTTGGGGTTTGATCCAACCCCCATGGTGGAGCGTTACAGGCTGGAAACGCGCAACGCCATTCGGCAGCCAGAACTTGTGTTTCCAGATCCACCGCCGGACCGGCGTATTCCGCCGGCTGTGTCCATCTCTCTTGGGCTTGCGGTTATTCTGGCCAGCTATGTGGGCTGGTATTATTTTACGGGGCACACGCCCCCTGCACCTGAGCGCGTGCCGCCTGTGGCAAGCCTTCTGCCCGGTGAGCAGACGCATAATGCGCCTTCTCCGCAAGTGGCTTCCATTTTACCCGATAAAAGTGCCGTTCCGGCACCTTTGCCGCCATCTGCGCAGCCTAAGCCGCCCAGTGCCGAACAGGCATTGAATGCACAAGGTGCGACAAGTGCTTCGCCTGAAAATGGTGTAGCGCCAGACACACCCCAGCCGGGTGAGGATGTTGGTGCGACAGTTGCGCAAACACCCCAGCAACCCAATGTGCAAACGCCACCTCCTGCAACGCCAGAAGTTCCTTCTGCTGCCGTTGCAGATAATCAGATCGTGCTGAAGGCCTTGGCCGCCAGTTGGGTGCAGGTGAAGGATGCCAACGGCAAGGTTGTGTATGACCACATTCTGCAACCTGATGAGGAATGGAATGTGCCGGTTGAGGGTGGGCCTTATAGCCTTACCGTAGGCAATGCCGGTGGTGTGGTTTTGCGTATGGGAGAACTGGTTACAGCACCTTTGGGGCGGAATGGTGCCGTACGCCGCAAAATGGTGCTCACGCCACAAGGTGTGCGTGATGGTACATTGGCCGCACCTGCTGCGCAAAATAATGTTGTCATACCGCCTGCGCATGCAGATGTTGCAGCCCCTGTGCCCAATGCGGTATCAGGAACAACAACAGATGCGCAGACAGATCTGGCAGCCTCGGAACAGGCGCTTAAGCCCAAGGAAACTGCACCCCGGCCACGCCGCCGGACCGCACCCGTGCAAGCCGAACCAAGCGCTGATGATTTGAATGCGCGCCAGCTTCAGGGCATGGGTTCGCACTAGAATGGCACCCTCGCGCGTATTATGTGTAGCCAAATGGTCCTGATTTTGGCAGGAAAACACCAAACGCAATGGAGAACGCCGTGTGGCCGAACACGGCAGCTTCCCTCAACTGTCGTTTTCGACAAAAGGATGTAAAATGAGCGGCTACCGGCCTTACCAGCATATCGAGCGTCGGAAATCTCGGCAGATCCATGTCGGCAAGGTAGCCGTCGGTGGTGATGCGCCGATTTCCGTCCAGACCATGACCAACACCCTCACCACCGATGCGCAGGCCACAATCGAACAGATTCGCCGTGCAGAAATGGCAGGTGTGGATATTGTGCGCGTGTCCTGCCCGGATGAAGAAAGCACCAAAGCGCTGGAAGAAATTGTAAAGGAAGTGAACGTGCCTATCGTGGCCGATATTCACTTCCACTACAAACGCGCTATTGAAGCTGCAAAAGCAGGTGCCGCCTGCCTGCGTATCAACCCCGGCAACATCGGCAGCGCCGAGCGTGTGCGTGAAGTGGTTAAGGCCGCCAAGGATTACGGCTGTTCCATCCGTATTGGTGTAAACGCCGGGTCACTGGAAAAGCATCTGCTTGAAAAATACGGTGAGCCCAACCCCGATGCGCTGGTGGAAAGCGCTCTGGAACACGCTAAAATTCTGGAAGACCATGACTTCCGTGAATTCAAGATCAGCGTGAAGGCATCGGATGTCTTCATGGCTGTGGCGGCTTATCAGCAGTTGGCAGAAGCCTGCGATTATCCGCTGCACATTGGTATTACAGAAGCAGGCAGCAAGCGTGCCGGCACTGTAAAATCCTCTATTGGTCTGGGTAATCTACTGTGGGCCGGTGTGGGTGACACCATGCGTGTTTCTCTTTCCGCTGCACCGGAAGAAGAAGTGCTGGTGGGCTGGGATATTCTGAAGTCCCTCGGCCTGCGCCACCGTGGCGTTAAGATTATTTCCTGCCCATCCTGCGCACGTCAGGGCTTTAACGTGGTGGAAACAGTGCAGACGCTGGAAGACCGGCTGGCACATATTAAAACCCCGCTTACCCTGTCCATCATCGGGTGCGTGGTGAACGGCCCGGGTGAAGCCCTGCTGACAGATCTGGGCGTAACCGGCGGTGGTTCTGGCCGCCATATGGTGTATGCCGGCGGCAAGCAGGATCATACCGTGCCTGCGGCTGACATGATCGAACATGTTGTAGAACTGGTAGAAGAGCGCGTTGCTGCTATTCAGGCAGAAGAAGCCAAGGAAAAGCAGGAAGGCAAGGCGCAGGAACTGCCAGACATGGCATCCGCCAACTAAGCATTCAACATTCTTCCCCTGCTGTGCGCCAAAAGGTGCGGGCAGGGGTAGACGTGCCATTTAAACAGCAAAAAACACCACGCCAGCCAAGGTGACGGGTGCCGTGGTGTGGGAATATGTATTCGTGAGCAGCATTCAGCCCGTAAGAGGAACGCACGACCTTATTGGAGAAGACCAGCGCCGCCACGCGCATGTGGTAGATACAGCGCGCCGGATTGCAGGTGTTTACGGGTTTGATGAATGGGCAACCCCGATTTTTGAAGATACGCGGGTTTTCTCCCGCTCCTTGGGGGATACGTCCGATGTTGTTTCCAAGGAAATGTATTCCTTCAGCGATCGGGATGGTGAAAGCCTGACATTGCGGCCAGAAGGCACGGCAGCCATTTGCCGCGCTTTGGTGACCAATGCGCTTACGCAGTCTCTCCCACAAAAAGTGTTTTATGCTGGCCCCATGTTCCGGCATGAACGGCCCCAGAAAGGGCGGTATCGCCAGTTTCACCAAATTGGTGCAGAGCTTCTGGGCGCAGCAGAACCTCTGGCAGATGCAGAAGCCATTGCCATGGGGTACGAAGTGCTCAAGGCACTCGGTATTGCAGATTACGTTACCCTTGAACTGAATACGTTGGGTGATGCCGCCAGCCGTGATGCGTGGCGTGATGCTCTGGTGGCGTATTTTTCTGCTCATAAGGACAAACTGTCCGAAGACAGCTTGACTCGCTTGGAAAAGAATCCGCTGCGTATTCTGGATAGCAAGGATGCGGGCGACAAGGTTCTGGTAGCGGATGCGCCCATGATGGCGGAATTCCTTACGCCAGAAGCACGTGCGTTCTGGGATGATCTGCGCAACAAGCTGGATGTGTTTGGTATTGCCTACACCGTAAACCCCAGCATTGTGCGCGGGCTGGATTACTACAACCACACCACGTTTGAGTTCGTGACCAACCGCTTGGGGTCTCAGGGCACGGTGCTGGCTGGTGGCCGGTATGATGGCTTGGTGAAACAGATGGGCGGCCCGGAAGTGCCTGCTATTGGCTGGGCTGCGGGTATTGAGCGCCTGTCCATGCTGCTGGAGCAAGTGCCCGCAGCACCGCGCTCGGTTGTGCTGGTGCCCGTTGGCACGCCGGATGAAAGCGCAGTTGTGCAGATTTTGCAGGGTTTGCGCGGGCAGGGCGTGAGAACAGAAATTGGCTATAAGGGCTCACTGCGCAAACGCATGGAGCGTGCAGGCAAGCAGAACGCCAGCCACGTGCTTTTCCTTGGTGAAGATGAACTGGCTAAAGGTCTGTTCCGTGTGAAAAACATGGAAACAGGGGCGGAGCAGGAAGTCTCTCGCGATACGCTGCTTTCTAAAGCGCAAGACGTATTTGCGGCATGAAGTTTGACGAACGGTTAGACCAGATTGTTAGCCGCGCGCTTGAACTGGAAGCGCAGCTAGCAAGTGGGCTGAATGGTGAGGCCTTTACGCAGGCCTCACGCGAGTATGCTGAAATCGAACCCGTTGTGGCGCGTATCAATGCCCTGCGCGGGGTGGAAGACGGCATTCAGCAAGCTGAGCAACTTCTGGCAGATCCAGAAATGAAGGAACTGGCAGAAGCTGAGCTGGCTGAACTGCGTGAGCAACTTCCGCAGTTGCAAAAGGATGTGCGCCTGTCTCTGCTGCCAAAAGATGTGGCAGATGCGCGCAGTGCTATTCTGGAACTGCGCCCCGCAGCTGGGGGCGATGAAGCCGGCCTGTTCGCTGCCGAGCTGTTTGATATGTACCGCCGTTATGCCGATCTGAATGGCTGGCGCTTTACCGTTATGGATTATGACGAAAGTGAGCTGGGCGGTTTGCGTGAAGGCATTGCCGAAATTAACGGCAAAGGCGTGTTTGCGCGGTTGAAGTATGAATCCGGTGTGCACCGGGTGCAGCGTGTGCCTGCTACCGAAAGCCAGGGCCGTATTCATACATCCACAGTTACGGTAGCCGTATTGCCGGAAGCCGAAGAAGTGGATGTGGATATTAATGAAACAGACCTGCGGGTAGATGTGTTTCGGGCCTCTGGCGCGGGTGGGCAGCACGTGAATAAGACGGAAAGTGCCGTACGCCTTACCCATATGCCCAGTGGCATTGTGGTTTCCATGCAGGAAGAAAAAAGCCAGCATAAGAACCGCGCCAAGGCCATGAAAATTCTGCGGGCGCGTTTGTATGAACGTGAAAGGGCGCAGGCGCACGCCAACCGGGCGGCAGACAGGCGTTCTCAGGTTGGTACGGGTGATAGATCAGAGCGTATTCGTACCTATAACTTCCCGCAGGGGCGTGTCACAGATCATCGGATCAACCTGACACTTTATAAAATTGATCGTGTCATGTTGGGGGAACTGGATGAGTTTGTGGATGCCCTCACGCAGGAAGAACAGGCAGCATTGCTGGCGGCTGAAGGTTTTTAACTAATAGGTGCCGCACATACGCCAGAACGGCCGGGATGATGCTCTGCCGCTTCTGGCGCATTGGGGTCTGTTAAAAAGAATTCGGTAAAATTGTCAGAACCCAAGGCATAAAAATGGTGGCCATCGGGGTTGTGGAGCGTGCCATCGCTATCCACCTCATGGGTTTCCACCCGCCCTTCGGGGGAGCGAATGGTGATCTCACCACATAAGGTATAGGTGTGGTCTAACCGGCCCATAGGGGTGGTGATTTTTACCGTTTTTTCCTGATTTTTGTCATCCAGCCGGATCACGCTGACAAGTTTGCCATCTAGATAAATGCGTGAAACTTCTGAAATTTCAGCATCAGCTTTGCCGTCTGTTACCGTAAACTCACCTGCATATGCGTAGGAAAATGGCAGCATTGCCAAAAGGGTGAGCAAGCAGGTGGTTGTGTGCTGGATGCAGCGGAAAAATTGGGGCATTGATGTCTAACCAGATCAATCCATCAAGGTTGCGTGCGTGAATACAGCAGAAAAAAAAGCTCCCTGCCAACCCATAGCGCAACTGTTGCGTGAGGGTACGCAGCTTCTGGCGCAAGCCGGTATTGAAGGCCCGCGGCGGGAAGCCCGATTACTGCTTATTCATGCGCTTTCTCTTACGCCAGAGCAACTTCTGGCACGCTCCCCAACAGAAAACGTGCCAAGTGAGCCTTTCTTTTCTTACGTAAAGCGCCGCGCAACACATGAGCCTTTTGCCTATATTACCGGTAGCAAAGGGTTCTGGAGTTTGGATTTGGCCGTATCGCCAGCAAGCCTTGTGCCGCGTGGAGATACAGAAACACTTATTACAAGCCTTCTGGAGTATCGCTCGGATCAGGCATCAGCGTTGAATATTCTGGATTTAGGCACAGGCACGGGCTGTTTACTGCTGGCAGCTTTGGCCGAATACCCTAAGGCGCATGGGGTGGGGGTGGATATTAACCCGCAGGCTGCCATTTTGGCGCATGGCAATGCCCAACGTTGCGATATGCAGGATCGCGCGTTGTTTATGGTGGCGGAGTGGGATGCTGCTTTGGCCCCAGGCATGCGTTTTGATGTGGTGCTGAGCAACCCACCGTATATTCCCACTTCGGATTTGGCCGACCTTATGTCGGAAGTGCGTGAACATGAACCCGTACGCGCGCTGGATGGTGGGGATGATGGGTTAACGGCATACCGCTATATTTGCAGCCGTCTGCCATTTTTGTTGGCTGATGGTGGGTTGGCTGTGCTGGAAATTGGCATAGGGCAGGAGGCCGATTTACGCGCCTTGGCAAGCGCCAATGCCTTGCGCGTGGTGGATGTAAAAGCCGATCTGGCAGGCATTGCCCGCGCTGTGGTGCTGGAAAAACAGGCGTGAAAAATAACTTGGCTTTATGTGCCTGGGTTGCTACACTGCTCAAGCTTGCTTCTGTAGCAGATGTAAAAATCTAAAATCACTGCATCAGAAATTAAAGCAGCAAGGGGGCCTTTCATTTGGCAACACTTTATATGTTGCCTTACATAAAGCCCATTCCGAAAAAACAATTCGGCCTTCACTCAGGAAGCATACCTTTTTAATACAGGACTGTTTCTTTATGCCAAAGTGCCCTGAACAGGAAAGCGCTGTGATAAACCCATGAACGTAAAACGGATGCGGACAAGACACCATCGTTCCAACGGGAGCAATGGGAGTTCCCGACAACTGAATGGACAGATTCCGATGAATAGGAATCATGTTTTTGATAGTCATGGCCCGGATGTGCGCGTACGTGGCACAGCCCAGCAGCTTTTTGAAAAATACCTCCAGCTTGGCCGTGATTCCACAGGCAGCGGAGACCGCGTGGCAGCGGAAGGTTACTTCCAGCATGCTGAACATTATTTCCGTATCATGAATGCCATGGCGCAAGCTGCGCAGCAAAGCCAGCAAGAACGCGCCGAGCGCCTTGCCGCCCGCCAGCAGCGTGCTGCTGCACAGGCAAATGAGGAAGGTGAAGACCGGCAGGAACAGGATCCTCAGCCCGACGTTCGGGAAGAATCTGAACCTCAGCCTGAACTTTCCGAAGGCTAAAAATCTTCAGATCCCTTGCTGCCCTGCTTCCGGTATCTGGAGGCGGGGTAGGCGAGGTCTGGCTGTATGTGTTTGAAGGCTGTTTCAAGCCATCAACATTCTACACACAACACTGCAAGCCCTAGGCTTGGTGTTTGTTGAGTGTATTGTTTTTTAAGGGAATTGGTAGCGGCGGAAGGATTTGAACCTCCGACCAAGGGATTATGATTCCCCTGCTCTACCACTGAGCTACGCCGCCATACTGTGTTGGCGCTGATCTACCTGATTCTCCGTAATGTCGTCAACCCGGTTTGGCGTATTTTGTTATAAAAATAATCAGATAAGAGAATATACGGGCTTACTGCCCCAGATTTCCGGCACCAAAGATGTAATTGCTCACCTGTTGCTCAAGGCTTGTGGGCTCCAGCGTATGTGTCAGCATTCCGTTGGGTGGTACCATGGTGGAGGATGTGCCAGGTTCAATCATCAACGCGTTTTCAGATGAAAGCGTGGCGCTGCTGATTGTGAGTGTGCTGTCCTGCGGTAAATGCAGGGCACCATCCAGTGTAAAGTGCACAAAGGCCATCTGGGTGGCTGGGTCCAGCGTGATGGAAGATACGCGGCCAACTTTTACGCCTGCAATATCTACATCCGCGCCACGCTCCAGCCCGTTGGCAGAAACAAAGCGGGCAGAGAGGGCGTAGCTATCTGTGCCCGGAGATTTCTGGGTGCCATGCGCATAAACGGCAAAACCCAGAGTGGCTGCCAGAACTGCTCCGCTAAAAAGACACGCGCCTGCACGGTTTTGCCTGCTCATGGGTGTGTTTTCATCCTGAATAATGATGTTGTGGTACAAGACTTAGCATGAATCCTTGCAGCATGGTGGCGCATGGTGCAAGGACAGGCAGCAAAGTTGTGCCAGCGTGGGTTGTAACTGCATATGTCGTTTCTTCAGGCTATCATTATCGCTCTTCTTCAGGGAGCAACAGAACTCTTTCCCGTAAGTAGCCTTGGACATGCTGTTATTCTGCCGGCGCTGTTCCATTGGTCGTACGATCCGCATGATCCGGCTTTTTTGCCGTTTCTGGTTATGCTGCATCTGGGTACCTCCGTGGCGCTGCTGGTTTTTTTCTGGAAAGACTGGTTGGCCATTTTTAAGGGGGCCAGTGGCAGTTGCGGGCAGCGCATGCAAATGGAAAGCCTGCATATTCTGTGGCTGCTGATTGTGGCCACCATTCCGGCTGTTGTGGTGGGCGGGTTGTTTGAGCACTTCCTGCGCAATCTGTTTGGCTCAGCTTCTTCCGCAGCCATCTTTCTGTTTTTGAACGGCCTGCTTTTGCTGGTGGTGGAACGGTTGCGCAGCAGTATGGTGCGCAAAAACGTGAACTCTGTTGCCAGCATGACATCGCGCGATGCGGTGATTATCGGCCTGTTTCAGTGCCTTGCATTTTTCCCGGGGCTTTCGCGCTCTGGCGCAACCATTTGCGGTGGCCTGCTACGCGGCTTGCACCATGATACGGCAGCACGCTTTTCCTTTTTGATGGCCCAGCCGGTTATTCTGGCCGCCACGGTGCGTGAAGCCTTCAAGATGCGGCATCTGGACCTACAACCGGGCCAGATGCGTATTGCCTTGGTGGCGGCCGTTGTTTCTGGCCTGACTGCACTGTTCAGCACCGCTTTTCTGATGCGGTATTTCCGTGATCACGACAGATGGGCGCTTTCCCCCTTTGCTTGGTACTGCATGGGCGTAGGCGGTATTGCGACCATTCTGTTCCATTTTATGCACTGATCCAGAAATAATCTGATGGGAGATCTTTCTGGTTCGTCACGGCGTAAATCCTTACAGCGTATTGAAAAGGAAAACAGCACCCAACGCCTAAGCAGAACATTGGGGCCCTTACAGCTCACTATGTTGGGTGTGGGCTCCACTATTGGTGCGGGCATTTATGTCATGACCGGCACGGCCGCTGCCAATTATGCCGGGCCTTCTATTCTTCTGTCCTTTATTGTGGCAGGGGTTGCCTGCCTTTTTACGGCTCTTTCCTATGGGGAGCTGGCATCCTCCATGCCGGTTTCTGGCTCTGCCTACACGTATGCCTATGTCTCTATGGGGGAGCGCTGGGCATGGGCTGTAGGGTGGCTGCTTTTGCTGGAATACGGCATTTCCTGCGCAGGTGTGGCGGCTGGGTTTTCGGGGTACGCTGTCAGCCTTTTGCAGGACTTTGGCGTGCATGTGCCATCGGCACTTTCCACCACCACGCTGCAAGTTGCGTTTGAAGGTGCATCCCGCCACGTTGCTGCGGGCTGGCGCATGGATGCCGTAGGCGCATTTTCTATTCTGGCGGTTTCTTTGCTTCTGGTGTTAGGGGTGCGTGAATCCTTCAAAATCAATGCGCTGATTGTTTTTCTCAAAGTGGGTGTTCTGGCGCTGTTTGTAGCGCTGGGTGTGTGGGAGGTGCATCCCTCTTACTGGACGCCGTTTATTCCCAAATACGAAGGCGGTTTTCGGTTTGGCTTCCCCGGTATTTTCCGTGCCGCATCGGTTATCTTTTTTGCGTATGTAGGGTTTGAGGCTGTTTCCACTGCAGCTGGGGAGGCACGAAACCCCCGGCGCGATGTGCCAGTTGGCATTGTGCTTTCACTTATCATCTGCACGGTTGTGTACATGATTGTGGCTGCCGTGCTGATAGGCGTGGTGCCGTGGCAGACGCTGGATGTGGCAGACCCGCTGGCTATAGCCGTTAACGCCATGCATCAGCCATGGCTGGCTTTGTTTGTAAAGCTGGGGGCCGTTATTGGCCTGTGTTCCGTGCTGATGGGGCTGTTATATGCCCAAAGCCGCATCTTTTTTGCCATGGCGGAAGATGGGTTGCTGATGCCAATGTTCAGCAAGTTGCATCCGCGTTTTCAAACACCGTGGATCGGCAGCATTGTGCTGGGCCTTGGTGTGGCGCTGGCTACCGCTACGTTGCCGATTGATATTATTGGTGATCTGGTCAGCCTCGGCACAGCCGTGGCGTTTGGTATTGTGTGCTTTACCGTTATCTGGGTGCGCAACAAGGCGCCGGAAATTCCACGTCGTTTCAGTGTGCCGTGGGGTGGTTTTACCGTGCGCGGAATCTGGTTGGGCTATGTGCCGCTTTTGGGGATTTTCTTCTGCGCAACCATGGTGGCGCCGCTTTGCGTGGATATGATGCTGGCCCTGTATAAGGGAGACCCTATCCCTTTGCTGTTGCTGCTTACTTATGCCGGGATAGGGTGGGCCAGCTATCGGTTTTATGGTCACGTCCATTCCCGCTTGGGGCGGGAACAGCGCGAAAAAGCCAAATAATCAGTCGTTCAACGGGTAGGAAGCCAAAAGTCGCTTTTGGCGCTGCCACAGGCGCACGCCTTCCCACAAATTGGTGGGAGACCAGCCAGCCTTCTTCTTTTTGGCGCCAATGCGGAAGCTTTCCCGGTAATGATGGAACTGGGCTGCATAGGCTTCACGCAGTGTGGTGCGAGAGTCCCAAATGTGGATGGCTTCTGAGCCTACGCCGTTGATTTCGATAATCTCAAAATCCTTGCCTTCACGTAGTGCTTCAGCAGAACGGAACTTCACATCAATACGCCCGAAATGAAAATCGGGAATATCCTGCATAATGGCATCAATCTGGCGTGTGAGTTCCGGCGTAATGTCGGCCTTGCCGTTGCGGAAAATGGCCCCTTTACAGTGGTTGCCCGCAAAAACCAGCTCCAGTTCATCACCATCTGGCAAAACTTCGTGCAGGCAGTGGGTAAGGCGCGGTGTGTAGATGTGCAGCACTTTGCTGGTGCGGCTATCTTTTTGCAGCAATTGCAGCACCGTATCGCGCCCATTCCCGCGCAGGGCCGGAATATCCTTGTAGGTGAGGGATGAAATTTCCCCCATAGGGCTGTCAGGGTGACGAATATAAAACAGCCCGGCTTCGTGCTTCCACGGAATCAGCTTTTGTATCACCAGCCGGATCTTGCGCGGAAAGGCGGCGAGGGCTGCTTTCAGTTCTTCTTCCGTGCGCACCAGTTTTACGCCGGTGCCATTGCACCCAATATCGGGCTTCACCACGACAGGTAGCGTAAGCCCCTTGGCCTGCATGGCTGCGTGAGCGCGCGCAAGGTCATGCGTGTCTGTTGGGAGCGTGACATAAGGAGCAATCCAGCGTTTGGCATAATTACCGGCCATATCCAGAATGCTGCTTTTGCTTTCACCGCACAGGCCGCCAGTTTCAATACGCGGGTTGGCGGCTGTGGGCAGGGTAACATCCCCATAGCGCAGGCCCAGCAGAATCCAGTATGCCACAACGGGGGTGTAAAAAACCCAACCAGGCCAGAATTCAAAAAGGGAGAGAGGAGAAGGCTGTTTTTCGGCCTGTGTCATGTCTTCTGTTTCTGTGCTCGGGCAATCAAACGGCCCATAAAGAAAATAACCAACACAAACCCGGCCAGCCCAGCCCAGCGCCATGCGCCAAGATGGTCCAGAATAAACCCACCAACATGGAGCGAAAGCGCAAATAATGCGGTTGTCCAGATAAGTGTGGCCAGAAATGTGGCGGCGGTAAATACAGGCAAACCCGCGTTAAAAAAACCGCTTGCCGTGTAAAGCGGCAACCGGGTGCCCGGAATAAAGCGGCTGACAAATACAACCCAGAACAGGTTTTTGGAAAGCCAGACTTTTTGGTTTTCCATTTGTGATGTGTTCACCCATCTTTGGGCGGGCTTCCAGCGTGCAGCCAGATAGCCCAAGCCGTAAAGCCCCACATCGCCAGTTACAATGCCAATATACAAAGCAATAAGTGCTGTAATGGGTGAGAGTGTGTGGAGGTTAACCTGAATGGCCGTAATAACCGTGGCCGCATCTTCCAGCACAAATGTAGCCAGAATAACGATAACAACCTGCGCAAAAGGGTAAGCGGCGGTAAGTTCCAGAAACTGATCCAGCAAAGAAGGGTATCTCTCTCCGGCCAGAACAGCACGGTCTTGAAGGTTTTAAGAGTATCAGCAGGGCTCCAACAGGCTCTTTTGTGACAGTATTGTCAAGAGGGTGTGGGGTCTATTGGTGCATGTGTTTGCGCCCAAAATAAGGGAATAAAGAAGATGGCCTGACAAAGGCCTTATTCCACTATATTCTATGGCAGTGAATGTTACACAGATCAGAAGCGTGAAGCCTTAATGCTACGAAGAAAACTTCTTGTTGGTGGGGCTTCTGCTCTGTTCGCCACACCTGTATTGGCCCGCACAACGGCGGCAACTCTCCCACACCCTGCAGCCTCATCCAGTTATGCCACCTTTCTGGCAGGCGTGCGGCGTGAAGCCATAGGGCAGGGTATTTCTGCCGCAGTGGTGGATCAGGCCCTCGCACTCACCACCCAGCCAAACGCCAAGGTGCTGAAGGCAGACCGGCATCAGCCAGAATTCACCCTGACATGGGCGCAATACAAAGATCGGGTTCTTACGGAAAAGAAAATTTCCGATGGGCTTGCGGCTGTTGGCCAACGTACAGCGCTGCTCAACCGTATCAGTTCCACATATGGTGTTGATAAAGGGGCCATTGCGGGGATCTGGGGGTTGGAATCTGCTTATGGCACACGCATGGGCACATTCCATGTGATCGATGCCTTGGCGACTCTGGCTTATGATGGTCGGCGTTCGGCCTTTTTCCGCTCAGAACTCATGAAGGCGCTGAGCATTCTGGGGCAGGGTGATATCACACCAGCAGGTATGCTGGGCAGCTATGCAGGGGCTATGGGGCAGCCGCAGTTCATGCCCAGCGCCTATCTGCGTTACGCGGCCAGCTACCCGGAAGGGGGGCGGCGCGATATCTGGCATAATGAAGCCGATGTTTTTGCCTCTATCGCCAATTATCTGGCCAAGTGCCATTGGCTGCCCGGCCAGCCGTGGGGTGAGGAAGTATTGCTGCCGGATACCATAACGCAGGCACAAATTGGCCGTACGGCTGTGCATCCCATTTCATGGTGGGCGCAGCAGGGTGTGCGGCCACGCGTGGGGCAGTTTTCAACCGCCGTGCAGGAAGGTGCGATTATCCGCCCGGATGGGGTGGGGGGCGAAGCCTTTATCGTCTATCATAATTTTAACGTGATCCGCCGCTACAACCCCTCCGATTTCTACGCGCTGGGTGTAGGGCTTCTTGGTGATGCAATAACGTGAAAAAACTCGCCCTTGTAGGGTGCCTGGCAGTGCTGGCCTGTTCGCGCCCGCAGCCCGTGGCACAGCAGGATCTGCATTATACAGTTGGGCCGGCCTGGCAGGCAGGCGGCAAGTGGTTTTACCCGCGCGAAGACTTTGCATGGCAAGGCACAGGCCTGGCTGTAAGGGAACCTGCGCAGGCCGAAGGACATCTGACAGCGGATGGTGAGGTCTGGCACGCTGCCAGCATGACGGGCAGCCATCAGACATTACAGCTGCCCGCCGTGGTGCGCGTGACCAATCTGGATAACGGGCGGCAGATTGTGATCCGCCTGAATGATCGTGGCCCGAATGATCCGGGGCGCATGATCGGCCTTTCCCCACGTGCTGCAGATTTGCTTGGCGTGGGTAAGGAGCCTGCACGTGTGCAGGTGGTGGAAGATGAAATGGCCAGCAGGCAGTTTGCCGAGGTGCTGCCCGGCGGCCCCATGTTGCAGATTAGTGCGGCCCCGCTGGAAAAAGTGCAACAAACGGCATTAGGTAACGCGCCAGTGGATAGGCAGGGCCTTACAGTTCTGGCAGATAACACCACGCAGGAAACACCTGCGCCGGGCAAGGTGGTGCTGGCAGATCTGCCAGCCACTGTTATGCAGGGCGCGCCTGTGTCCAGCATGCTGTGGGTGGAAACCATGGATTTTACATCTCGCTTGGCCGCCATGCGGCAGGCGGCGGCACAAGGTGCCAGCGTTCGGCCTGTGTTTTTGGGGCACAGCACCATGTGGGCTGTGCGCTACGGGCCTTTTGCGACTATAAGCGAAGCAGATGCCGCCCTTAAGCGGGCACTTGCTACTGGTTTAACCGGATCTCATATCGTCGTCGAATAGGGAAAAATGTTGCAGACTCGACGGTTCTTACTCGCAGGGGGCGCTGCCCTTTTCTCTGGTGCCTATGCGCTTGATGCCATGGCACGGCCTCGCCACCACGGCGCGGCGGCCAAAGGTGCAGCACCTGCGGCGGCCCAGCCTGCTGTGCCGGGGGCGGATACACCCGCCACCACGCCCGTGGGGCCGGTGGACACACAGGCACGCTGGGCCTGCATTCTGGATTACAATAGCGGTGCCACACTGCTTGAGAAAAATGCAGATGAGCGCATGCCTCCATCATCCCTTACCAAGATGATGACGGCGTACGTAACATTTGGCATGCTCAAATCTGGCCGCCTGAAGCTGGATCAGATGTTGCCCGTAAGTGAACGCGCATGGCGTATGCAGGGTTCACGCATGTTTGTGCCCTTGGGGCAGAGCGTGAGTGTGCAGGATCTTATTCAGGGTATGGTCATCCAGTCCGGTAATGATGCCTGTATTGTGATTGCAGAAGGCATTTCCGGCTCGGAAGAGCAGTTTGTGGCGCTGATGAATGATACAGCCACCAAGCTGGGGCTGACCAATTCACACTTCATGAACGCAACCGGCTGGCCGGCAGAAAATCATTACATGTCTGCGCGGGATGTGGCCTATCTGGCCCTGCGTCTGATCCATGATTTCCCGGAATATTACCACTTCTTCTCGGAAAAAGAGTTCCTGTTCAACAAAATCCGGCAGGAAAACCGGAACTCTCTGGTGGTTAAAGGTTTGGCCGATGGCCTGAAAACCGGCCACACAGATGCAGGTGGTTTTGGCCTGTGTGCATCTTCCGAGCGTGAAGGGCGGCGTGTTGTGCTGGCTGTTAACGGCCTGCCATCTTCCGCAGCGCGTGGGCGTGAAGCTGAACGGCTGATGGGCTGGGCTTTTGCCAATTTTGAAACCGCACAGATTGTCAGCAAAGGCGATGTGTTGGAGCAGGCCCCGGTATGGATGGGCGTAACCCAGACAGTGCCGCTGGTGGCTGCGCAGGATTTCAAAATCCTTCTGCCACATGGCTGGCGCAATGGCACGCATCTGGCGCTGGACTATAACGGCCCGATTATTGCGCCTGTGCAGGCCGGGCAGGTTGTGGGCCAACTTACAGTGTCGCTCCCCGGTGGGCGGCAGGCCAGTATTCCGGTGCAAGCCGGGCAGAGTGTGCCGGCACTGGGCTTTTTGGGGCGGGCTGCACGTCGGCTGCACCTGTAATCCATGGCTTGTGGCATGTTCGTAACGTTGGAAGGCGCAGAAGGGGTGGGAAAATCCACCCAATTGCGGCTTTTGAAGGAAAATCTGGAAGCGCAAGGCCAGAAAGTTCTGGCCACGCGTGAGCCGGGAGGTTCTGCCGGGGCGGAAGATCTGCGCCAGCTTTTGCTTTTTGGTAAAAATCCGCTCTCTGCTCGGGCAGAAATTCTCACCCATTTTGCGGCACGGTATGATCATGTTGATCAGGTCATTCTGCCCGCCCTTAAGGCCGGGCAGATTGTGCTGTGTGATCGCTTTACCGATTCCACCATGGCGTATCAGGGTTACGGGCGCGCCAATGGTGATCCGGCTATTTTAAGCCTGATTGAAGCACTGCAAAAACAGCTTGGTTTGCAGCCAGATATAACCTTTCTGCTGCAAGCGCCGCGTGCCGTCTCCCGCCAACGTCTGGCTGCACGTGGTGCGCCAACAGACAGGTATGAACAGGCGGACGAGGATTTTCATGCCCGTTTGGCAGATGGGTTTGCACATATTGCCAAGGCCGAGCCGCAACGGGTGGTGGTGGTGGATACCTCCGTCCATTCGGCAGAGCAGGTGAACGCCCAGATTCTGAAAGATATCCAGACCCGTCTGGCCCATGCCGGGGGCTGAGGGCGTGCAGGAACCACGCTTGGCATCTTTGCAACTGTGTGGGCATCAGGCCGCTTTGCAGGCGTTTCGGCAGGCCATGCAGGGGGGGCGTTTGCCTCATGCATGGTTAATTACGGGGCCACCGGGCATTGGCAAGGCTACATTCGCGTTCCGGCTGGCACGTATTTTGCTGGGTGGGGAAGATGAACTAAGCCCCGCTGGGCGGCGCGTTTCTGCCGCTACCCATGCAGATTTGCTGGTGGTTGCCCGTGGGTTTGATGAAAAACGTCAGAAATATCGCAGCGAGATTGTGGCGGATGATGTGCGCCCCATTAACTTCTTTTTGCGGCGCACAGCGGCAGAAGGTGGGTGGCGCGTTGTGATTGTGGATGGTGCGGAATACATGAACCGCAGCGCCGCTAACGCCGTGCTGAAAATTCTGGAAGAGCCACCACCCGCTACGGTATTGCTGTTAACCTGTTCTGCTCCGGGGCGGCTTTTGCCTACCATCCGTAGCCGATGCCGCAAGCTGGAACTTGCCCCGCTGGATGCTGCAGATATGTCTGCCGTGCTGCGTGCGCAGGCTCCAGAGGCTTCGGATACAGAAATACAGCGCGTTATGGCAGAGGCCCACGGCGCGCCCGGGCGTGCTCTGGCATTGCTGGCAGATAAGGGTGGTGAAATTGCCAGCCTTGTGCACGAAGTGGTGCAGGGTATTACGCCATTACGCAGCTATGAGGTTGCAGAAACCATTTTGCGCAGGGATTATGGTTTCAGTCTGTTTTTCAGCCTGTTATCAGACACACTCCAGATACAGGCCCGTCAGGCGGCGCGGCAGGGCAACCCGCAATGTGTGGCCTTGGCCAATGCGTGGGAAGCCACCATGCGCAAGCACGCCGAGACGGAACGCTTTAATCTGGATAAACAGGAAGCCCTGCTTGAAGCTATGACGATTGCGAGCCGAGAATGACCCGTCGTTTCTATGTAACTACGCCCATCTATTACGTGAACGGAGCGCCCCATATCGGCCACGCTTACACGTCTATTGCTGCGGATGTGATGGCCCGCTTTCATCGTCTGGCAGGGGATGAGGTCTTCTTTCTGACGGGCACGGATGAGCACGGCCAGAAGGTAGAGCAGGCCGCGCAGGCCAACGGCACGGATGCCAAAAGTTTTGCAGATAGGGTTTCGGCCGATTTCCGCAATATGGCCGATGCCATGAACATCTCTTATGATGATTTCATCCGCACCACAGAACCACGCCACATTACCAGCACGCAGGCATTGTGGAAGAAGGTGGCTGATAACGGGGCCATTTATCTGGGCGCGTATGAGGGCTGGTACGCCCTGCGTGATGAATGCTTTTACGGTGAAGATGAACTGGTGCCCGGCCCGGATGGCAAAAAAGTTGCTCCCACAGGTGCGCCGGTAGAATGGGTGAAGGAACCCTCTTACTTCTTCAAGCTATCCGAGTATCAGGATCGGCTGCTGGAGCTGTATGAAAACAACCCGGATTTTCTGGGCCCACATGGCGCACGGAACGAGATTGTCAGCTTTGTCAAACAGGGCTTGCGTGATCTTTCCATTAGCCGCACCAGCTTCAAATGGGGCATTCCTGTTCCGGGTGATGATAAGCACGTTATGTACGTGTGGTTTGATGCGCTCGCTAACTATCTGAGCGCTCTGGGCTACCCAGATACCAACGCACCGCGCATGGCATTCTGGCCTGCCAACCTGCATCTGGTTGGTAAGGATATTGCACGCTTCCATGCCGTTTACTGGCCAGCCTTCCTTATGGCTGCTGGTATTGAATTGCCGCGCAAGGTGTTTGCCAATGGCTGGTGGACCATTGAAGGCCAGAAGATGAGCAAATCTCTGGGCAATGTGGTGGACCCGCGTGATCTGGTAAAGGAATTCGGGCTGGATGCGGTTCGCTTCTTCCTGCTGCGCGAAGTGCCTTTTGGTGGGGATAGTGATCTTTCCCGCAAGGCGCTGATTATGCGCAACAATGTGGAACTGGCGAATGATCTGGGCAATCTGGCCCAGCGCACGCTTTCTCTGGTAGCGCGTAACTGCGGCGGCATTCTGCCAGAACGGCGTGAGCTGACAGAGGAAGATACCCATCTGCTGGGGCAGGTGATGGTGCTGCCAGATCTGTTGAAATCTCAGATTGAGCGGTGCGCTCTGACAGATGCGCTGGAAGATGTGTGGAAGGTTATCCGCGCCTGCAACGCGTATATCGATCATCAGGCCCCGTGGGCGCTGCGCAAAACAGATCCCGAACGCATGAAGGATGTTCTGCGCGTGTTGGTGGATGCCCTGCGTGGTATTGCCACCATGCTTCAGCCTTTCATGCCGCAGAGCATGGAGCGCATGCTGGATCAGCTTGCCGTTACGGCAGAAGAACGCAGCTTTGCCGCGCTGGAAACGCCATTGCCCGGTGGGCGTCAGCTTCCGGTGCCGCAGGGTATCTTTCCCCGCTATGTTGAGCCCGAACAGGCATAATGATGACAGAGGACGTTACAAAGCTGGCAGGGTTAATAGATTCTCACTGCCATCTTGATCATTTTTCAGCCGAGGAAATGCCAGAACTGCTTGAGGCCGCCAAAGAGGCGGGCTTGAGCGGGATGGTTACCATCGGCACCCGCTTGGCCCGTGCACCGCAACAAAAGGCGCTGGCCAAGCTAGATACGCCAGATATGCGCGTATGGTGCACCGTTGGCACACATCCAGACCATGTAGAGGAAGAACCTCTGCCCACTGTGGCGGATATTGTGGCCATTGCAGATGTGCCTGAAGTGATTGGCATTGGTGAAACCGGGCTGGATTACTTCCACGGCAAGGAAGATGTGCGCCCACTTCAGCACGAGTATTTTCGCCAGCATATTCGTGCCGCGCGGGAACTGGATGTGCCGGTTATTATCCACGCTCGCCAGGCAGACGAAGATGTGGCCACAATTTTAGAGGAAGAACATGCAAAAGGGGCTTTTCCCATTTTGCTGCATTGTTTTGCTTCTGGCCCGGAACTGGCGCAGCGTGTGGTTAATCTGGGCGGATATGTCAGTTTTTCAGGTATCGCCACATTTCCGAAATGCGATGAAATCCGGGCTGTTGCGCGCGATCTTCCGGCAGATCGCATTGTGGTGGAAACCGATTCTCCCTACCTCGCTCCCGTGCCAAAGCGCGGTAAGCGCAATCAGCCGGCTTTTGTGGCGCATACGGCCGCCCGGATTGCACAGGAACGCGGCATGGAACTGCCAGATTTCACACGCATGACCACAGAAAACTTCTACCGGTTATTCCGCAAGGCAGTGTGATGGTTGCCAAGAGAATGCGGGAGAAACGGGTATGAAAATTACAGTTCTGGGGTGTGGTGGGTCTGCTGGAGTGCCCATGGTTGGTGGTGCCGATGGTCACGGAATCTGGGGCGCATGTAACCCGAAGGAACCCCGGAACACCCGCACACGCTCTTCCATTCTGCTGCGGTTAAAAAATGGTGCTGGCGTATTGGTGGATACGGGGCCGGATTTGCGTACCCAGCTTTTGGCGAATGGCATTAGGGATTTTGAATCCATTATCTTCACCCATGCCCATGCGGATCATATTGCCGGGTTGGATGAGGTGCGCGCCATTAACCGCGTGATTGAAAAGCCTCTACACGCTTATGGAGCAGCGCAAACGCTGGAAGATATTCAGCGGCGGTTTGATTATGTGTTCAAACCGTGGACACCACCAAACTTTTTCCGTGCTGTGGTGGAAGCACACCCGGTAAAAATGGGGCAGCCTGTTACCATAAGCGGTACGGAGTTTACCCTGTTTGAGCAGGTACATGGCCGTGTTGGCTCGACTGGTGTGCGGTGTGGAGATTTTGTTTACAGCACTGATGTGATGGAGTTTCCCGAAGACTCTGTAGAAGTTCTGCGTGGGGTAGATACGTGGATGGTGGATTGCTTCCAACGCCAGCCCCATAGTGCACATGCTTGGTTGGAACGCGTGCTGGAATGGCAGCAGGCTATTAATCCACGCCGCATAATACTCACCCATATGGGCCCGGATATGGATTGGCAGTGGATGCAGGACCATCTTCCCGCAGGTATGGAACCGGCATGGGATGGCGCAGTGTTTGAGGTTGCTGACCCTTAAAAGAAACCGAGAGAGGGTTTGTTTTGGCAAACCCTCTGCACGTTTTGGGCCTTAGCGGCTCATCAGCACCGTAATGTCGGCATGTTCCAGCGTATAACGGGTAACACCCCCCAGAATGAGCTGGCGTAGGCGAGAGTGCGAATAAGCACCCATGGCCAGCATGTCGGCATTAAAGTCTTTACACGCAGCTTCCAGCCCTTTGCCCACATCTCGATCCACGGGCGGGAACTCCACGCAATCCGCCGTAATGCCGTGAATAGCCAGATAATCCACCACATCTTGCGCGGTGGGGCCGCGGCGCTGGTAATCTCCACAGTGCAGCACGCGTACGGCATCTGCGGTTAATGCCCATGCCAGAGCGCCACGCAGAGCGGACGAGGCTTCTGCCGTGCCGTTCCATGCAATGCAAACACGCTTGATAAGCCCTTTGGGCGGTGTGCGCGGGGCAATAACCACCGGGCGTCCGCTATCAAACAGAACGGCATGCAGGGTTTCGGAAGATGAAACAGCATCACCTGAATCGGGGTGCGGCACGAGCGTGAAGTCAGACAAGCGTGCCTGCGCAGGCACAATTTCACTTTCCGCACCGCGCAGAATGTTAAAGCTGATGGTTGGCGTATCCATCGGGAAGGGGCCGCGTGGCGGCACCACCTGAATATCTGGATGCGCTGCCACAAAGCGTTCAAACAGGGCGTGCACTTCATGCGCATGGCGTGCGCCTTCGTGCTCGGCAGAGCGCATCAGGTCTTCCACCATGGCGCCGGAAAGGCCTTCACCTGCCAGCGGCGCCATTTCCCGCCCATCTGGACGAATATGCAGCACAGCCAGATGAGCGCCAAAGCGGCGGGCAAAGTTATAGCCTCGGATCAGTGCGGCTTCAGCATTGGATGTGCTGGGAAGCGGCAGCAGAATTTTACGAACATCTTTCATTCTTATTTTTCTCCGCTGTCTTTTAAAATAATACGTTTCAAGTGGCTGTGCGCTTACGGATATAAACGCGTAACATCCCAATCGTTTCCATTACGTGCCCATACAGCGCGATCATGCAAGCGGAAGCGCCGTTCCTGCCAGAACTCAAAATATTCCGGGTTTACCCGGTAGCCAGACCAGTTGGCCGGGCGGGGAATGGGGTCTTGCGGGTATGCTTCTTCCGCCTGTTTCAGGCGTTCTTCAAATACGGCGCGGTCTGCCAGCGGGCGGGATTGATCCGATGCTACAGCACCAAGGCGGGAAACACGGCTCCGACTCGCAAAATACGCATCGGCTTCTTCCGGTGTTACGGGGGTAACAGCCCCTTCAATCCGAATCTGGCGGCGCAAGCTTTTCCAGTGAAACAGCAGGGCTACGTGCGGGTTTTCTTCCAGCTCACGCCCCTTGCGGCTGTGCGTGTTGGTATAAAACACAAACCCTTTATGGTCTGCCCCTTTAAGTAACACAATGCGGGCCGATGGTCTGCCATCCCGCGTGGCGGTGGCCAGCACCATGGCGTTGGGGTCGTTCACCTCTGTCTTTTCCGCCTCCTTCATCCATGTCTCAAACAGCGTAAACGGGTTGGCTGCCAGATCAATCAGAGGCTGACTGTCTAATGGGAGGGTTGCGGGAGAAGGTGAGGTTTCCGTCATGCTCGGACTCAATTCGTGTTCGTTTACGTAAAGCTGCGGCATTGCAGCTTTACGCCTGTTATCATACTCCTACGTTCACCGGGTTTGAAGCATGTGTGTCGCTTTGCTCTTGTTTCAATAGCGCGTGTATGCGACCAACCAGCGAACATTCGGATATTTGAACAACAGAAAATAGGTTGAGGTCACGCATGTCTTCTCCCAACGCCACATTGCCTGCTCAGGGAACGCTCATGAAGGGCAAGAAGGGTCTGGTAATGGGTGTCGCTAATGATCGTTCCATTGCATGGGGCATTGCCTCCGCCGTTGCGGCACAGGGTGGGGAGCTTGCGTTTACGTATCAGGGCGAAGCTCTGGGCAAGCGCGTGCAGCCTTTGGCAGAAAGCGTAGGCTCCAGCCTGGTTCTGCCTTGCGATGTTACAGATGACGCCGCCATTGATGCCGCTTTTGCCACCATTGAAAAAGAATGGGGTGAGCTTGACTTTGTGGTGCACGCCATTGGTTGGGCAGACAAGCAGTTCCTGCGTGGGCGCTATGTTGATACCCCGCGTGAAGCGTTTTTGAAGGCGCTGGATATTTCCTGCTATTCCTTCACGGCCGTTGCGCAGCGCGCTTCCAAGCTGATGAAAAATGGTGGCTCCTTGCTAACCCTGAGCTATCTGGGTGCAGAACGGGTGATGCCGCATTACAACGTAATGGGCATTGCCAAGGCTGCGTTGGAAGCTTCTGTGCGGTATATGGCAACAGATCTGGGGCGTGATGGCATCCGCGTAAACGCCATTTCCGCAGGCCCGATCAAAACCCTTGCCGCCAACGGCATTGGGGATTTCCGCTACATTCTGAAGTGGAACCAGTACAACTCACCGCTCGAACGCAACGTGGCGTTGGAAGAAGTGGGTGGCGCTGGCCTGTATATGGTGTCTGATCTTT
Source organism: Acetobacter oryzoeni (assembly GCF_004014775.2). Taxonomy (NCBI): domain Bacteria; kingdom Pseudomonadati; phylum Pseudomonadota; class Alphaproteobacteria; order Acetobacterales; family Acetobacteraceae; genus Acetobacter; species Acetobacter oryzoeni. The sequence goes on from NZ_CP042808.1 coordinate 1,117,005, forward strand.
CATCCGGCGTAACGGGTGAAGTGCACCATGTGGATTGCGGCTACCATGTTGTGGGCATGAAAAACCCAACTGCTCCTGATATTTCTGTAGCTGGGGACTGAGGGCGCGCCGTGTCTTACAATACCTTCGGACAGCTTTTCCGTGTGACCACTTGGGGTGAAAGCCACGGCCCGGCCATTGGCTGTGTTGTGGATGGATGCCCGCCACGTCTGGCGCTTACAGAAGCAGATATTCAGCCGTTTCTGGATAAGCGCAAGCCGGGGCAATCCGCCTTTACCACACAGCGTAAAGAGCCGGATCAGGTGCGTATTCTGTCTGGCGTGTTCGAAGGGCAGACAACAGGCACGCCTATCTCTCTGATGATCGAAAACACAGATCAGCGCTCGCGCGATTACGGCGATATTGCCCGTACATATCGCCCCGGCCATGCTGATCTGACGTATGATCTGAAATACGGCATCCGTGATTATCGTGGTGGCGGGCGTTCCTCTGCGCGTGAAACGGCTTGCCGTGTGGCCGCTGGCGCTGTGGCCCGCAAGATTTTGGGCGATGGCGTGCGTATTCGTGCTGCGCTGGTGCAGCTTGGCCCGCATGATATCGACCGCACGCGTTGGGATTGGGAAGAGGTAAACCGCAATCCCTTTTTCTGCCCAGATGCCGGTGTTGTGGCGGAATGGGAAGAATATCTTGCAGGTATTCGCAAGGCGGGATCTTCCATTGGTGCCGTGATTGAGGTTGTGGCTGAGGGTGTGCCTGCCGGTTTAGGTGCCCCTGTTTACGGTAAGCTGGATTCAGATCTGGCTGCGGCTCTTATGAGCATCAATGCCGTCAAAGGCGTTGAAATTGGAGATGGCTTTGCTTCTGCATCCCTCACGGGGCAGGAAAATGCAGATCCGTTGTATATGCGAGATGGCAAGCTGACTTTTGGCGCCAACCACGCAGGTGGTATTTTGGGCGGTATTTCCAGCGGCCAGCCTATTGTGGCTCGCTTTGCCGTTAAGCCAACCAGCTCCATGCTCACGCCGGTTCCATCCATCACAACCGATGGCAAGGAAACGGAAGTGATTACCAAAGGCCGGCATGACCCATGTGTGGGTATTCGTGCCGTACCAGTGGGTGAAGCCATGATGGCCTGCGTGTTGGCAGACCATCTAATGCGCCACCGGGCACAGGTGGGCTAAAAGCCCACCCATCCACCTTATTAGTCTAGCAGAGTGGCTTCCAAGGTAATGGAGGCCCCTTTGAACAGTTTGGAAACCGGGCAGCCTTCCTTGGCTTTTGTAGCCAGTTTTTCAAACTGATCCGCAGTTGCGCCCGGAATACGCGCCTTAAGGGTGAGGTTGACTTTATCTATTTCAAACCCGTCATCCTTTTTGTTCAGGTTCACGTCTGCGCGTGTATCAATGGCAGAAGCAGTCAGCCCCGCTTCACCCAGAATGAGCGAAAAAGCCATGGAAAAACAGGCGGCATGGGCAGCGCCCAAAAGCTCTTCCGGGTTGGAACCGGGCTTGCCTTCAAAGCGGGTGTTAAAGCCGTAAGGTTGGTCTTTTAAGGCTCCACTTTCGGTGGAAATTGTGCCTTTGCCTTCCTTGATGGAACCTTCCCAATGTGCGGAACCGTATTTGATAATGCTCATACCCAAACCTTTTCATTTATGTGTGAATGTTAGAAAACCATCCTAACGGTTAGCAGCCCAAACGCTCTTACGGGGGAATGGTTCAGGAAAAGCTGCCATGCTCTCGCAGAGATGAGCAGGCGAGAGCGCAACGATGTGCCTATAATGCTTTCCAGTTAAAGGCCTGCCGCGCGCGCATACTTCTTTCTTGCATGCAAAAGAAGTTGGGGGCATGTGCAGGTATGGATCCAGCCCTGCCAGCATGTAAGGTGCAAAAGGCAGATACGGCTGACAATGCGGAGACCACGATGAGTTCCACCACGACCGATACCGCTTCTTCTGTTGATGTCGTCCTGATCGGTGGGGGCGTCATGAGCGCCACGCTGGGAACCCTGCTGCGGCAGCTTCAGCCGGACTGGAGCATCAGCATTTTTGAACGCCTGGATAGCGTGGCGGAAGAAAGTTCCAACGCCTGGAACAACGCCGGCACAGGCCATTCTGCTTTGTGTGAGCTAAACTACACGCCACAGCAGGCAGATGGCAGCGTTGATATCTCCAAGGCTATCAACGTAAACGAGCAGTTTCAGGTTTCCCGCCAGTTCTGGACGTATCTGGTTGAGCAGAACATTCTGGCTTCTGCGCGAGATTTTCTGACCCCCGTGCCACATATGAGCTTTGTGTGGGGGGATAAAAACGTATCCTTCCTGCAAGCGCGTTATAAGGCGCTGAGCGAACACCCGCTGTTTTCCGGCATGGAGTTTACGCAGGATCAGGCACAGATTGCGCAGTGGGCGCCGCTGATTATGCGTAACCGCCCCGCGGGCCAAAATCTGGCTGTCACGCGCAGCCTGCGCGGCACGGATGTGAACTTTGGTGCACTTACGCGCTTGCTGTTTACCTATCTGGTCAGCACGCCAGCCTGCACATTGCACACCAAGCACGAGGTGCATGATATCCGCCGTGATGCAGATGGCCGCTGGGTTATCAAGGTACAGGATACGCGCCTGAATACGGAACGTGAGGTTAAGGCGCGGTTTGTCTTTATCGGTGGTGGTGGTGGTGCTCTGCCGCTGTTGCAGAAAACGGGTATCCCGGAATCTCGCGGTGTGGGTGGATTCCCGGTTAGCGGGCAGTTCCTGCGTTGCACCAACCCGGACCTGATTGCACAGCACCATGCCAAGATTTACGGCAAGGCTTCTGTTGGTGCGCCGCCCATGTCTGTTCCGCATCTGGATACACGCATGATAGACGGCACCCCAGCGCTGCTGTTTGGCCCATATGCGGGCTTTTCTACCCGGTTCCTGAAAAACGGTTCCTTAATGGATCTGCCGCGTTCCATTCGGGCAAGCAACATCAGCGCCATGCTGGCTGTGGCCCGTGATAACTGGCCGCTTACCAAGTATCTGATCGAACAGGTCATGCAGTCCCACAACGATCGGATCAAGGCGCTGCGGGACTTTATTCCCGATGCACAGGCCAAGGATTGGGAACTGGTTGTGGCTGGCCAGCGCGTGCAGATTATCAAGAAAGACGCCAAAAAAGGCGGTGTTCTGCAATTTGGTACGGAAGTTATTTCCAGCGCAGATGGATCTGTGGCTGCACTTCTGGGAGCTTCTCCGGGTGCATCAACTGCCGCCCCAATTATGCTGACAGTTCTGAAAAAGTGCTTTGCCAGCAAGCTGCCTGAGTGGGAAGAAAAGCTGAAGCAGATTATCCCATCCTATGGCCAGAAACTGGCAGATAATCCGGCACTCTGTGCGCAGCTATTTGATAAAACCACCAATGTTCTGGGGCTGAAAGAAGCCTGATACTGCATAGAGCCTGCCTGTTATTGCGGCAGGCTCTTATTGCGTTTTATTAGATAAAGGTAACCGGGCTATTGGTGTCGGATATGCTCATATCCGCCCGGTTCCACCAGCAATTTTCTGGCGGTCGTGGGGCAGGGATAAACTCTGCCGGATTGCCGGAAAAAGAGACTGTGTTGGTGGGTGTTTCCTGAATGCTCAGCTCAGAACACCATAGCAGGCCGCCTTCTGCTGCCAGAAAGGCGTTGATCTTGGCCATAAGCAGGCAGACCATCAATTCTGTGGTGGGGTCTCCCGGCGTAATGACAATACGGGCCGCGCGGGCTGGCTCGTTGGTTTGAAACCACGCCAGCAATGGATCATCCTCTGCAAGTTGTAGGGCATGATCCAGCTTTTCATCTACAAATCGATGCCATGTGCTTTTGGCTTTCTGGAAGGAAACCGGCATGTTGCCTTTGCCATCCAGCGGCGCAAAAGCTGTGGGTTTCAGGCGTACGGTTACAAACTCGTTATGGCCGTGGGGCAGGGCGCAGCTTTCACTCGCACCATGAATAAGCCGATGGCCCATGGAAAAACGGCGGGTAAAAACAAGATCAGGCATGTGTCTGTGTGCCTTTTTTGTGGGCTGCGTAGTCATCCCACCCAGATTTGCGCAGTTGGCAGGCGGGGCAGGTGCCGCACCCATGCCCCCATGCGTGCAATGTGCCGCGCTCTCCCAAATAACAGGTGTGGCTTTCTTTGTTGATCAGCTCAACAAGCGGTTGCCCGCCAAGCTCTTCCGCCAGTTCCCATGTCTCGGCTTTATCCAGCCACATCAAGGGGGTGTGCAGAACGTAGCGGGATTCCATGCCAAGGTTGAGCGCAACCTGTAGGGCCTTGATGGTGTCATCCCGGCAATCCGGGTAGCCCGAATAATCAGTTTCGCACACGCCGGTAACAATGTGCTTAATGCCACGCCGTGCCGCCAGAGCAGCCGCAAAAGTGAGAAAAATCAGATTTCGGCCCGGCACAAATGTATTAGGCAGGCCGTTTTCTGCCATGCTGATTTCAGCATCTCGCGTTAAGGATGTTTCAGAAACCTCGCCCAGCGCGTGCAAGGGCAGGGTGTGGTCTTCTCCCAAACGCTCAGCCCAGACGGGATTCTGATGCGCAAGCCCTTGGCGAATACTGGCACGGCATTCTAGCTCAACCGCATGGCGCTGGCCGTAATCAAACCCCAGTGTTTCTACGCGCCCATAGCGTTCCAGCGCCCATGCCAGACAGGTTGCAGAATCTTGGCCACCAGAGAAAAGAACAAGGGCAGATTCCTGTTTATCACGGGCAGGAAGGGGCATGATTAAGGTATTCCGATAAGCTTGTGGGTCTGGAGTGAAAGCCCCCATAAAGGGTGCGTCAGACAGTATTCAATAGCGGCTTGGGTGTTGGCTGCCTGTTGCGGCCCATCCATAGGCTGAAGCCAGAAATGTTGGAAATCAAGATTTTCCAGAGCAGCAGGGTCAATGTCCGGCTGCGGGAATACGAGCTTCAACTCGGTTCCCGATTTTTGCACCAGCTCAGCTCCGGCTTTGGGGCTGATGCATAGCCAGTCTATGCCTGCGGGCGCGGTTACTGTGCCGTTGCTTTCCACTGCAATGCTAAAGCCTTGGGCGTGCATGGCGTCTATCAGGGTGGTATCAAGCTGGAGCAGGGGTTCACCCCCTGTAAAAACAACCAGTTTTTGGCCGGTTGCTTTTGCATCCTGCGTGGGGTGCGGCCAGAAACTGGCAATGGTTGCCGCCAGTTCGGCCGCATTTTCAAACTTGCCGCCGTTTACGCCATCTGTGCCGATAAAATCGGTATCGCAAAACTGACAGATGGCTTTAGCCCGATCTTCCTCCCGCCCAGACCAGAGGTTGCAGCCCGTAAAACGGCAGAAAACAGCCGCGCGACCAGCCTGTCCACCTTCACCCTGAAGGGTAAGGAAAATTTCTTTAACCGAATATGTCATGAATTATGCAGAAGGCAGGCTAATGCCTGTTGTGTGCATACCAAGCTTATCCAGCAGGGCTCTATCACGCGTGGCCTGTGGGTTGGGGGTGGTCAGCAGGCGTTCACCATAGAAGATGGAGTTGGCGCCAGCTAAAAAGCAGAGTGCCTGAGTTTCATCACTCATGTTTTCACGGCCAGCGGCAAGGCGCACGCGGCTTTTGGGCATGGTAATGCGTGCAGCGGCAATCATGCGCACAAAATCAAGTGGCTCTACTTCGTCCGCTTTGGCCAGTGGCGTGCCTTCCACCTTAACCAGCAGATTGATTGGCACGCTTTCAGGGTGTGCGGGCAGGGTGGCGAGGGCCGTAATCAGGCCAGCGCGATCCGATTCATTTTCACCCAATCCCACAATGCCACCGCAGCACACATTGATGCCGGCATCCCGCACGTTGGAAAGCGTATCCAGTCGTTCCTGATAGGTGCGGGTGCTGATGATTTCCCCATAATATTCGGGGGAAGTATCCAGATTGTGGTTGTAGTAATCTAGCCCGGCATCATGCAGTTTATGGGCCTGCGCATTATCCAGCATGCCTAGTGTGACACAGGTTTCCATGCCCAGTTGCTTTACGCCTTCAATCATGGCGCACACGGTATCCAGATCACGCTCCTTGGGGGAGCGCCAGGCCGCACCCATGCAAAAACGGCTGGCCCCAGCGGCCTTGGCTTTTTTGGCTTCGGTCAACACGGCTTCAACAGCCATCAGCTTATCTGCCTTTACGCCTTGTTCATGCTTGGCGCTTTGTGGGCAGTAGGCGCAATCTTCCGGGCAGCCACCCGTTTTGATGGAAAGCAGCGTGGAAATCTGGATTTCCGTGGGATCAAACGTAGCGCGATGCAGTGTTTGCGCCCGGAACATCAGTTCAGGAAACGGCAGGTCAAGCAGAGCCTGAACTTCTGCGACCGTCCAATCATGGCGGACTTCCGAAGAGGAGGTGACAGAAGAGTGAGCGAGCGGGGAAGAACCATCAGGCATGGAGTGCAAACCGAACCAGATTTATAGAGAAGGAAAGTGATTTATAGCCTTTTTATCGCAGTAAGGCCAGTTTTCACGTTGCGTGTTAAAGACATATTCAGGGCTATACGCCATACTAAATGTTTATAATTCAGCTTGTCATGATGCGGCTGGAATGAAGGAGAACAAAATGTCTGCAAAAAAAGGCGTTTCCGGCGCGGTTCTTGCTGTTGCAATTACCGGACTTCTGGGTGGCTGTCATGAACAGCATGAAGAAAATGCCAACCGTGCGGTGCGGCCGTTGCGGATGCCAAATCCGGCTGCAGTCTATTGTATCAAGAAAGGCGGCACGCTGAGCACCGAAAGCACAGACAAGGGGCAGATCAGCTACTGCCATCTGCCAGACGGCAGCGTGATGGAAGAATGGGAACTGTTCCGCAGGGACAATCCAGCGCCCAAAAAGTAATCTGATCGATCGAACATGATTTTTGGCCCGATGCAGAGCGTTTTGACCCGTGAGGGGGGCTTTGCATCGAGCATTTTGAGCGCTTTAGGCGGTAGGGTGGATCGATTTCAGGATTTTAGGGCGTCAGAATGAGCATGTGAAAGCATGCGGTGTGGATATGATGGATCGACCGGAGTATTTTCGAAACGGCCATAAATTGTATAAGATATATTATGCCAACAAAATGCACTATAAAACATGAGCGCATGAGGGATCGCGTATATAACTATCCATTATGATAGTTAATTGGGGAATATGACCCTTGCGGCGTTGAATTTTGGGTTGTGGGTTCCTTATTATATCTGTATCACATCGTTAATTACATTTTCTGTCATACGGGTTTGTGTGTAGTGACCGCTCTTTCTGATGATACAGCGACCATAGCAAAGCAGCTTGAGCCTGTGCAGGAGAACCCAGTTCTGCTGCTGCGCAAGGCCAGTGAGCTTTTGGGAGACAGATTGGCTGTTCTCTCCTCTTTCGGGGCGGAATCTGCGCTGCTTCTGGCAATGGTGGCAGAGGCCGATCCGGCCATGAAAGTGCTGTTTCTGAATACCGGAAAACACTTCCCGCAAACCCTCGAATATCGGCGGAATTTGGCGGATTTTCTGCATCTTTCCAACGTTCAGGATGTAGCGCCCCAGCCCCAGCAGGTCGAAAATCGAGATCCTACCGGGGAATTATGGGCGTTTGATCCTGATGCCTGCTGCGCCTTGCGCAAGGTGGAGCCTCTAAAAGTGGCCTCTCTGCCTTATGAGGCATTGGTGACCGGGCGTAAGCGTGGGCAGGCCGTTACAAGATCTACGCTGGAAATTGTGGAATTACGAGAAGATGGGCAGCTACGGCTCAACCCTCTTGCATTTTGGAGTGCGGAAGACATTACGCAGGAAATGCAGCGCCGGGGGCTGCCTCCTCACCCGTTGGTGGCGGAAGGCTATCTTTCCATCGGCTGCGCCCCGTGCACGCAACCTGTCAATGGTGAGCAGGATGCACGGGCCGGGCGCTGGGCCGGGTTGAACAAAACCGAATGCGGTATCCACATCAAACACTAACGGGTTTTGGCTGATTTTACCCTCAGCCGCATCGTGTCATACACAGGGTTACGGAAACGGAAACATGGATCATCTTGATCAACTCGAAGCTCAGAGCGTTTTCATTCTGAGAGAAGCGTACAGAAAGCTCAAACCTCTGGCCATGCTGTGGTCTTTGGGTAAAGATTCCAATGTGATGGTCTGGTTGGCCAAAAAGGCGTTTCTGGGCCGGGTTCCCTTCCCTGTCATGCATGTTGATACCGGCAAGAAGTTCCCGGAAATGTACAAATTCCGCGATGAATACGCCAAAAAGTGGGACCTTAACCTGCTGCTGGGCGAGTGCCCGCCGGTAGAAGATATGGACCCCTCCCTGCCTCCTGCTGCCCGTTCTGCTGCACGTAAAACGGCAGGTCTTGCAGCCATGATCGAAAAGCACAAGCTGCAGGGTGTCATCGCAGGTATCCGCCGTGATGAGCAGGGCACACGCGCCAAGGAACGTGTTTTCAGCCCGCGTGGTGCCAGCCATAAATGGGATATCCGTAACCAGCCGCCCGAATTCTGGGACCAGTACGCAACGCCGCACGAAGAAGGCATGCACATTCGCGTGCATCCGCTGCTGGCTTGGCGTGAAATCGATATCTGGCGCTATATCGAGCGTGAAGGCATTCCGCTGGTTGATCTGTATTTCGCTAAAAACGGCAAGCGTTACCGCTCCTTGGGTGATTCAGACATCACCTTCCCGGTAGAAAGCAACGCTTCCACTCTGGCGGAAGTGATTGAAGAACTGGAAACAACCAAAACATCTGAACGCGCAGGCCGCGCAATGGATCATGAATCCGAAGATGCTTTTGAACGCCTGCGTGTGGCGGGTTATCTCTGATTACGGCGTGGACTGGAAATAGAATATCATGAGCGAAAAAGTTTATTCATCTCAGGATGCCGCCACGCCAATCGTGATTGTGGGGCATGTTGACCACGGCAAATCCACCCTTATTGGGCGTTTGCTGCACGATACGGACAGCCTTCAGGATGGCAAGGTTGCCCAGATTATTGAATCGTCCAAAAAGCGTGGTCTGAAGATTGAATGGAGCTTCCTGCTGGACTCCCTTCAGATCGAGCGCGATCAGGGTGTTACGGTTGATTCCACCCGTATTCCGTTCCGTTTGGGCCAGCGCGAATTTGTGATTGTGGATGCACCGGGACACCGCCAGTTCCTGCGTAACATGATTACAGGTGCCGCCGATGCAGAAGCCGCCGTGCTGGTGGTGGATGCGCAGGAAGGTGCGCGTGAACAAACACGCCGCCACGCCATGCTTTTGCACCTTATCGGCATTCGCCACGTTATTGTGCTGCTGAACAAGGTGGATCTGCTTGATTTCGATCAGGCCAAGGTGGAAGCGGTCGAAAAATCCGTAACGGAACTGCTGAACAAGCTGGGGCTGGAAGCTGCTCTGTTTGTTCCGGCTTCTGCGCGTGATGGTGATAACATTGCCAGCCGCTCAGAACGCTCTCCGTGGTATAAAGGCCCTACGCTCACAGAAGCTCTGGCCAGCGTGCCCTCACCCGCTTCCCGCTCCGAACTGGCGCTGCGCCTGCCCGTGCAGGATGTGTATCGGTTTGATAACACCCGCTATGTGGCTGGCCGTGTTGAACGTGGCCGTGTGCGTGTGGGCGATACGGTTATTATCGGCACGCAAAAAACCCCTGCCCGCATTGCTTCGATTGAAAGCTGGTATACGGCACCGCATGTGTCTGCCTCTGCCGGGCAATCCATTGCAGTAACGCTGGAACCAGACGTTATTCCCGATCGTGGTGACCTGTTGCACCATGCCGATGCTGCGCCTATGGAAGCTTCCCGCGTGCGGGTGCGTCTGTTCTGGCTGCGTCAGGAACCGCTGCGTATGGGTGAGCATTTCCGCCTGCGTCTGGCCACGGCAGAACATGCCGTTACTGTGACGGCCATTGATAAAGTGGTAGATCTGGATGATCTGACAGAACATCCCGGCACCGAAGTTCCGCCCGAAGGTTTTGCGGAAATCGTGCTGTCTGCGGCAGAAAACATTCAGTTTGACCCGTTCACCCCCGGCACGACGGATGGCCGCGGTGTGTTGGTTGACCGCCAGCAGCGTATTGTAGGTGGCGCACCCATTATTGGCCCAGCCAGCATTGCAGATGGTGAAAAGGTTATTCACCCAAGTGCCAGCACCGTTACCGTGCAGGACCGTGAACGCGCCAAGGGCCATAAAGGCTCTGTGTTCTGGCTGACAGGCCTGTCTGGCTCTGGTAAAAGCACGCTGGCCCGTGCGGCAGAAACCCGTCTGTTTGCAGATGGTGTGGATGTGACCGTGCTGGATGGTGATACGCTGCGTGCCGGCCTGTGCAAGGATCTGGGCTTTTCTGAAGCAGATCGGACAGAAAACGTGCGCCGGGCTGCGGAAGTGGCACGCCTGCTGCGTGATGCCGGTCAGGTTGTGATTGTGGCCTTGATTTCCCCACTGCGTTCTGACCGTGATCTGGCTCGCCAGATTATTGGGGACGGGTTTGAGGAAGTGTTTGTAGATGCCGATCTTGGTACCTGCGAACAGCGTGACCCCAAAGGCCTGTATGCAGCCGCCCGTGCAGGAAAAATCAGCGGCTTTACGGGCATTGATGCCCCGTATGAAGCCCCTGCCGCACCTGCTCTGCGGCTGGTAACAGGTAAGGATAGCGTAGAAGCAGCCACAAAAACGCTGGTGACTTTTGTAGAAGACACCGTGCGTAACAAAACGGGTGCTCGCGCGCAGTCCTGATTGCGTTCTGGTTTGATAAGGCGGGTGTAAAGTACCCGCCTTATTTGCCCTTGCAGGCGGTTGTTAAGAGCATATGTGTATCTTGAGGTGCCGGGGGTGCTTCAAGATACGTTTTTGATTCGTGGTATATTGATATTCTCGCATCTGTTGTGTAATTCTGAACCTGCACACGGGGCAGAAAGGGATAAGCGTTGGATCGGAGAAATAATCGGCGGGATGAACAGGGGCTGAGCGTTGTTACAGCCAACCGTCTGCTTGATGGGCGTATTGTATGGTTGGATGCGCAAGGTAAGTGGCAGCTTTTTATCCAGCAGGCGCATCCTTTCCCCAATGCGGAAATGGAACAGGTTCTGGCCCGCCAGAACGCAAAAGCTGCCGCGGATGAAGTGGTTGGGGTGTATGGTGTACAGGTCGAGCAAACATCGTCTGGCCTGCTGCCCATAACCACGCGGGAGCGTATTCGTGCCCTTGGGCCAAGCGTTCATGCCGAATTCACACCTGCATGGCAGGCTGCGCAACACGCCAGCGCCTGATACCAGCAGAGCAAGACGGACACAGTTAAAGCCATGTCTCATTCCACCCAGCCTGCCCTTCCGGTTGGCCGTTACGCGTATGATGATGTTGATCGTACGTTTCTCAAGCAGCGTGTTGAGCAGTTTCGGGATCAGGTTCAGCGTCGTATCGCTGGGGAGTTGACCGAAGAAGAGTTCAAACCCCTGCGGTTGATGAACGGCCTGTACCTTCAGTTGCATGCCTATATGCTGCGTGTGGCCATTCCCTATGGCACGCTCAGCTCATCCCAGATGCGCGCCTTGGCACATATCGCCAGAACGTATGATCGGGATTACGGGCACTTTACCACACGGCAGAATATCCAGTTCAACTGGATCAAGCTGGAAGATACGCCCGATATCCTGAACGTGCTGGCTGATGCAGAAATGCACGCCATTCAAACCAGCGGTAACTGCATCCGTAATGTTACGTCAGACCAGTTTGCTGGCGCTGCGGCGGATGAGGTGCTGGACCCGCGCGTGCATGCTGAAATCCTGCGCCAGTGGTCTACCCTGCACCCGGAATTCACGTTCCTGCCGCGTAAGTTCAAGATTGCCATTTCTGGCAGCAAGCAGGACCGCGTTGCTGCACGCTTTCATGATATCGGCCTGCTGGCCCGTAAGGGTGAAAACGGCCGTGCCGTGTTTGAAGTGTATGTTGGCGGTGGCTTGGGCCGCACCCCTATTGTGGGTGTAAAGCTGCGTGATGACCTGCCAGAAGAAGACCTGATTGCGTATCTGGAAGCCGTGCTGCGTGTTTATAACGAATACGGGCGGCGTGATAACATGTACAAGGCCCGTATCAAGATACTGGTGCAGGCCTTGGGCGCAGAGGCTTTTCTGGCCAAGGTAAACGCAGAATTTGCGGCTATGGATCGGGCACGCTATCGCCTGCCAGCAGAAATTGTTGCGGCCATTCAGGCCCGCTTTGGCACGCCAGAGTTTCAGGCAGAAAATGGCGCGGCAGATGCTTTGGCCGCCCAACAGAAAGCCGATGCGCAATTTGATGCATGGGTGCGCACCAACACGCATGCTCACAAACAGCCCGGCTACGCATGCGTTACCATATCCTGCAAGCCGGTTGGCGGAATTCCGGGGGATGTAACATCTGCCCAGATGGATCTGCTGGCTGATCTGGCAGATAAATACAGCTTTGGTGAACTGCGCATTACGCATTTGCAGAATGTGGTTCTGGGCCATGTGCGCCAGGATGCGCTGCATGAATTGTGGCAGATCCTTAAGGCAAACGGGCTGGGCACGGCCAATATCGAGATGGTGACAGACATTATTGCCTGCCCCGGTCTGGATTATTGCGCACTGGCCAATGCACGTTCCATCCCCATTGCACAAAAGCTGAGCGAACGCTTTGGAGATGCCACACTCCAGCAGGAAATTGGCCACCTGCGTTTGAATATCTCTGGCTGCATCAATGCCTGCGGGCACCATCATGCGGGCCATATCGGTATTCTGGGTGTTGATAAACGGGGTGAAGAAGCATTCCAGATCACTCTGGGTGGCAGCGCGATGGAAGATGCCTCTGTCGGGCAGATTCTGGGCTCTGCACTTTCTGAAGATGAAACGGTTGATGCCGTGGCGCGGATCATAGATACATATCTGGCCCAGCGTGAGGCCGGAGAACGGTTTATTGATACGTGCCGCCGTCTTGGCACAGCCCCCTTCAAGGATGCAGCTTATGCCCCTGTTTGAAAACGGCCAGATTATTGAAGATACATGGCTGATCGCACAGGATGATCAGCCATTGCCGGAAGGTGATGTGCTGGTGCCGCTGGCGCGTCTGGCAGAAGGTTTGGGCCGTAATGGCAATGGGCGTCTGGGCGTTCTGCTCAAGCAGGATGAACAGGTGGAAGACCTTAAAGCCGCCCTGCCCCGGCTTGATGTTGTGTGTCTGACATTCCCCATTTTCCGCGATGGACGGGCCTTCACGCAGGCGCGCAGCTTACGTGAACATCTGCATTATGCGGGAAAAATTCGTGTAACCGGGCATTTCCTGCCTGATCAATACGAATTCCTGCTGCGTTGCGGGGTTGATCAGGTGGTTATTCCGGAAGGTAGCAAGATTGATGTGTGGGAAAAAGCGCATCATCGCTTCACCATCGCCTATCAGCCTTCTGTGTTGAACGAAAAGCCGGAAGGCTTTGCATTCAGGAGATTTCTCTCCTAATCAGGCTGCGTGATTATGCTGCGCGCCCTGAAGACAGATTGCAAAAATATGGCCCGCAAGGCTGGCGTATGGAGTTTACGCCAGTACTTGGGGTTTGCCCTTAAAACAACGCGATGGACATTTCGGGTAAACGAACAGGCATGGCCGCTGTTAACCAGCCAGAATGGGCAAACAGCGGTTGTAGCTTTCTGGCACGAAATATTGCCCCTTACACCAGCCTTGTGGTGGTGGGCTGAACCCCAAAACCCCCATATCCGCCTACGTGTGCTGATAAGCCGCAACCGTGATGGCCGCATGATTGCAGATGTGGTGGCCCCGTGGCGTATCTGGTCCATTGCCGGATCATCAGATTCCAAAGGAAAAAACAAAGGTGGGGCCGCAGCTCTCAGGCGGATGCGCGCAAGCTTGCGCAATGCCACCCTTGTTGCCATTACGCCCGATGGCCCGCGTGGCCCGCGCCGGCAGGCGCAGCAGGGCACGCTGGCCCTTGCCAAACTGGCAGGCAAACCGATTGTGCTGGTGGGTGCAACATGCACAGGCATACGGCTGAAAACATGGGATAAAATGATTTTCCCGCTGCCTTTTGGGCACGGCACCATGGCCTGTGCGCCTCCTATAGATATGCAGCGGCATAATCAGGAAGAAGGCAGCGGCGGCGAAACATTTACCCAAAAGTTGGAACACGCGCTGGATAACATGATGCATCTTGCGCAACAGCCTTCCAGCATGTCTTCTCCTGCAGGCTACTCGCAGGAAAAGGTGGCCCTTAGCCCGCTTTCCCTTATGCCTTCGCGCGTGTGGCAGGTGGCGGCTACTGTGCTTTCCCCTGCTCTGCCCTTTTTTCTGAGATGGCGGCAAACCAAGGGAAAGGAAATTCCATCCCGCGTGCGGGAAAAAATGGGTTTTCCTTCACGCTCTCGGGGTAACGCTAATCTGATATGGTTCCACGCCGCCAGTGTGGGAGAAACCGTTTCTATCCTGCCACTTGTTTGCGCATGTCTGGCGCAGAAAACAGATTTTCAAGTGCTGGTTACAACTGGCACGGTTACGGCTGCACGGCTATTGGCGCAGCGTCTTACGCACCCGCGTGTGGTGCATCAGTTCATGCCGCTGGACGTACCGCGTTGGGGCAAGCGCTTTTTAGATTACTGGCAGCCAAAAGCCGCTGTTTTTACGGAAAGCGAATTATGGCCCAACATGCTGGGGCTGTGCCATACGCGTAATATTCCCGTCATGCTGGTCAATGGCCGTATGTCTGCATCTTCCTTTAAGGGGTGGCAGCGTATGGGGCGTGTGGCGCGGCGGATGCTGGAGCGTTTTGCGTGGGTTTCTGCACGCTCGGATGAAGATGCCCAGCGCCTGAAACAACTGGGTGCGACCAAGCTGCTTGAAACGGGAGACCTGAAAACCGCAGCCCCACCCTTGCCGGTGGATGAGGCTGAATTGGCGCGTCTGAAAGAACGTTTGGCAGGCCGCAGGATTTTTGCTGCGGTTTCCACCCATCAGGGTGAAGAACAACAGATTGCGCAGGCTGCCAAGCTGATCCGGCGAGATTACCCGGATGTGCTGGTTCTGGTTATTCCGCGCCATCCAGAGCGCGGGGCAGATTTAAGTGTGATGCTGGGCTATGTGCCGCGCCGTGGTGCCGGGCAAATGCCTACAGAAGATGATCTGCTTTGGGTGTGCGATACGCTAGGTGAATTAGGGCTGTTTTTCCGTCTGGCATCGTGCGTGTTTATTGGCAACAGTCTGCCCGGTGTATTGGATGGTGGTGGCGGACATAATCCGTACGAGCCTGCTCGGTTAGGATGTGCCATTACATCTGGCCCATTGGTGCAGAACTTTGCAGATGCCTTTGCGCACATGGCCACAGGCATTACAATTGTAAGCACTGCGCAGGAACTGGCTGCATGGGTGCGAGATATGTTCGCAAATCCTGGCAAACGGCAGCAGCTTGCAGATAATGTGCAGCGCATTGCTACGGCCAATGCAAATCTGCCAGAACGTCTGGCAAAGCATATTCTAGCGCAGATATGGTAAGGTTACGGGCCCCTGCGTTTTGGAGCCAGCCTTCTGCCAAAATAAGGCCGCTCCTGTTATCTCCTTTTTCTGCCATTGTGGCGGCAATAACCGCACGTAAACAGCGCCAGATGGGCTGGGCAGCACCGGTGCCCGTGTTGTGTTGCGGGAATATTTCTGTAGGCGGCACAGGTAAAACTACGGTGGTGCTGGATCTGGCATCTCGCCTGCTCCAGCGGGGCAAAACCCCTCACATCCTCACGCGCGGATACGGTGGGCGCCTACGCACCACAACACGGGTAAACCCTGCACAACACACCGCGCAGGATGTAGGGGATGAACCCTTATTGCTGGCACAGCTTTGCCCTGTATGGGTTGGGGCAGACCGTGCAGCTTCTGCGCGTATGGCTGTGGCTGCTGGCGCGGATTGCCTATTGATGGATGATGGCTTTCAAAATCCATCCCTCTACAAAAATCTCTCCTTGCTGGTGGTGGATGGTGGTGTTGGCTTGGGTAATGGCCATGTTTTGCCAGCCGGCCCGTTAAGGGAGCAGTCATTGCAGGCCTTTGCGCGGGCACAGGCTACAGTTTTGATTGGGCCGGATAAAACAGGCTTTCAGGAACGGTTTGGCAAAATGGCACCGCATCTTATGCGGGCAGAACTTCGGCAGTCTGATACGGTTAGAATGTTGCAAGGGCAGCGTTGTGTGGCGTTTGCTGGGTTGGGGCGGCCAGAAAAGTTTTTTGAAGGGCTTAAAAACTGCAATATTGCATTAGCGCAGACCGTAGCCTTTCCTGATCATTATTTTTATAAACAACAGGATTTGGCGCGTCTGGCAGGCATGGCTGTTTCTCTGCAGGCGCGTTTGGTGACAACACCCAAGGATGCCGTGCGTTTGCCTGAATACTTCCGCCAGAAAGTGATAACCGTAGGTGTAGAATTGGTATGGCAGAACCCTGCTGCACCAGAAGTCTTGCTGGACCAGTTTTTGAACGGGGCAGCAGAATGAGCAGCAAAGCCCTCACCGCTGCCTTGCTGCAGGCAGAGGCTCTTTTGGCAAGCGGTTTGCTGAAGTTTCTGACATGGCTTGGCCCTGCCACCGCATCCAATGTTGCGGGGAGTGTCTGCCGCTTTATTGGCCCTAAACTGCCGGTTTCTAATGTGGCATATCGCAATCTGGAACTCGCTATGCCAGAGCTCAGCCCTCAGCAGCGCCGCCAGATTGTGCATGGTGTGTGGGAAAATCTGGGACGCACGGTGGGGGAGCTACCTCATATTGCAGATTTGCAGGAAAACACACCTTTTGGCCCGGGTTTTGAGGTTCAGGGTGCTGAATATCTGGAGGAACAGGCGCGCAAGGGTGGGTCTGTTCTGTTTGTATCCGGCCATATCGGAAACTGGGAAATGCTGCCCCCCGGAGTAGCCCGGCATGGCACGCCTTTTGCCTCTTTCTACCGGGCCGCAGGCAACCCGCTGATAGATGGCATGATCCGCCGTTTGCGTGATAAAGCCATGGGCAACACGCCCGTGCCATTGTTTGCCAAGGGGGCTAGAGGTGCGCGTGAGGCACTCTCTTATGTCTCCAAGGGAGGCAGGCTGGGTATGCTGGTTGACCAGAAAATGAATGACGGCATTGAGGTCTCATTCTTTGGTCGCCCGGCCATGACAGCCCCTGCCCTTGCCGCCATGGCGCTGCGGTATCGATGCCCGGTTATTCCTGGCTATGTGGAACGCCTTGGCCCTGCCCGTTTGCGTATTGTGGTTGAGCCACCGCTGGATCTGCCTGATACGGGAGACCGCAAGCAAGATCTGCACACATTGGCGCAGATGATCAATGATCGCCTTGAAACATGGATAAGGCGCAAGCCAGAAAGCTGGCTGTGGTTACACCGGCGTTGGCCCAAGGAACTTTATAAGCGCAAGGCCTAGTTTTTTGGGTGTGTGCATGTAAGGCATGGGCCGAATGCAGGCCTGCGCGCTCGTCTTGCCACACGTAAAGGCGTATGATGCGCTCAGTCTTTAATGCCTTATTTTATCAGGAGTTACAGCAATATGTCTTCACCCAGCCCAGCCCTTGCCACACGTTTGGAAGCCGCGCGGGCTGTGGTGCACGATGCCGCACAAATGGCCATGGCCATGCGTCCGCCACCGGGTGGGCCGCAGGCCTCGCAAAAATCTGCGCAGGATTGGCTGACAGAAACAGATGGCGCGGTAGAAGCCTTTATTGCCAACCGCATGAAAGCTCTTTTCCCTGATGATGGCTTTCAGGGCGAAGAAGGTGGCGTGGCCCGTACAGGTAGCCTGCGTTGGGTGGTGGATCCTATTGATGGTACGTCCAACTATGCCCGTGGCCGTTGCCGGTGGTGTATTTCACTCGGCCTGCTAGATGGGGATGAACCCGTTGCCGGTGTGATTGATGCCCCAGCATTGGGTGAAGTTTACACTGCCCTGCGTGGATATGGCGCATTTTTAAATGGCAAGCGTATTCAGGCCTCTCCGGTAAAAGACCCCGCCAGTTCCATGATTGAAATGGGTTGGAGCAACAGAGTGCCCAAACCTGTATTCATGGAAAAAATGGATGCCATTATGGCAATGGGCACCATGCCCCGTTCTGGCGGCTGTGGTGCGCTGGCGCTGGCTGATGTGGCAAGCGGGCGGCTGGATGGCTATATCGAAATTGTTATTAACTTGTGGGATGTAGCCGCCGCCCTGCCCTTGCTGGCAGAAGCCGGTGCGCGTGTTTCACCCTTTTTGCAGGAAGGTGGGCTTACGGGGCCAGCTACAATTATGGCTGCAAACCCACATATTGCGCAGGCTCTTTCCGAGGCTGTGTCCATTCCGCTAGCATAAATGAAAAACATGTACGCTGGGCCTTTCTGCGGCCACAAAAGCGTGCTTTCTAGCAGATCATATTTACCGGCTTATTGTGGAGAATTCCGGCATGCGTCTGGTTACTCACCTCTCTTCTGCTTCTCTGGCTTTGGCTGCTGCGTTTTCTCTGTGCGTTGCGGCACCTGCTCAGGCGGCTGATAAGCCGCAGGCGCTGGTTGATAAGGCTGCCCTGAGCGTACAGGATGTTTTTGTAGGCGCAACCGGCCAAAGCCCGATGGTAACCAATCTGGCCAAGGCGCGTGCCGTGATGGTGTGCCCAGATATGTTCCGCATGTCTATTGCATTTGGTGGCGCGCATGGTGGCTGCCTGCTGCTGGCGCGCGATGCGCGTGGTTCATGGTCTGACCCGGCATTTTACACCCTTAGCACCGCATCCTTTGGTTTGCAGTTTGGGGTGCAGAGTTCCGAGATTGTTTTCTTTGTCATGACGGATCGCGGCTTGCAGGCCCTGCTTGATAGCCAGTTCCAGTTTTCTTCCAATGCTGGGGCCTCTTTTGCCAGCATGAGCACGGCAGTTGCTAAGGGAAATGCGGGCGCACGCAATACGGATATTCTGATTGCTCAGAAATCTCAGGGTGTGTTTGCCGGTGCTTCCTTGGGCGGCAGCAAGCTGACAGTTAACAGTGATGCCAACCGTGAATACTACAAGCAGAGCGTTGGGCCGGAAGATATTGTGGTGAGCATGCGTGTGAACAACCCGGATGCAGACCCCCTGCGGAGTGTGCTGATGCGTTATGCCGCTATGGCAAAAAATGTCAGCGCGTCTTCTACATCCTCACGCGCATCTAACAGCAACACGGTTTCTCAGAGCGATGCAGATGCTCTGGCAGCAGATACGGTTGGGGCATCTGGCGGTGGTGGCATCAAGCAGGAAAGCCTGAGCCCCTCTAGATAAGTTTTTTCTATGCTGAAGTATTAAGCGCTTTTTACCCGTGAGGGTGGAAAGCGCTTAATGCGTATTATGCTGCCGAAAAGCAGAAACATTCCGATTATGCTCGGCCAGAGTGGTGGAAAAATTATGCCCACCATTGCCGTTTGCCACAAAGAAAAGAGCATCCCCACTGGCTGGATGTGCCGCTGCCTCTAATGAAGACATGCCGGGTGAGCAAATAGGCCCGGGAGGCAACCCCGTAACAGCATACGTATTATACGGATCTGGCGTAGCGAGATCTGTGTGTGTAAGTGCGCGCCCCAGCGGTGGATTGCCATGTGTTATGGCATAAATCACGGTTGGGTCTGTTTGCAGTTTCATGCCCTTTTGCAGGCGGTTTAGAAAAACGCGCGCAACCATGGGTCTTTCTGCAGGTAAGGCTGTTTCTTTTTCTATCAGGGAAGCCAGCACAAGCAGAACCTGCGGTGAGGATATAATTCCATCCAAAGCTGGATCATGCTTTTGCCAGATAGTATCCAGCGCTGTTTGCATGTCGTTTTGTGCACGCTTTACAATATCCACACGCTGGCTATTTCGCAGATAATTATAGGTTTGCGGTAATGTGCTGCCTTCTGCTGGCAGAGGCGCCTCGCCTTCCAAAAAAGGGGCAGAGGCAATAACGGCCTGAATCTGGTGGGCAGAAAGCCCTTCAGGAATGGTCAGCTTATGTAAAACAGGTTTGCCGTGCCGCAGAATAAACAGCACATTCTGCATGGAAACATGTTGTGGAAAATGCAGTTCTGCAGCGTGTAGCTGGCCACTTTTACGCGTAAGAGAAATGGCTGTTACAAACAGCTTATCTGCAAACCAGCCAGACGGCAGAACCTGTGCTTGTTGTAGCGCGCTTATCGTGCTGGCGTAGCCACCATGTGGCACCACAACATCCGTAGCCACTGGCAGAGGCCCCGGTTTTGTATAGTTATACCATGCAAAAAAACCTGTTCCTCCCCCTGCCAAAGCAGAAAGAAGAAACAGGCCCCCTAGCCATTTCAGGGCAGCACGGCCTTTTTTGGCAGGCTGTTTTGCAGGCTTCTTTTTCGGTTTAGACGCCACGCACAATCAGGCTGGCATTTGTGCCGCCAAATCCAAAGCTGTTGGAAAGAGCCACGTTGATTTCCCGTTGCTGCGCCGTGTGGGCAATGCGGTCAATCACGCTTTCACGCGATGGATTATCCAAGTTCAGCGTAGGCGGTGCCACGTTATCCCGAATAGCCAGAATGGAGAAAATGGCTTCCACTGCACCAGCTGCGCCAAGCAAGTGGCCTGTTGCAGATTTGGTGGAAGACATGGCCAGCTTACGGGCATCATCACCAAACAGACGTTCAACGGCTTCCAGCTCAAGATCATCCGCCATTGTGGAGGTGCCGTGAGCATTAACGTAGTTGATATCTGCCGGGGTAAGGTCTGCACTTTTCAGTGCAGCGCGCATGGCGCGGTATGCCCCGTAATGGCCTTCTGCCGGTGCGGTAATGTGGTATGCATCACCAGACATGCCGTAGCCGATAATTTCGCCATAAATTTTGGCGCCACGAACTTTGGCGTGTTCGTATTCTTCCAGCACCACAACGCCGGAACCTTCACCCATTACAAAACCATCACGGTCTTTATCCCATGGGCGGGAGGCTTTTCCGGGTGTGTCATTAAAGCCGGTGGACAGCGCGCGGGCTGAACAGAAACCAGCAATACCCAATGGGCAAACGGTTGCTTCTGCCCCACCTGCCACCATTACATCGGCATCACCAAACATGATAATGCGCGCGGCATCACCAATGGCATGCACACCGGTGGCGCAAGCTGTCACAACTGAATGATTTGGCCCCTGAAAACCATATTTGATGGAAACATGGCCAGAAACCAGATTGATGAGAGCGGACGGGATAAAGAACGGCGAAAGACGCCGTGCCCGACCTTCATGCACGGTAATGGAGGCATCATAGATGGTTTGCAAACCACCAATGCCAGAGCCAATCATCACACCGGTGCGGCATTTATCTTCTTCGGTTTCGGGTTTCCAACCGGAATCCTCAACCGCTTCCGTTGCTGCCACCAGCCCCATGTGAATGAAGCGGTCCATTTTGCGCTGGTCTTTGGGGGAAATCCACTCGGAAAGTGTAAGCTTTCCTTCTGCGGTCGGCCCTTCCGGCACTTCCCCAGCCACATGGGCCGGCAGATCGCTTGGGTCGAACTGCGTGATTCTACCAATCCCGCTTTCGCCTGCAATCAGACGTGACCATACGTTTTCAACGCCCAGACCCAGAGGTCCGACGATGCCCATTCCGGTGACGACTACCCGTCTCCGTCCAGAATTTACTCCGGCCGACTGCAACAAACCAGCCCGCTCCCTGTTCTGCACGTATATGGTCCCTCAAATAGCAGAGGGACCTACAGTTTCCGTTAAACGCAAAAGTACCTGAAAATCAGGCAGCTTTCTGCTTTTCGATGTAATCGATAGCATCTTTAACGGTGGTGATTTTTTCCGCTGCATCTTCCGGGATTTCGACATTGAAGGCTTCTTCAAACGCCATCACCAGCTCAACGGTATCAAGGCTGTCAGCGCCCAGGTCATCGATGAACGATGCATCCGGTGTGACCTTGCTTTCCTCGACGCCGAGATGCTCGACCACGATTTTCTTAACCTTATCAGCGATTTCGCTCATCTGTCTTTGTATCCCATAGGCCCGGTTTTACATGCGGGCAGGTTGTTCTGGTGCCTGCTCTACCACAACCCCTATTGGTAGAAGAATAGAAAACAGCACTGCTTCCGTTATTCTTCCCCAGCAACAGGGGTTGCGGGCGCTTAGCACGTTTTTCCATCACAAGCCAAGGCAAACCGGAAAAGACTTTCTTCCGGCCCCTTGGCCATGTGCGTGTTTGTATAGTCTGTCTGCCACATCTGAAAGGATTTTGCACCCTCTCTTCTGCGCAGACAAATGCAGAGGCCAAGTTTAAGGGCGTTACCCCTTAAACCATTGCCATACCGCCGTTTACATGCAGCGTGGTGCCCGTAACCCATGCAGCTTCGTCCGATGCCAGATACAGCACGGCAGAAGCCACATCTTCTGGCTGGCCCAGACGCCCCAGCGGAATCGCGCCCAGAAGTTTTTCTTTTTGTGCGTCTGGCAGAACGTCTGTCATGGGGGTCACAATAAAGCCCGGAGCCACCACGTTTACTGTTACGCCACGCGGCCCGGCTTCCTGCGCCAAGGATTTGCTCATGCCTACAATGCCAGCTTTTGCAGCAGCATAGTTGGCCTGCCCGGCATTGCCGGTAGAGCCGATTACCGAGGAAATGTTGATAATACGCCCTGCCCGGCGGCGCAGCATGCCCTTAAGCGCTGCGCGGCACAGCCGGAAAGGAGAAGACAGGTCAACATTCAGAACCTGATCCCAGTCTTCGTCTTTCATGCGCAGGGCCAGCATATCGCGCGTTAGGCCTGCGTTGTTCACCAGAATATCAATGGGTGCTCCAGCAGCTTCTTCTGCCTTGGCAATCAGCCCATCGGCTTCTGCCGGGTCAGAAAGGTTGGCAGCCACGTAGAATGCGCGCCCTTCCCCCAGTTCTTCTGCCTGTTTCTGCAACACGGCTTCACGCGTGCCAGACAGCACCACTTTTGCGCCCTGTGCGTGCAGCAGGCGCGCAATTGCGCTGCCAATGCCACCGCTTGCGCCTGTAACCAGTGCTGTTTTTCCGTCCAGTTTGAACATGATATGTATTTACCCGCTGTTTTCACAAAGTTTTCAGGAAAGATTCGATATCGGCGGGCGTTCCCACAGAAAGGCCAGTCACTTCAGAATCAATGCGGCGCACAAGGCCGGAAAGCACTTTACCTGCGCCAATTTCTACAAACGTATCTACGCCCATGCCCACCATAGCGGCCACACTTTCGCGCCAACGCACACGGCCAGTAACCTGACGTACCAAGTTTTGCCGAATCGTATCGGCATCGGTTTCACGCTCGGCTGTTACGTTGGCAATTACGGGCACAATTGGGGCGGCAATTTCGGCTTTGGCCAGTGCTTCGGCCATCACATCTTCTGCTGGTTTCATGAGCGAAGAATGGAACGGAGCTGAAACCGGCAGCTTAAGTGCGCGCTTGATCTTCATTTCCTTGGCGATGGCAATGGCTTCATCAATGCCTGCGCTCTTGCCGGAAATAACAATCTGGCCGCCGCCGTTATCGTTGGCAATTTCCACATCGCCTTTGGCAGAGGCTTTGGAGCAGATGTCTTCTGCCTGTGCCAATGTAACGCCAATCAGGGCTGCCATGCCGCCTTCCCCTGCGGGAACAGCTTTCTGCATGGCCTGCCCGCGCAGCCGTAGCAGGCGTGCGGCTTCTGCCACACCAAAGGCGCGCCCAGCAGCCAGAGCAGAATATTCACCCAGTGAATGCCCGGCCAGCAGCGTAACTTTGCCGGCAAGATCCAAGCCGCCATCCTGTTCCAGAACGCGCAGAACAGCCATGGAAACCGCCATAAGTGCAGGCTGGGCGTTTTCTGTGCTGGTCAGGCTTTCCATCGGGCCTTCAAAAATGATTTTGGAGAGTTTTTCGCCCAGGGCGTCATCAACTTCTTCAAAAACAGAACGTGCCGCAGGAAAAGCTTCTGCAAGTTCCTGCCCCATACCAACAGACTGGCTGCCCTGTCCGGGAAAAACAAATGCGTAAACGGCCATGATACTCACTGTTCCAAATTTTTCCTTGCCAGACGGATGGAAGCCACCTGTTTTGGCAAGATCATGAACTGCGCGGGCTGCTTTGTTATGTTTTGCGCAAAATGGCGGCCTGTAAAAAGGAAGCCACGCAAAACGCAGACCGGCAGGAAATCGGGCGGCAGAATACGGCGCAGTTTAGCGCCGCACAATACGCCAGCCCAGAACAAGCAGTGCATCCCACGGCAGGGCAAGGCATTCATGCGCGATACGCAGGAGTTTTTTGCGCATGTTGGGCACATGCGGCTGTGCACGTAAAAAAGGCACAGCCTGCACTTTCCAGCCTGCAAGGCGCATAAGCAAAACGCAGCGCGGCAGATGCAAGGGGCTGGAAACAACAGCTATGGGCTGAGCCGTAGAATACCCTGCCTGACGCAACAAACGTGTGCAGGCAATGGCGGAATCAAACGTATCTCCCGCCGTGGGTTCGGGCAAAATAGTGTCTGGAGCAACGCCGGCCTTTAACAGGCAGGAAGCCATAACATCTGCTTCTGTCTGGCCATTTTGTGGCACGCCACCTGTGGGAATATACATAACGGGCCCATGTGCAGCGCCAAACACAAGTGCTGAATGTACACGGTTTAGGAGCGCTACAGAAGGGCCGCCATCTGGATTGAGGGCTGCACCAAAAATAATTACGGGCAGTGCTGACACTTCAAATCTCCTCCCCGCAATGGGTGCAATCAGGATGGAGGACGTAACAGCACGCGGTTAAGCCGCTCCAGAGTGGTAAAGCCTTCAGCCCACACTTTGCGGAACTTGCTTTCCGAAATACCACGTGGGGCCACGGCCTCTGCCAAGGCGCCAACAGTGCGTTCACCATCAATTAATGGCAGAATGCCGCGCATTTGTGGCGGCAAGGGAATGGGCACAATCAATGTGCCAAACGCAAAAGGTAGTGTGTGATCTGGCCGCATCTGTTTGGCCAACTCTACCCCCGGTATTTCACGCATTATTGGCACAGCCGCAAAATCTAGCGGGTCTGGAGGTGTAACGCGCGCGCCTTTGCGTACAACATAGGCAACGTGCGTGGCCATATTGCCCGCCAGATCTTCCGCTATGGCGGCCTGCTGCTGCCATGGTAGGCCGCTGATGCGTGCACGCAGGCGTGGGTCTGGCAAAAACAGGGTTGGATCATACCGCGCCGGTTCCATCAGGCAGGATGGTTCCAGACCGGCTTTGTCGAGAAAATTCAAAAACTCGGTAACGGTATAAGCACGATCTCTCGGGTTCAGCAGCAGATCATACAATCCTGCATCGCCGCCAGAGAGATGATCTCCAAAGTTGCCATTCTGCCGCAACCATGCAGTAGCCGGCAGCGTGCGCATGACGCGGCGCGCCATATCCAGCCGCGCTTGTGGCGTTTCAGAATGCGGTGCAATTTTTTCCAGTGCATCCTGCACCATGTAAACGCCTGTGCGCCCATAAGGGGCATAGACCATTAGCCCCATTCCACCACCGGGAGCGAGGTGCTTTTCCAGCATGGCTAATGCTGCATCAGGATCAGGCAGATGATGCAGTACACCACAGCAATCAATATAATCAAAAAGGCCCAGATCCAGCCCATCCAGCTCTGTCAGAGAGCTCTGAATGAAGCGGATATTTGCCAGCTCTCGCGCCTCTGCCCGCGCCTGTGCAATGGAGAGCGCTTTTTGGGAGCGATCCACACACACAACCTCACCGGGGCGTCCGGCGCGTTGTAGGTGTGTTGCCAGCATGATGGCACCATCCCCCGTGCCGCACCCCGCCACCAGTGCCCGCAAAGGCTGGCTTTGTGGGCGTTTGGCACCAAAAACCCAGTAGTCAATTTCCCGCAGGTGGCTGGGGCTGCCTATTAAAAGGCGCTTGGCCTCATCCTGTGGGTTTCTTTCCGGGTATGGATACGCCTCATACTGGGCGGCAAGGCTGGAATCGCGCGTATCGGCGGGGGATTGATCTGTCATGCTGGCGCGGCCTTTCCTTAGCGGGGCAGCAGTTTGCCGCGCTGCCAGGCTTCTGCCGCTTCATCGGCTGTCATGCCTTCAACACGCATGGCGTAATCCATGGCGCTGATAATTTTGGCGCTCAGCATCAGTTCATCCAGTTCGTCCAGAAGGTCCTGCTCCATTTCATCCTTGGTTTCTGCACGGATCAGAATGCGTGCATCCTGTTCGCCTCCCAGTGCATTCTTGGGGTCGTTCAGAATACGGAAACCGCCAATGTGGAACAGGAAGCAAGGCTGAAACAACGGCATCAGCACCAGTTCTTCCCGCTTGAGGGCAGCGTTCAGCTCTGCCAGAGCTTCTTCATCCGGCAGCACTTTCAGGCTGAATCCTGCAGTATCCAGCCCATACTGCTGCAACACGTTTTCCATGTGCTTTTGCAGGGATGCAGGCGTGATAATGGTGCGGGAAAGTTCTGGCCCAGCCTGTGCCACATCATCCAGAGATGTCAGCGGTGTATCTTCTGCAGAAATGCAGCAATGAGCCGCTGGGCGAAACAAATTGCCAAGAGGCAGAATACCGGGGGCCAGCATGCCCGCATCTTCATCCGGCAGCCATGCAGACACGTAAAAATCAACCTCACCCTTTTTGAGCATGTCTGTCAGCACGTCTTTAGGGCCAGTGACAATATCCGGCTCTACATCATTGGCTTCCAGAACGCGGATGATTGCTGCTGCCGTAGCCTCATGCACGGTGGTTTCGGGGTATGCGAGGGTCAGGCTTGTCATCTCAGGATCCTTTCAGATCTGCTCGAACTGGTGATGGTCTGCGTAGTCCTTGCAGCAGGAGAAACCCATGAGGCAATCCCTGAAATGGAAATAACAGGATTTCGTAATGATTTGGTGCAAGGCAAAGGGCAAAAAAAAGCCGCCCTTCCCTTGTAAGGGAAGAAGGCGGCCAACCGGAATAATACCTTAAACTGGGGCGTTTAAGCGGCAACAATACCCTGTTCGCGCGGCATGACGGGGCGGATCATGTTCAGGGCATCTGCAAAGGTGTTAAAGCTGCCCAGTTTATTATCACGGATAGCATCCATAACAATCCAGCGGTTGCCGTGGCAGTAAATCTGGTAAGCCGGATCTGGCGTTTCGCGCACCCATACCACAACATAACCAGCGGAAACGCCGGCCTGCTTCTGTTCAGATACAAAAACATCCGCATCGCAAATGCCCATGGGCTGAGCAGCCTGAACCCAACGGGTAAGGTAAGCCTGCTGGCGGGATGTGATCTCCATCTGGAATGGGATGATCTGGCAGGTGTGTTGCTGAGAAGATGTTGTTGTGCGCGGCATGGTTTCTTTTATCCCCCTTACAATCCCGGTTCGGTCTTGATGTTTGGAGTGTAAAAGAGCCGCAGCGCGCTACGCTATGAGAAAACGAATGTTAACGCCTCAAAAGCAGGCAGGTTCGAGACCTCGTGACGAAAAAAACACAAATACACGCAAATTGCACAATTTTTATGCCTGTTTTTTGTGCAAACGCCTTTCTGCGATGCAGAAAAAAGAATCAGAACTTTGCCGAAACCATTAATGAGCCATAGTTAAACAGGCCAGACTTGGCTGTGGTGAACTGCTGTGTCTGCCAGACCTGACTGTAGGAAATGCGCAAACCGCAGAACATAAAGGCCAAACCGGCGTGAATTTCACCCACATCCCATTTTTTAATCACATGCAGGGAATTGCTGCGCATGGTGTTGCCTTGCAATGAGGCATCATACCCAACGGCCTCACCCGTTACGCCACCAAAGATGTACCATGAAAAAGGACGCCGAGATTTATAGGCATCTGTGCCATCTGTGCCGGAGGCCTGAATGGTAGGTGTGCCGAAATCACTATCCAGCCCCTGCCCAATACGAAACACATCCCCAATGCGGCCATAAATCTGGTAATCACCAATGGCTGCAGCGGCGGATGGCAGCATATCAAATTCTACGCCAAACACATGCGCCAAAGGCAAACGCCAGATACGCCCACCCTGCACCTGAAAGATGGGCTGGTTTTTAAGCTGATGAGACCAGCCCTGGTTTTTGGTATCGCCAATCAGGCCATGGAATCCGTTCTGGAGCTGCTCGCCCAAGCCGCCCGGCCCCATAATACCAAACTGAATGCCAAATACGCTGCGGGTTCTATCCGTATCATTAATAAGGTTTACGGTGCCCAGCAGCAGGCTGGAATAGGGCCTATCATTAATGCGGGCAGTTTGCGCCTGCCCCGGAGCCCACGGGCTGGAAACCTGCGTGTTGCGCGGCGTAAAGATAAGCTGCTGCAAGCCTATGCTGATACGCTGCACCCCTTCCCCCCAAATGGCCTTGTTAATGGCGGCAATGGGTGTGGGCAGCGTATTGGTGCCGGATGTCCAGTTAAAGCGCAGGCCACTGGTATAGTATTGGTCCGACGTACCTTTCAGGGTGGTGATGGCATCGTTTTCACCCTGAAGAGTCCATGTGCCTTTGTTATCAGAGGCAGGAGTCGCTTTGGCGGAAGAAAGAGAACACACGGATGCCCCTGCCAGCATAAGAGACGCAAGGGCAAGGCGCCGTGCGCGAAGCCGTTTTAAAACTACGGGCATGCTTTTTCTTCCATTTGGCCATGTGCGGGCATGATTCTAGGCTGTTCTTAATGGATAATACCCGCACAAGAAAGCCCGTTTCCCCTTATCCTGTCTTGCTGTGGCTATCATGCCAGCATCAGGCGGTTATGGGGGCGGAGGTATCACATAACTGTGAGATTAAGAAAAGTGTGTGAAACTCCCGCCAATTTCATGCTTTCCTATAGTCGCACGCTGTTGGCTGTGCTACGGAAACAGTGGGCGCATTTGCAGCTTTCAGGAACGGGAACGGTGGCGTTTTCTTCAAAATACGTAAACGTGTCAACCCATTCCGGCAAACTGCCCGTTTTTCAATATCGGGAGAAGCTTCAGCCTTCTCCGTACTCCAGGATCAAGACCGTTGAAAAGTAACAGGACCGACCGCAGCTCTCGTTTTCCTCGCCGCGGCGGATTTGATGACGATTACATGTCCATGCCTTCCTTTGGTGAGCGCCCAGCATTTGGTGGCGGTGACCGTGGTGGATTTGCACCGCGCCGTGGCGCTGGTGGTCCGCAGGTTGTGGCTTCCGGGCCGGAAGTTGGTGCAACTGTTAAATGGTTCAACAGTGAAAAAGGCTTCGGCTTTGTTGAACTGGCAGATGGCACCGGTGATGTATTCCTGCACGCCAATGCACTCTCTCAGGCAGGCCATCAGGGTGTAAGCCCCGGTGCGACACTGGTTGTACGGATTGGCCAGGGCCCGAAAGGTCGCCAGGTTGCGGAAGTTATTTCCGTTGACGAAAGCACCGCTCAGCCAGAACGCCCCCGTGCACCGCGCCCCGGTTTTGGCAGCCGTCCGGCTGGCCGCCCTGCCCCGGATCTGTCCATGGCTGAAGACACACGTGGTACCGTAAAATGGTACAACTCTGTCAAAGGCTTTGGCTTCATCACACCGGAAAGCGGTGGCAAGGACATTTTCGTTCACGCTTCTGCTCTTGAACGGTCTGGCCTGAGCGCACTGAACGAAGGTCAGGGTGTAAACGTAAAGGTGGTTCAGGGCCAGAAAGGCCCGGAAGCTGCTGAAGTTTCTCCGGCCTGATCCTGATTTTAGAATTAGGTTTCAAGAAAAAACCCCGGTTTTGCCGGGGTTTTTTTTATGCTTGGCTGATTGAATATTTAAACAGGCAAACGGGAAAGAGAGGTTAGTAGTCTCCCTTCCCCTTATTCCGGATCAGGCGCGCTTTATCACGCTGCCAATCTCTGTCTGCAATACTCTGCCGCTTGTCATGGCTTTTCTTGCCAACGCCCAAGCCGAGCGTAACTTTTGCCAAGCCTCTATCATTAAAATGCACATTTAAAGGCACAAGTGTTGCGCCCTGCTTGGCAATGGCACCTATAAACTTGCGCATTTCCTTACGGTGCATCAGCAGCTTGCGTGGCGCGCGCGTATCAAAGCGAGAGAGAACACCGCCCTGATATTCAGGAATATAGCTGTTAAACAGCCAGAGTGCTCCATCCCGTTCGCCAGCAAAGGCTTCGTTAATGGTGGCACGGCCAAGGCGTAGGCTCTTAACCTCAGCGCCCTTCAGCACAAGCCCGGCTTCAATGGTTTCCAGAATATTGTAATTGAAGCGCGCCTTACGGTTTTGCGCCACCATGCCATGAGAGATCATGGAGCTTTTGGCAGATTTTCCAGATTTGGAGCTCATCAGTTCAGTAGCCCGACATCAACAAGGGCAGCGCGTACTTTCTCACGAGAAGGTTCGGTTAGGGGAGCAAGCGGCAGACGGCAGGTTTCTCCCGCAAGCCCTAGCAGGCTGGCTGCGTATTTGGCCGGGGCCGGATTGCTTTCGCAAAACAGCGTATCATGCAACGGTAGAAGCTTGTCCTGAATGGCAATGGCATCCTGCGTGCGGCCTTCCTGCCACGCCTTTTGCACATTGGCACACAAGGCAGGCGCCACATTGGCGGTTACGCTAATGCAGCCATCACCACCTGCAGCCAGAAAAGCTACGGCAGTGCCATCTTCCCCAGAAAGCTGGTTAAAGCGTTTTTCTACTGCGCGACGCACCTGTAATGGGCGCAAAAGATTTGCTGTGGCATCTTTTACGCCAATAATATTGGGGTGCCGCGCCAGACGCGCCATTGTTTCCACGCTGATATCAACAATGGAACGGCCCGGAATATTGTAAAGAATAACCGGAATGGAAATGGCATCTGCAATAGCCATGTAATGCCGGTAAAGCCCTTCCTGCGTGGGCTTGTTGTAATATGGCGCTACCACCAACACAGCATTTGCCCCGGCTTTTTCAGCATACTGCGCCAGATCTATGGCTTCGGATGTGCTGTTTGAACCTGCGCCTGCAATAACAGGAACCCGCCCGGCCGATACCTTAATGGTACGCTCCACTACCGCGTGGTGCTCAGCATGAGAAAGGGTTGGGCTTTCCCCCGTTGTGCCAACAGCACACAAGGCAGACGTACCCTCACGGATCTGCCAGTCCACCAGTTTTTCGAACGAGGCAAAATCCAGACTGCCGTCCCGGTTCATGGGGGTAATCAGCGCGGTAATAGACCCGGAGAAAAAGGTATCAGACATGGGCAGTCACTTATCCTGAAATGGCATGTGCCGGCACACTGCGCGGCGTGTCCTGCCCTTCGGCAGGGGTACGCTGGCGGAAGGGCGATTGAGGGTAGACACCTAGAATTGTGGTGTTCTGTGCAAAAAAATCAAGTTCTGCCAGTGCTTTGCTCAACCGTATATCATCTGGATGACCATCAACATCCAGCAAAAAACGGGTGGCGGCAAAGGTTTCACCAGACATGTAGCTTTCTAGCCGGGTCATGTTGACGCCGTTGGTGGCAAACCCACCCAACACTTTATACAACGCGCCGGGTTGGTTTTTGACACTGAAGATCAACGTCGTCATCACATTGGGGGTTTCTACTGGCGGACGATCTGCTGTGCGGGAAGCAATGTAAAAACGCGTGGTATTGTGGTCTGCGTCTTCCACGTTCTTTTTAAGAATTTCCAGCCCATAGAGTTCTGCCGCCAGAGCAGAAGCTACAGCGGCTTCTTCCGGCTTTTTCCATAAAGCTACCAACTCTGCGGCACCAGCCGTATCAAACTCGGCCACGGGTTCCAGATTGTAATCACGGATCAGGTTTCTGATCTGCCCCAAGGCTACAGGGTGCGTATGCACGCGCCGCACCTGTTCCATACGGGTGCCGGGCACAACCAGCAGGCAGTGTTCCACTCGTTGAAAGTGCTCTCCCACAATTTGCAGGCCAGAAGCTGGCAACAGGGAATGGATGTCCGGCACGCGCCCCGCCAAGCTGTTTTCGCACGCTAGCATGGCCAGATCTGCCCGGCCCTGATGCACAGCATCAATGGCATCAGCAAAGGTACGGCATGGCAGGGTTTTCCACCCTGGTTTGGCGTTACGGCAGGCCAGATCTGAATACGCGCCCGGTGTGCCCTGAAAGGCGATAACCTTTTGTGTCATGCCTCAATTATGCTCCAAATGCACGGCGTGCGCGTTCCAGATCTTCTGGTGTATCCACCCCAAATGGTGCTGATGCAAGGCGTGTGCAGCCAATACGCATGCCAGCTTCCAGTGCCCGAAGTTGTTCCAGACTTTCACGCTTTTCCAAGCCAGATGGTGGCAGAGCTACAAACCGCTCCAACGCAGCCCGGCGCCATCCATACACACCAATATGGTGCCATAGCGGCCCATTGCCCCACGGAATAGGCTGGCGGGAAAAATAAAGCGCGGGCGCTGTTTGCGTATCCTCTGAAAAATCACAGGCCACTTTCACCACAGAGGGTGCGTTTTTTTCAGCATCCGATGTTACGGGCGCAACCAGTGTACCAACATCATACGCTGGGTTGGCCATAACATCCATAACCGCACGTAATGCCTGTGGCTCAAATGTTGGCAGGTCTCCCTGCAGGTTCAGCAGCACGTCATATTTGCCGTCAGGATCAAACGCTTGGGTGGCCTGCCATACTCTGTCTGACCCGGAAGGTAAGTTGGGGTCTGTTAGAATCGCGGTGCCACCTGCTGCGGTTACGGCATCATAAATTTCCTGATCCGCGGCGGCCACCACAACCGGGCCAATATTGGCGGCCATGGCTGCATCCCACACACGCAGCACCATGGGGCGGCCAGCAATGTCTGCCAGCGGTTTTCCTGGCAGGCGAGTGGAAGCAAGCCGGGCAGGTATGACAACAAGAGAAGAAACCATCAGCTTGCTCCGAAAAGCGGCTCGTCCTATAGCCGGTTGAAAGCGGCGCGCAGTTTATGAAAGCTGCACGGTAAACGCAACCGGCAGAAAACGAGGTGCCTCCCGGGCATGGATGGCAGGTTTCTGAACAGAATAGCGGTTTCCACCGTACTCAGTGCGGCAGTGCTGGCAACATGTGTGTTTGCCGCACGTAGCACCGTGCCAGATACAGCCCCTGCCCGCCCTGCTTTTTCCCTGCCGGGGTTAGAGCCCGTACCTATTGCGCCGTTAATGGTGCAGGCCAATGCGCAGCGTGGTGGTGCAACCGTAAGGCAGGTTTGCGCGCAGTGCCACGCCTTGGCTGGAGGGGCTGCGGAAAATGCCGGGCCACCGCTGGCCGGTGTTGCCGGGCGTGGTGTGGCCTCATGCACAGGGTACACCTATTCTGCAGCGTTGCGGCAGCATGCAGGCCAGCACTGGACAGACCAGATGCTGGCAGATTGGCTTATGGCTCCTGCCCGCTTTGCGCCCGGCACGCGTATGTCTCTCACCGGTATACCAGATCCCGCCCAACGGGCGGATGTTATTGCATTTCTTCACACTCTCGGCGGGCAGGCTGTGCCCGCGCAGGCAGGATGCACACCATGACACATTCGGAAGAACTCGGTCTTTTTACTGATGTCGCCACCATGATGGCAGATGCCGCCCGCACGGTCGTGCGCCCGTGGTTCCGACGAGATGTGACTGTGGATGATAAAAAGGATGCAAGCCCCGTAACCATTGCAGACCGCAGCGCAGAACGGGTGATGCGTGCCATTCTGGCTGAACGCCTCCCCGATCATGGCGTGTTTGGTGAAGAGTTCGGCCATGAAAACGCAGAGGCTCCGTGGCAATGGTTGCTGGACCCGGTAGATGGCACGCGGGCTTTTGTAACGGGTCGCCCCATGTTTGGAACACTTATTGCCCTTTGCCATCATGGTGTGCCGGTGTTGGGGCTGTTGGATCAGCCGGTGCTGAATGAACGCTGGCTGGGTGTGAAAGGCCAGCCTACGCAGTTTTCATCACCGCTGGGCGGTCGGCCTGCCACACGCCAGAACGTGGCGCTGGAAGCTGCGGAAATGTCCTGCACATCCCCCGAAATGCTGGAACTGGCCCCGCACACCGGCTGGAAAACCCTGAAAGCCTGCGCCAAGCGCATGACATGGGGGGGAGATTGCTACGCCTATGGCCTGCTGGCTTTGGGGCAGATTGATCTGATCGCGGAATGTGACATGAATCCGTGGGATTGGGCTGCCCTTGTGCCCGTTATTGAAGGCGCAGGTGGCGTGATAACAGCATGGGATGGCACACCCTTACGGATGGATGGAGACCGTACAGTGCTGGCGGCTGGTTCGGCATCTTTACATCAGCAAGCCGTGGCAACCTTGCAGGCAGATCGCTAGATTTCGGTATCTTTTCTTTATCTCTCATGCGGCGGCCCTATCAATTTTGTAGTTTTTGAGATAGGTCTGCCGCTCGGCACAACAGCTATTTGGTCGGTTCCACATGAGCACAAGCACGCACCTGTCTCTCCCCAAGGACAAGATCCGCATTCTGCTGCTGGAGGGTATCCACGATAGTGCCGTCGCCCTTCTTAAAGCCAGCGGTTATGAAAACGTTGTGCGTCATAAAGGCGCGCTGGAGGGCGATGCCCTCAAAGAGGCGCTGGAAGGTGTGCATATTGTTGGCATCCGTTCCCGCACGCAGCTGACCAAGGAAGTGCTGGATGGCGCAGACCGGCTTATGGCCATTGGCTGCTTCTGCATCGGCACCAATCAGGTTGATCTTGAAGCTGCGCGCATGAACGGTATCCCCGTTTTTAACGCACCTTACAGCAACACACGTTCCGTGGCGGAACTGGTGATGGGCGAAATTGTCATGCTCATGCGCCGTATTTTCCCACGCTCTGTGGAATGCCATGAAGGTAAGTGGTCCAAATCCGCCCATAATAGCTGGGAAGTACGCGGTAAAACGCTGGGTATTGTCGGCTATGGCTCTATTGGTTCCCAGCTTTCCGTGCTGGCAGAAGCCTTTGGCATGCGCGTTGTGTATTACGATGTGGTGGACAAGCTGGGCCACGGGAATGCGCTGCCAGTAGAAACGCTGGAAGATCTGCTGGCACAGAGCGATGTTGTTAGCCTGCATGTTCCGCAGTTGCCCACAACCAAGAACCTAATGGGTGAAGCCCAGATCAAGGCGATGAAGAAAGGCTCTTTCCTCATCAACAACGCACGTGGCAACGTGGTTGATCTGGATGCGCTGGCAGAAGCACTGAAAAGCGGCCATCTGCTGGGTGCAGCTATTGACGTGTACCCCAAGGAACCCAAAGGCCCGAATGACAAGCTGGAAACACCTGTGCAGGGGCTGGATAACGTTATCCTCTCCCCACATGTTGGTGGCTCCACCGTGGAAGCGCAGGAACGCATTGGCGTGGAAGTGGCGCGCAAGCTGGTGGAATATTCCGATGTGGGGTCCACATTCGGTTCCGTGAACTTCCCCGGCGTTCAGTTGCCGCAAAGCCCACGTGGCACGCGCTTTATGCACGCGCACCGCAATGTGCCGGGCATGATGATGCGCCTGAACGAAATCTTCATGAACGCAGATTGCAACGTTACGGCGCAGTTCCTGCAGACGGATGGAGAAATCGGTTACGTGGTGATTGAAGCCGATACCGGCGGCAACACGGAACTGGATGATCGTCTTCTTCAGGCTCTGCGCGGTCTGGAAGGCACAATCCGCGCACGCCTGATTTACAAAGGTAAATAAGCGTGTCTATCGGGGCGGGAATACTCAATTCCCGCATCCGTAGCTTTGCCTTTTGCGGCATAGAAGCCCGCCCCGTTTGGGTGGAAGTGCAGATTTCCAGCGGTTTGCCTGCCTTTTTAATGGTTGGCCTGCCGGATAAAGCCGTAGCAGAAGCGCGTGAGCGTGTGCGTGCGGCGCTTACTTCCATCGGGCTTGCCCTGCCTGCCAAGCGTATTCTGGTTAATCTTGTTCCCGCGGATATTCCCAAGGAAGGATCGCATTTCGATCTTCCCATAGCCTTGGCGTTGCTAACGGCCATGGGGGTGATACCGGGTGAGGAAGTGGCGCGGTATGCCGCTTTGGGCGAACTTTCTCTAGATGGGCGGCTCAACCCGGTTGCGGGTGTGCTTTCTGCTTCCCTAGAAGCAGCTTCCATGAATTTGGGTTTGGTATGCCCTGCGGCACAAGGGCAGGAAGCCTTGTGTGGTGGGGATATTTCCATTCTGGCCGCACCAGATTTGCTAGCACTTATCAATCATTTTAACGGATTGCAGGTTTTGTCTCCTCCAGCGTTTTCTGCGCAGGAAGATGAACCGGTGTCTGAACCCGATCTGGCGGATATACGCGGGATGGAAACAGGCCGCCGTGCGCTGGAAATTGCAGCGGCAGGCGGGCATTCCCTATTGCTCAGTGGGCCGCCGGGTGCGGGTAAATCCATGCTGGCTGCGCGTTTACCGAGCCTGCTGCCAGATCTTTCTGTGGCAGAGAGTCTGGATGTTTCGCGCATATATAGTGCAGCGGGTTTATTGCTTGGTGGCCGGCCCATAAGGCGCCCCCCTTTTCGTGATCCGCACCATTCGGCCAGTCTGCCCGCTTTAGTGGGCGGAGGTGCTCGTGCGCGGCCGGGTGAAATCAGTCTGGCGCATCGGGGTGTGTTGTTTTTAGATGAATTGCCAGAATTTTCTCGCTCGGCCTTGGAGGCGCTACGGCAACCGTTAGAAACCGGCCAGATTAGCATTGCGCGTGCTGCCGTGCATGTAACCTACCCTGCCCGCTTTCAGCTTATTGCGGCCATGAACCCGTGCCGTTGTGGGTATCTGGGTGATGCCAGCCGGGAATGTAGAAAAGCCCCGCGCTGTGGTGAGGATTACATGAACCGTCTTTCTGGCCCATTGCTGGACAGAATAGACATGCATCTGGCCATGCAGCCCTATGAACCCTTGGGCTATATGGCAGGCCCACCGGGAGAAAACAGCGCAACAGTGGCAGAGCGTGTGTGGTGCGCGCGCCAGATGCAGGCAGAGCGACAAGGTGCGCGCAAGAACGCAGAAGCCGCGTTGGAAGATTTATGCGTATCAGCAGAAGCGCAGAACATGGCGCAAGCCATAGCGGCCAGATTTCGGTTTTCCGCTCGCGGGTATACACGCATGTTACGCGTAGCACGCAGCATTGCTGATCTTGCAGGAGAGCTGGATATTCAGCCCCAGCATGTGGCAGAAGCAGCCACCTATCGCAGCCGGGGCTCTGCTAACTAACCCCGGCTGGTAGAAAATTGGTCAGGCGCTTTTAAGAACCTGCAAGCCCTGTTCCAGATCAGCAATCAGATCATCCGGGTTTTCCAGACCAATCTGAAGGCGAAAAGCTGGGCCAGCCTGTACAGGGGATTCACCGCTGCGGGTAATGCCACCCGTGGTAGGAAGAATAAGGCTTTCATATCCTCCCCACGATGCGCCAATGCCATACATCTTCAGGGCATCAATCATGCGCTGCATGTCCTGCACTGTGTAATCGGCCTTCAGTACAACACCAAACAGGCTGCCTGCTCCGGTAAAATCACGCTTCCAATATGTGTGGCCGGGGCATTCTGGTAATGCGGGGTGTAACACGCGGGCTACTTCCGGTCGCGTTTGCAGCCATTTGGCAATGTGCAGGGCAGATTTTGCCTGCTGAGCCAACCGCACGCCCATGGTGCGCAGGCCGCGTAACGTAAGCCAGCACTCATCCGGCCCAGCTACCTGCCCCATCTGAATGGCAGCATCACGCAATGTATGCCACAGGCGTGTATCGGCAACAGTAATGGCACCAGCAATCACATCAGAATGGCCAGCCGGGTATTTTGTAAGCGCCTGAATAGACACATCCACGCCGTGTTTAAATGGCGCAAAAATGCCAAAGCCCCATGTATTATCTAAAAACAACAAGGCACCATGCGCATGGGCAACTTCTGCCAGCATGGCAACATCCTGCACCTCAAACGTGTGGCTACCGGGGCTTTCTGTAAACACCACACGCGTATTGGGGCGCATAAGGGCCGTTATGGTTGCGGCATCCGCACAGGGTGGAAAATAAGAAATTTCCACCCCAAAGCGTTTGAGCATATTTTCTGCAAAGCGCCGGGTTGGGCCATATACGTTATCTGCCAGCAGACAGTGATCTCCGGCTTTGAGAAAAGCCAGAAGCGGCGTGGTGCAAGCTGCCAGACCAGAACAGACCACTTGCGTATCCGTGCCGCCTTCTATGGTGGCAATGGCTTTTTCCAGCTCATGCTGAGTGGGCGAGCCCATGGCCCCATAAATACTGACATGCTCATACCGTTTGCGGCCCGTCTGCTGCATGGCATCCAAGGATGGAAACACAACGGTAGAGCCACGTTCCAGTGGCAGGTTTACATAGGTACCTGCCTCTGTTGCTTGTGGGCGGGCAACATGGCTGAGGGAAGATGCAAGTTTAAGCCAGCCGGCGGAAACTCTGTTTTCGTCTGTCATGCTGTGCGTTCCACTGTTACGGGCGCATTGGGGAAGCTGCCCCATTCTGCCCAGGATCCATCATACAAGGCACCCATATTAAGCCCGGCAATAGCCAAACCTGCTGTCAGCACGGCGGCGGTCATGCCGGAGCCGCAGGTGGTTACGGGGGTATCAGCTTCCGTAATGCCTGCTTGCGCAAATAGAGTATGCAACTGTTCAGGAGGTAAAAACTGCCCTTTTGTATTCAGCAGGTTTTTATAAGGCATATTGCGCGCACCCGGCATGTGGCCCGAAGCGACATTGGGCCGAGGTTCTGGAGTTTCACCATAAAAACGGGCAGCGCTGCGGGCATCCAGAATGGGGCGTGCGCCGTGTTTTACAATATCCAGCATGTCCCCCAGACCCACAATATGCGTATAACATGTGCGTGGCTGATAAGGGGCCGGCAATGCGGCAGTAGGAGCTGCTGCTTCTGTTGGGTGTCCATCACGCACCCATGCGGGCAATCCGCCATCCAGAATAAAACTGTGTTCATGCCCAAACAGGCGCGTTAACCACCACCCGCGGCAAGCCGATGCCACATTGCCCTGATCATAAAAAACCACGGTATCCTGTGCCGTTATGCCAAGCCTGCCAAACAGGTGGCTAAACCGCGCGGCGGAAGGGGCAGTATGCGGCAAGGCGCTTTCTGGATCAGAAAACAGTTCGATATCAAAATACCGGCTACCGGGAATATGCGCAGCGGCAAAACTTTGCTGCGGGTTAAAGGTTTCTCCGGGCAAGAGGGCAGTTGCATCCAGCACATGCACGCCGGAGGAGCCAAGCATTTCGGCCAGTTTTTGTGTGGAAATAAGAGGTGACATATCGGCTGTCTGACCCATTGTTATTCTGAATATTCTAGCGCAAAGATCACACAGCCCTGTCTGACTGGCAAACAAAACATCATGGTGCGGCATGTTGAGTGTGCATGGAGAAGTTTTGTTTTCACACCAGACAAAATCCAGATTTCATGATTTAATGGCTGAATGGCAACTGGTCAGCCCGCTTCTACCGAACGCATCATGCGGCTGCTGCTTTTGGGCGGCATTACGTATGGGTGCGTTCTGGTGCTTGCACCCTTTTCTTCTGCTCTGCTGTGGGCGGGCGTGCTGGCTTATACAACGTGGCCATTGTTCCAGCATTTGCGCCGCCGCATGGGGCCAAACGCTGCCAGTTTGACCATGACATTGCTATGCGCCGTTGGTGTGGTGTTGCCGCTGGCATTTCTGGCATCTGCCTGCGTATCATCCGGCCCACGCTGGGCGCGGCAGGTTATGGCGTTTGTTGGCACTATTCATGAACTGCCACCCCTGCCCCATTGGATTGCATCACTGCCGGCGTTTGGGCCGGATATCAGCCATCATTGGGAGCGCTGGAGCCGTAACATCAGCTCTGTGGGGGATGAACTGCGCCCCTATGCGGGTGAGATCATTCAATCTCTCCTTGAAGTGTTGATGCGCATGGCCAATGGTGCCCTGCATCTGGTTATGGCGCTGTTTATTGCCTTCTTTTTTTGGCTCAGCGGCCCCATGTTATGGGATACGGTGCAAGCCGTTATGGTGCGTATTGCAGGCCATCAGGCCGGGCGGCATCTACATATTGTGGGCAGCACGGTACGCGGAACAGTGTATGGCATTTTAGGCACCGCGATCATACAGGGTATTCTCACAGGTTTGGGCCTGTGGCTGTTAGGGGTTGGAGAAGCTGTTATTTTAGGTGTGCTGGCGGCATTTCTGGCAGTTTTTCCTATAGGTGCTCCGTTGGTGTGGATACCTGCCGCTCTATGGCTGTTTGGTATGCACCATCCGGGAAAAGGCATTTTACTGCTGCTTTATGGTGTTTTGGTTATCTCGGGAGCAGATCATCTTATCCGCCCGCTGTTTATTGCGCGGGGCAGTAAGCTTCCCTATTTGCTGACAGTGCTGGGTGTTATTGGCGGCCTTCTGGCTTTTGGCGGTGTAGGCATTTTTCTGGGGCCTATTCTGCTGGCTATTGGTTTTACGCTCACAACAGAATTTGCAGCAGATGAAGCCGCGCAACCTCTTACGCAGGATGAAAAAAGGACTCTGACATCATGAGGCGTCCACTCTCTCGGCTGGTTGAGTTTGCGCGTCGCAAGTCAGCCCATTCCTTTGTTGCCTGCGATATGGAGGGCGTGCGGGTTATTAGCTGGAACCTGCTGCGCCGCACGGGGGCAACCGTGCATGACATTGCCGCCCTTATTGAGGCCGAAAAGCCCGATGTGCTGCTGATGCAGGAGGCCACGGTAGAAATAGACGTGCTGCCAGATGTAATTGGTGGCCACTATGCGCGTAACCCGCAGCCGGGGCGTATTCATGGTGTGGCATGTTGGAGCCGTATTCCGTTTGCGCGCGCGCCCAGAGCCTGCACCATTCCTTCTGGCCCGCTGTTTAAGCGCCATGCCCAGATTATTGAGTATGAAAAGTTTTCTCTGGCCAATGTGCATCTGTCTCATGGGCAGATGTTAAACCGTAAGCAGTTGCGGCGTTTGGCCACCCTGCTTTCTCCCCCATGTGCCATTTTGGGGGATTTCAACCTGTTGGGCCCAACATTGGTACCCGGTTTTAAGGATGTTG
This sequence comes from Acetobacter oryzoeni, assembly GCF_004014775.2. NCBI lineage: Bacteria > Pseudomonadati > Pseudomonadota > Alphaproteobacteria > Acetobacterales > Acetobacteraceae > Acetobacter > Acetobacter oryzoeni. The sequence goes on from NZ_CP042808.1 coordinate 1,157,912, forward strand.
GGCCTAAGGCCCCTACGCATCGGATGGTAGATTTGCTGCCTATTAGAATTGACCGGTGCCTGGTGGAAGGCATGCAGTGTTTAAGCGCACGTGTTCTGCCGGTTTTTGCCTCGGATCACCGGCCTATTGCGGTCACTTTACGGCCTTTGATTGGGCTGTAATTTTTACAAATAGGGCATAAACAATCTGGCAAACGCATCTCGGATCTGGATGATCTTGTTACGGTTATCCAGATCATAATGTGTGAGCCGTTTGTTGCGGTGTTTGGTGATAAAATCATCCAGCATTTCGGCCAATACGGTATCGTAGATTTCCATATTGATTTCAAAATTCAGCCTGAGGCTGCGAATATCAAGATTGGAACTTCCCACACAAGACCAAGCTCTATCTACCACCATTAACTTGGAATGGTTAAAGGGTGGATTGGCCAGCCAGACGCGCACCCCGGCATTGAGCAAAGGTGCAATATTGGCAGCACACGCCCAATCCAGCGGGAGATGATTGCTCTGGTGGGGGATAACAAGATCAACCTGCACACCGCGAAGAGCCGCTAGCCCCAGCTCGGACATCAGGCGTTGCCCCGGCAGAAAATAAGGTGTCATCAACCTTACGTTTTTGCGGGCCAGCGTAATGGCCTGCAACATGGTGTATTCTATTTTTTCCAGATCTGTATCCGGCCCAGCCGTGACAATACGTGCCAGTGATTCGCCTGTGCTTTTGTGTTCCTGAAAATACAGATCACCATGCAGGCGCTCCTGCGTGGTAAAATACCAATCCCACGCAGCGGCTTCGGCCAACTGGCGGACAACCGGACCTTCCACTTTAAAATGAGTGTCCGATACCGGGTGCTTGGGTTTGCGGGAAACCATGTTTTCATCCGCAATATTCAGCCCGCCTAAAAAGCCAATACGCCCATCTACCACCAGAATTTTGCGGTGATCGCGCAAATTGATGAAAGGCATCCGCCACGGCAACAAAGAATGCATAAAGCGCGCGCACGGCACCCCTGCCCGCCGCAACCGATGGTAAAGGGGAGAAAGAAAATAACCGCTACCTATGCCATCAACCAGCACACGCACCTGCACGCCACGTTTATGGGCAGCAACCAGTTTATCTGCAAACAGGCCACCTACTTTGTCATCTCTGAAAATATAGGAACACAGCAGGATACTTTTGCTGGCTTTTTCTATGGCATCCAGCATATGCGGGTATGCGCCATCTCCATCATGCAATGGAATGATGGAATTGCCACCGACCAGAGCGCGACTGCTCAGCTTACCCACCATAAGGGCTAATGGCGCAAACTGCCCTTCCAGCTCTCTGTTCCAAGATGAAGGTTGATCTATTTCCAACCGGCGGGGAGAACGATCTCCAACCAGCTTTTTGGCCAAGCGGGTTACGCGGTTGATGCCGAACATCAGATAAAGGGTTGTACCCAGTATAGGCATAAACACACACGCGCCTATCCACCCGATAGCAGATGCCGTGTTGCGTTTTGTAAGAAGAATGTGCAACCCGACAGCAACAACCAGCACAAACCTGATAACTGTAAGCACAAGCGTAAAAGGTGAAATGGACAAGTCTGGCAACATGATAGGTAAAATGCTCACACAAAATGGGCTGGGCTATAAGATACCGAACAAAGTGGCTGCAAAACAGGGGCCAGCATTTTTGCAGAAACAAAGACGCGGCAGTGTTGCCTACACGCAAGGTGTGGCAGCCGAACAGCAAGCCTGTGACTGGCTGGAACAAGACGGATGGACCGTGCTTTTGCGCCGAGCCCGCACCCACCGCGGTGAAATTGATATTGTAGCCAGTAAAGCAGCAGTTCTGTGTTTTGTGGAAGTAAAAAAACGGCGTTCTATAGAAGAAGCCTTGGTAAGTTTACAGCCAGCACAACAGCGGCGCTTGTTCCGTGCGGCCGAATGTCTGCTGCAAAAGCACCCTTATTGGCAATATGAAGAAATGCGTTTTGATCTGTTTGTGTTTGATGATGCAGGCAGAATGCAACGGTTGGAGGATGTTATCCGCCAAATGTAAAAAAGGCGCTTCCGTAACAGGAGCGCCTTTAAAACATGCGTGGGTGTAAAAGAGAAAAAATCAGGTGCGATGGCGGCGTTTAACACTATGTGCAGAAACCGCATGCGCTGGGTGGTAGCTTACAAGCCGCACCATGCTATGGGCCTTGCCGTGCTGGGCTGCAGCCAGAACAACACGGTGTGAGGACTTGGCCGCAGCAACATGCCGGACATGATGCACAACCGGCGGCGGCGCTGCTGTAAGCGCCGCGAAAGTCAGCTTACTGGCTTCCAGATCAGAAATAATGCGTTCTGCCCGAGCAGAGGAAGAAGTGGTGACCAACCCTACGCCAAGTGCTGTAAGAGCAAGAGCGCCACGTACAACCGCAACTCGTTTCATTAATCTGATCCCAACCTGTTTCTCTTTTCTTTAGGAACTATACAGTCCCACCCCCACTTGACAACCCAAAAATCAGGCTGGGGCGTTACAAGGAATATTTTTTTCCTTGAACAGGTTTTGCAGTTCACCAGACTGATACATTTCGGTGACAATATCGCACCCGCCAATGAATTCCCCTTTTACGTAAAGCTGGGGAATTGTCGGCCAGTTTGAGAAATCCTTAATGCCCTGACGGATGGCCGGATCAGCCAGCACATTTTCGGTTTTGAAAGGCACGCCAAGGTGCTGGAGAATCTGCACAACGCGAGCAGAAAAACCGCACTGAGGGAAATCGGCATCCCCTTTCATGAACAGCATGACGGGGTTGGCTTCAATGTCCTGCTTGATGCGCTGCTGTGCTGTATCTGTCATGGTCTGATATCCTTAAAGCTAAGTGATTAGGGAGCAGAAGTTGTAAGCGCCAGCGCATGCAGCTTGCCGCCCATGTGGCCCTGCAGGGCCTGATAGACAAGCTGATGCTGCCGCACGCGTGAAAGGCCCCGGAAGGCTTCGCTCACCACGGAACAGGCATAATGATCACCATCCCCTGCCAGATCATCAATCTTGATCTGGGCATCCGGAAAAGCCTGCCGGATATAGGTTTCGAGTTCTGTGGCGGACATTGCCATCGGTCTGCTTCCTTCCCGCTTGTTTGTTAGTTGCCCATCAGCGTCGGGAAAAACGCTTCATGGGCCGTTTTTAGGCGTGCTGCGGATATGGTGACGCCGCTGGGCAGAATCAAATCATTTCCGCCTGAGCGGGCAATAATGCGTGCTGGCACACCAGCTGCCTGAGCGCGTTCGCACAGGGCTTTGCCGTTTGCCACACAAGCCAGATAGCGGGCCTGATCTTCACCAAACCAGAAGGCTTCTGGCCGGATGCCGGAATCTGGGCTTTCCAGCTCACATCCAATGCCGCTTGCCATCACCATTTCTGCGGCGGCAACCATAATGCCACCATCAGCAATGTCATGACATGCGGTAATGGTGCCATCCAGAATGGCGCTGCGCACAAAGTCACCATTGCGTTTTTCAGCAGCCAGATCGACCGGCGGTGGTGCACCAGCTTCCTGACCAAGGATTTCACGCAGCCAGATGGTCTGGCCGAGTTCACCCTTGGTTTCACCAATCAGCACCACGTCAGATTCTGGCTGCATGCCAAGGCCAACAGCCTTGTTCACATCATCCAGAACGCCCAAAGCGCCAATGGCGGGTGTGGGCAGAATGGCGGTGGTGGAACCATCTGGGTTTCGTGTTTCGTTATAAAGAGACACGTTGCCGCTCACGACCGGGAAATCCAGCGCTGTACAGGCTTCCCCCATCCCTTCAACCGCGGCCACAAACTGGCCCATGATTTCGGGTTTTTCCGGGTTGGCGAAGTTCAGGTTATCCGTTACGGCCAGCGGGCGCGCGCCAGTAGCTGTAAGGTTACGCCATGCTTCTGCAACAGCCTGTGCTCCACCCGTTTTTGGGTCTGCCTGACAGTAGCGCGGGGTGCAATCTGTGGTGATGGCCAGACCGATGTCTGTATCTTCCACCTTCACAATAGCTGCATCAGCCGCACCCGGACGGCGGACTGTCTGCCCCCCTACAGTGCTGTCATACTGGTTCCATACCCATGCGCGGGAGGCCAGATCTGGAGAGCCAACCAGCTTCAGCAACGTGGCATCCAAAGAAAGCGGTGCATGCACGCCTTCCAGCGGAGCCGGCGCCTTGGGTGGTGTTGCTGGGCGATCGTAAATGGGGGCCTGCTCTGCCAATGGGTCCAGCGGAATATCGGCTTCCAACTGCCCTTTGTGCTTGACGACGATGTGGCCGGTATCTGTCAGATGCCCGATAATGGCAAAATCCAGTTCCCATTTTTCAAAGATCTTGCGGGCCACGTCTGTCCGGTCAGGGCGCAGCACCATCAGCATGCGTTCCTGGCTTTCAGACAGCATCATTTCATAAGCCGTCATGTTCGGCTCACGCTGTGGCACGGCATCCAGATCAAGCTCGATACCTACGCCGCCCTTGCCCGCCATTTCCACGGAAGAAGATGTCAGCCCTGCAGCGCCCATGTCCTGAATAGCCACAATGGCATCTGTTGCCATCAGTTCCAGACAGGCTTCAATCAGCAGCTTTTCAATGAAGGGGTCACCCACCTGCACCGTGGGGCGCTTGGAAAGTGCATCTTCATCAAACTCGGCGGAAGACATGGTGGCACCATGGATACCATCACGCCCTGTGCGGGAGCCCACGTAAACAACCGGGTTGCCAACACCTGCCGCAGCGGAAAGGAAGATACGGTCCTTACGGGCCAAACCAACCGTCATGGCATTTACCAGCGGGTTGCCATCATAGGCCGGGTGGAAGTTGATTTCCCCGCCTACGGTGGGCACGCCCACGCAGTTGCCATAGCCGCCAATGCCACGCACCACGCCATCAATCACGCGGCGGGTTACGGGGTTTTCCGGGCTGCCAAAACGCAGGGCGTTCAGGTTGGCAATGGGGCGTGCGCCCATGGTGAACACATCGCGCAGAATACCGCCAACACCCGTGGCCGCACCCTGATAGGGCTCGATAAAGGATGGGTGGTTATGACTTTCCATCTTGAAGATGGCGGCATAGCCCTGCCCAATATCCACCACACCAGCATTTTCACCGGGACCATGAATAACCCACGGCGCCTTGGTTGGCAGCGTGCGCAGCCACTTGCGGGAAGATTTATAGGAGCAGTGTTCCGACCACATCACAGAGAACACGCCCAGTTCTGTCAGGCTGGGGGTGCGGCCCATAATGGACAGCACGCGGCCGTATTCCTCAGATGTCAGCCCGAATTCACGGGCGAGAGATTCATCAACGGTTACAGGCTTATTCACCGGACTACAGCCTCCACCAGACCTTGGAACAACGGCAGACCATCTTCACCACCCATCAGAGGATCAACCAGATCTTCTGGATGAGGCATCATGCCGCAAATGCGTTTGTTTTCGCTCAGAATGCCCGCAATGCTGTTAACGCTGCCATTGGGGTTGCTGGCGGCATCATCCGCCTGCACGTTGCCCTTGGCATCGGCATAGCGGAACGCCACAAGGCTTTCACCTTCAAGCCGTTCCAGCGTGGCAATATCTGCCGTGTAATTGCCATCACCATGCGCCAGCGGGGTGCGGAAAACATCGCCCTTTTTCCACTTGTGCGTGAAAGGCGTGTTTTCTGCTTCCACCTTCAGGTAACAATCCTGAGAGAGAAAGCGCAGGTTGGCGTTGCGCAACAGTGCACCGGGCAGAAGCCCTGTTTCCGTTAAAATCTGGAAGCCGTTGCATACACCCAGAATATGGCCGCCCTTTTGGGCAAAGGCTTTGATAGCCCCCATAATGGGAGAATGCGCGGCCATGGCACCACAGCGCAGATAATCGCCATAGCTAAAACCACCTGGCAGCACGACCAGATCGGTATCTCCCAGATCTGTTTCATGGTGCCAGATCATGCGCGGGGCCTGCCCTGTAACACGCTTGAGGGCAATGGCCATATCGCGCTCCCGGTTCGTGCCGGGGAATACGATAATTGCTGCTTTCATTTTTTCACACTGCACGGATAAGAGGCATGCAGGGCGGCAAAAACGCTTTCACCAACCGGCTTGTCCAGTGTTTCAGAATGCGCTTTCAGCCAGGCGAGAACCTTGGAACGCATAACGGGCATGGTTTCTGTGGTAGGCACACAAAAACCAGCAGGCGCAGATGGATCACCCTCGTTCCGATCATTGATCTTGGAAAGAGAGACACCATCCGTCAGGCCGCCAATATAGGCATCGCAAATGCCAGCGCTGGTGGCGCGCGTGCAAAGGCGGGCAAAGTTGCCTGCCTTCATGGGCGCAATGCGCTGGGCATGGGCAAAGCCCGGTGCCGCGCATGCCAAAGCCAAAGTTACAAGGAGGGTGCGCTTCATTCCGCCACCTCTACAGAGTAATCTTCAATTACCAGATTGGCCAGCAGATCACGCGCCATGGCATAGGCCTTTTTCAGGGCTTCCTCGGCTTTTGCGCCGGGCAGATCCAGCTCAATCACCTTGCCCACGCGCACATCCTGCACGCCATCAAAACCCAGTGTCTGCAATGCGTGGCTAATGGCCTTGCCCTGCGGATCCAGAACACCGTCCTTCAGCATGACGGTTACACGTACCTTCATTTTCAAGCTCCCGTTGCCACCAGCGTGGTTACTGGACCGTTTCCGGCCCCTTCATATCTCCGCCTGCCCCGTTTTCTGGCAGGATGCCCATGCGGCGCGCCACTTCCTGATAGGCTTCTTTTACGTTGCCCATATCGCGGCGGAAGCGGTCTTTATCCAGTTTTTCGTTTGTGTGCATATCCCACAGGCGGCAGTTATCTGGCGAGATTTCATCTGCCAGCACAATCTGCATATCTTCGCCTTCCCAGATACGGCCAAACTCCAGTTTGAAGTCTACCAACTGGATGCCGATACCGCTGAACAGGCCGCACAGAAAATCATTTACCCGCATGGCCATGCCGGTAATTTCTTCCATATCGTGCGGGCAGGCCCAGCCGAAGGCGATGATGTGGTCTTCTGAAACCAGAGGATCACCCAGCGCGTCATTCTTGTAATAGAATTCCACAATCGGGCGTGGCAGACGCTCCCCTTCGGGAATATCAAAGCGCTTGGAAATGCTGCCAGCGGCAATATTGCGCACAACCACTTCTAGCGGAATAATTTCCACTTCCTTTACCAACTGCTCACGCATGTTGATGCGGCGGATAAAGTGCGTGGGAATGCCGATTTCCTGCAACCGCAGCATCAGAAATTCACTGATACGGTTGTTCAGAACGCCTTTCCCGGTAATTACGCCGCTTTTTGCGCCGTTCCCTGCTGTGGCATCGTCCTTGAAATATTGCACAAGGGTGCCAGGTTCGGGGCCTTCAAAAAGGATTTTGGCTTTACCTTCATAAAGCTGACGCCGACGGGCCATGATGATCCTTACCTGTCGAAAAAGGGTAAGCCAGTTCGGGCAGAACTGGCTGTTGTTCAAGGGGCCAGCCAGTATGGCCCCTTACATGCTAGGATATGGTTCATAGCAGGCTTCCGGGTAGGAAGATATATCCTGCTATGACAGGGGAGCCTGCTTACTGGCGGGGCCCTGTTTCACCAAAGATTTTTTCGTACTGCGTATCCAGCGCCTTCAGGTGCTGGCGGCTATCCATTGCTGCATCCAGAACGTCGGGGGAGATACGGCCAGAAATTTCCGGATCTGCATCCAGATTTTCACGGAAGGTCTTGCATTCCGGCGTGCCCAGTTTGGTCCATGTTTCCATGGCGTTACGCTGCACGATCCGGTAGGCATCCTCGCGTGAAAGACCAGCTTTGGCCAGTGCCAGCAGCACTTCGCCGGAATGTACAACACCGCCAAGGCTTTCAATGTTGGCGGCCATACGGTCTGGATACACCAGCATTTTGGAGATCATGCCAGACAGACGCACAAGGGCAAAATCCAGCCCGATGGTGGCATCTGGGCAGATGTTCCGTTCTACAGAAGAATGGCTGATATCGCGTTCATGCCACAGGGCTACGTCTTCCAGCGCCGGAATAACGGCCGCACGTACCAAGCGGGCCAGACCTGTCAGGTTTTCTGTCAGCACCGGGTTGCGCTTGTGCGGCATGGCGGAAGAGCCTTTCTGGCCCTTATGGAAGAATTCTTCGGCTTCACGCACTTCAGAACGCTGGAGATGGCGCACTTCAATGGCTAGACGTTCAATGCCGCTGGCAATCACAGCCAGAGCACAGAAGTAAGCGGCATGCCGATCACGCGGGATAACCTGCGTGGAAACGGTTTCCGGCTTCAGGCCCAGACGTTCTGCCACATAGGATTCAACGCGCGGGTCCAGATGCGCATAGGTGCCCACAGCACCAGAAATGGCACAGGTGGCAATTTCAGCACGCGCAGTTTCAAGCCGTTCTTTGTTGCGGGCGAATTCTGCGTAATGGCCAGCCAGCTTCAGCCCGAAAGATGTGGGTTCGGCATGAATACCGTGGCTGCGGCCAATGGTGAGGGTATGTTTGTGTTCGAAAGCGCGTGTTTTCAGCGCATCCAGAACACCATCCAGATCTTTCAGCAGCAGGTCTGTTGCCTGCACAAGCTGCACGGCCAAACAGGTATCCAGCACATCGGATGATGTCATGCCCAAATGCACAAAGCGGCTTTCCGGGCCAACCTTTTCTGCCAGCCATGTCAGGAAGGCAATGACGTCGTGCCGGGTTTCGGCTTCAATTTCATCAATGCGGGCCAGATCGGCATCAGAGAAGGCAGCCATTGCGGCATCGCCTTTTTCGCGCACAACCTTGGCGGCTTCCTTTGGCACGGTGCCATATTCAGCCATGGCTTCACACGCCAGCGCTTCAATTTCAAACCAGATGCGATAGCGGTTTGTGGGAGACCAGATGGCGGCCATGACGGGGCGAGTATAACGCGGCACCATAACGCAGAATTCCTTAACCAAAACAATAAAGCCAACAGGTGGCGTCTCTCTAGCGGATTTCGTGCCTTTCGTCTGCCCGCAAAGCGGAAAACTTTGACTTTTTGTGTTCCTTCCCGAAACTGCCGCCTTTTCGGGCGCATTTTGCGCCCTGTTTTTCGAATCGGAGCTCACGTGAACGGCTTTCTGGATTCCTTCAGCCTGACAGCATTTGTCGCCTTTTTGCAGGTTGTGCTGATTGATGTGACACTGGCGGGGGATAACGCCGTTGTTATTGGTATGGCGGTGCGGTCTCTTTCTGGCGCGCAGCGGCGGAAAGCCATTTTTGCCGGTGTAGGGCTGGCGGCTGTTATCCGTATTTTGCTGGCGTTGGTGGCGGTGCGGCTACTGGAAATTGTGGGCCTTACGCTGGCCGGCGGCTTTTTGCTGCTTTGGGTATGCTGGCGCATGTACCGCGAAATGCGGGAAAGCCATGCCGATGCTGATGCAGGCCCTGCTCCACCAGCCAGCTTGGGAAAAGCGATTTTCCGTATCCTGATAGCTGATTTGTCCATGAGCTTGGACAACGTGCTGGCTGTTGCCGGTGCTGCGCGGGAGCATCCGGGTATTCTTATAGCCGGTCTGGCGCTTTCCGTGCTGCTTATGGGGCTGGCGGCGTCTGTTATTGCGCGGCTGCTGGATAAATATAAATGGATTTCCTGGGTTGGCCTGCTGATTGTTCTGGCCGTTGCCATTGAGCTGATTGTGAAAGGTGGCGGCGAAGTTTGGGGGCATTTGCCCCACTGATTGGAGGCTGGTGCGGAAAGCACTTGCCAAGGCGCGGGAAACGCGCTGATTCTGCGGTATGAGACGTTTTGCGATTTCGTACCGATACCGCTTTGTGGCGGCTGTTTCTCTGGCGTGCATGGGGCTGAGCGCCTGCTCGTCCTCCTCGCCAGAACAGCAGGGAGCCTCTGAAAACCGTTTGGCTTGGCCGACGGAGCAGCAGGCCGCCCAAGGCACCCCCCCTACAAGTGATGTCGCTAGCCGGTTGACGGTCTGGCTGGGGTTGGTGAAATCCTCGCAGAACAGTGCGCAGGCTTATGCTGATTTCCTGCAAACACGTCCGGTATGGCCCCGATGGCAGTTGCTGACATCACGCATGCAACTGGCATTGGCCAAGGAAACAGATCCAGCCGTGCTGGCCCGGCTGTGTGCCACACAAAATCTGACATATGGCCCTGCCCTTGCGCAATGTGCCACGCAGGTTCCGGCCTCGGCGGATTTAAGCAAACGCTTGAATGCAGAAGCCGCACAGGCTTGGGTAAATGGGAATGATGCCAGCTCCGCCGCTGCAGCCCTGCAAAGCAACTTTGCATCGGCCATCACGCCAGAACGTTCTTGGTTGCGGTTTGATCGTGAAGAAAAAAATGGGTTAGTTGTGGCAGCCAAGCAAACCCTGCCCACTCTTTCGGCCCAAAAGCAGCCACTGGCGCAGGCCCGCCTGGCTTTCCGTGCCGATGATCCGGCCGCAGAAACACTGCTAGCCGCCCTACCCGCCAACCAGAGGTCTGACCCTTACCTTATTCTTGATCATGCGCGCTGGCTGCGCAAACAGCAGCGTTATGATGAAGCCGTGGCGCTATGGAAAAGCGCTGGTGTAGATGCCGAACGCAGCACACATGGTGCCTCATTCTGGCGGGAACGAGATACGCTGGCGCGTGAATTGATTCAGGCTGGTCGTGCCGCAGATGCTTTTGCTGTGGCAAATGATACCGCGACCACACCAACAAACAGGCTGGATGCACAGTTTCTTTCCGGTTGGATTGCCCTGCGCCTGCAGCATGATCCGGCAACAGCAGAAACTTTTTTCCGCCCGCTTGCGCAGTCTTCAGCCCTTATTACGCGTAGCCGCGGCTTTTATTGGCTTGGGCGGGCGCGTGCTGCGGCAGGAGATTCCGCTTCGGCCCACGCAAATTGGCAGCAGGCTGCGGCCCTGCCCGGTACATTTTATGGGCAAATGGCAGCCGCTGCACTGGAAGGCCGCAACAATGTGCTGCTGGACCCCGCAAATGTGCCAGAGGAAACCCGCACGCGCCTGAAAGCTGAGCGTGACCCGGAAACAACCACATCAGAAGATGTTTACGTTTCTGGCAGTGAACTGGCGCAGGCAGCGCAAATTCTTGTTTCATGGGGAGATCGCCCCCATGCGCGAGACTTTATGAACATGCTGGAACAGCAGGTTACAAGTACGCCGCAGCGTCTGGCACTGTCCTCTTTGTCTGCGCAGTTGGGCTTGCCGGATATCGCCGTAACAGTCTCCCGCCATGCGGGCCGAGATGGCGTATTTTTGCTGCGTTCTGGCTGGCCGCTACCTTATACGCCGCCATCCAGCACGTTGCCTGCGGGCGTTGCACTCGGTTTGATGCGGCAGGAAAGTAACTTTAACCCTGATGCCGTTAGCCCCTCTAACGCTATTGGGCTTATGCAGCTTAAGCCTTCCACTGCAGGAGATATGCTGCGTGTAACGGGCCTGCCGACCTCAGCAGCAACGGCTGCCGGGCTGCATGATCCAGAAAACAACATGCGTTTAGGCACAGCTTATCTGGAGCATATTCAATCCCGCTTTGGGGCTGTGGTGCCGTATATGGCCGCAGCGTATAATGGAGGCCCTACCCGTTTGGCACGCTGGTTGAGCACAGCTGGCAACCCAGCCCAGAACGGCGCTTCGGCCGAAGAGATGATCGACTGGATTGAGAGTATTCCCTATTCCGAAACGCGGAATTACGTGCAGCGTGTGTGGGAAAACATGACCATCTATGTGGCATTGGGGAACTAATAAAATGGATATGGCACGGCTGATAGCAACATTTGGTGGGTGTGGGCTTTCCCCCCGCGCACCGGGTACGGTTGGTTCCTTGGCTGCACTGGTGATGGGGTTGCCTTTGTTAAAGCGCCCACGGCTTTTGGTGGCAGGTATTGCTGTTGTCACCGTGGTGGGTTGGTGGGCCACAAAACGCAGTGGCAAAGGCGAAGATCACAGCTGGATTGTGATTGATGAAGTGGCCGGTATGTGGATAGCCCTGCTGGCGTGCCTGCCCAAAACAGAGGAACAGGCCCGTGAAAAATGGTTTTGGATGTACCCTCTGCTCTCGTTTGCCTTTTTCCGTTTGTTTGACATTACAAAGCCCGGCCCCGTTGGTGTGCTGGATAAACGGCATGATGCCACAGGTGTGATGGGGGACGATGTAGTTGCAGGCGCTATGGCAGCGTTATGTGTAAAAGGCGTGCGCACGGTTGTGGGGCGCTCATCACACTAAGCGGAAAGGTTTGGGCCATGTCTGCGGTTGATGCATCTTTTTCAGAGCTCTCTGTGTTGGCAGCAGCTGAGCGTGTGCTGGCCCGTTTACGGCAGATAGATGGACACGTGGTAACAGCAGAAAGCTGCACAGGTGGTTTGGCTGCGGCCATGTTGACGCATTTTCCCGGTTCTTCCGATGTTACGGAAGGCGGGTTTGTCACGTATTCCAATATCATGAAGCAAAAGGTGCTGGGCGTTCCGGCTAAAGTATTGGAAAAGCACGGGGCCGTAAGTGCACAAACCGTGGAAAAAATGGCTGAAGGTGCGTTAGCAGCCTCTCCACTTGCAACTGTTTCTGTCGCTATTTCTGGTATTGCTGGGCCGGGTGGCGGATCAGAGGAAAAACCCGTAGGGCTTGTATGGTTTGCCACAGCCAAGAAAGATGGTGCTGTTATCTCGGACAAGCAGATTTTTTCAGGCGGGCGGGAAGATATAAGAGCGCAAGCGGCATTACATGCGTTTGAACTGATTTTACAGCGTTTGAGCTAAAATCACCAATAAAATGCTGCTGCCGAAACAGGTCCGACAGCAGCACGCCACTCAGATTACTGAGCCGGAACAGGAGCCGGCAGCGGAGCATTTGTTGGCGCCGTAGCAGTAGGCGCTGTAGGCAGAGCTGGTGCTTTTACGCCTGTGCCAGCAGCGACCGGGGCCGGAATGCCAGGAGCAGATACGCTTGGTGCGGTAAGAGTTGGAGCCGCTGGAGCTGTTACGGCAGGTGCTGCGCCAGCAATGGCAGGAACCTGATTGCTCTGTGCTGCTGCCAGGCTTTTGGCGTTCAGATCTGCTGTTTCAGCATCACCGTTGTTCTGTGCAGCTTTTTCACCTGCGGCACATTTGCCTTTCAGGCAATGTTCATGGTGATGGTGCGCATGCATACCATGATGCGTTGCGGTTTCAGCAGCCATAGCTGGCATAACAGCCAGAGTTGCAGAAGATGCCAGCAGAGCTGCAGCAAAAAGTTTTTTCATATGGATATATTCCTTCAATAAGGTTGAATCGCCTTTTCACAGGCAATTCCCATATTCCACAATAGGTTACAGAAAATTGCCTGCGCGTATCATAAGCAGGGTTTCAACCGAAACAAAGGAATAAACCAAAGAAAATATCCGCGCTGCTTTCAGGTGGCGGGGTGTTCACTGGTACAGGCTGTTGCTGTGTTGGTGCTTGGCGTTTGTGGCGGCCCGTATACTTCCCGCGCACGTTTGATAAAGGCAGAAACCATCAGCCTTGTGGCTTCTGTAAATACAACACCAATAGCCGCCTGCAAAATGCGCGAACGGAACTCAAAATCCACAAAAAACTCTACAAGGCAGCCTTCAGGCGTTGCAGTGAATTTCCAGATATTGCGCAAATACCTAAAAGGCCCGCGCTCATACCGAACGGTAATGGATGATGGGCGGTCTAGGGTGACGCGCGATGTAAAACTTTCCCGGAACGGGCCAAAACCAATGGTTAAGTCCGCAACAAGTTCTGTGGCGGTGCGAGTGCGCACTTTGGCGGCAACACACCAAGGCAGAAACTTGGGATACTGGCCAACATCGGCAACAAGATCAAAAATCTGATCCGGGCGATAAGGTAAAACACGCTTTTCTGCGTGCTGTGGCATTACTGATCCTCCTTCAGACGGGCATTGCGTGCATCACGCAGTGCGGCAAAGTCGGCATCGGCATGGTAGGAGGAGCGCGTAAGCGGGCTGGAGCTAACCTGTAAAAAGCCTTTTACGCGTGCCATTGTGCCGTAATCCTCAAACTCTGCCGGGGTAACAAAACGTGCAACTGGGGCATGTTTGACTGTAGGCTGGAGATACTGGCCCATTGTAATAAAATCTACATCTGCCACGCGCAGATCATCCATGACCTGAGCGAGTTCCATTTTTTCTTCCCCCAACCCAAGCATCAGCCCGGATTTGGTAAAAATGGAGGCATCAAGCTGTTTAACCCGGTCCAATAACCGCAAGGACTGGTAATAACGAGCCCCCGGCCGAATGGTCGGATACAGGCGTGGCACGGTTTCCAGATTGTGGTTGAAAACATCAGGCCGTGCTTCAACAACCACTTCTAACGCGTTCTTTTTGCGTAAAAAATCTGGTGTCAGGATTTCAATGGTTGTTTCTGGTGCCGCTGCACGGATGGCATGAATAACGCGGGCAAAATGGTGCGCGCCCCCATCTTCCAGATCATCCCGATCTACGGATGTAATCACAACATGCCGTAGCCCAAGGCGTGCTACGGCTTCTGCCACGCGGGTGGGTTCATCTTCATCCAACGCATGCGGCAGGCCGGTAGTCACATTGCAGAATGCACAGGCCCGGGTGCAGATTTCCCCCATGATCATCATGGTGGCATGGCGCTGAGACCAGCATTCCCCAATGTTGGGGCACGCAGCTTCCTCACACACGGTTACCAGTTTGTTGCTGCGCATCAACGCGCGTGTTTCGTGGTAAACTGGGTGGTTGGGTGCCTTAACGCGTATCCAGTCCGGTTTGCGGGCTATGGGGTTGTCTGGCCGGTGTGCTTTTTCTGGATGACGCAGCTTGTTGGGGCTGCTGCCTCCTGTTCGATGATCAATCACAACGCGAATAGACATATCTTTGCCCGCTTTTGCCAAGGGTTACCACAGAACTGGAACGCTCCTGCCGTGGCGTCAAGGCAGGAACGCTCCAGATAGTGCTTTGGCAACATCAAACCCTTGAGATGATACACCAAAACTAGAAGTGAAGCGCCCCGCCATAAGCGGCCAGAACGGCTTCGTGCATGGATTCAGAAATGGTGGGATGAGGAAAAATGGTTTCCATCAGCTCGGCTTCAGTCAGCTCTGCCGTGCGAGCAATAACAAAGCCCTGAATCATTTCCGTAACTTCCGCGCCAATCATATGCGCGCCCAGCAGTTCGCCTGTCTGGGCATCAAATACGGTTTTCACCATGCCCTCAGGCTCACCCATGGCAAGCGCTTTGCCGTTAGCCATAAGCGGGAATTTGCCAACGCGCACTTTGTAACCGGCTTCCTTGGCGCGCGCTTCTGTATACCCAACAGAAGCCACCTGAGGCCGGCAATATGTGCAGCCCGGAATTTTTGTAACATCAATGGGATGCACGGTTTTGCCAGCAATGGCTTCAACACACATCACAGCTTCATGGCTGGCTTTATGGGCAAGCCACGGGGCCCCTGCCAAGTCACCAATAGCGTAAACGCCGGGTTCACCTGTGCGGCACAGATCATCGGTAACCACATGTGTGCGGTCTACTTTAATCTTGGTGCCTTCCAGCCCGATATTTTCAACATTACCCACAATGCCCACAGCAGAAATAACGCGGTCCACGGTAATGGTTTCCGTTTTACCGCCTACTTCCACCGGCACAGTCACATCGTTCTTGCCCTTTTTCAGCGCCCCAACCTTGGCGCTGGTAAGAACGCGCATGCCCTGTTTTTCAAATTCCTTGCGGGCCAAGGCGCTGATTTCTTCGTCTTCCACGGGCAGAATACGCGGCGCAACTTCTACCAGCGTAACTTCAGACCCCATGTTGCGATAGAAAGAGGCGAATTCCGTGCCGATAGCGCCAGACCCAATAACGAGCAGCCGTTTGGGGAGTTCATCTGGCACCAAGGCTTCCCGGTAAGACCAGACAAGTTTTCCGTCTGCTTCCAGCCCCGGCAATGCACGCGCACGTGCGCCTGTGGCCAGAATAACGTGCTTGGCGGTAAGGCTTTGTGGTGCGCCACTTTCCGGCTGCACCAGCACCTTGCGCTTGCCACCGGCCGCAACGCCGTCCAGCTTACCAAATCCTTTAAAAACAGGAACTTTGGCTTTTTTCAGCAGGTGCTGCACACCAGATGCAAGCTGTTTGGAAACAGCACGAGAGCGTGCAACAATTGCTTTAAAATCAAAGCTTACGCCATCAGCTTTAAAGCCATATGTGCCCAGATCATGCAGCAGGTGGTTGATCTCGGAAGCGCGCAGCAATGCCTTGGTGGGAATACAGCCCCAGTTCAGGCAGATACCCCCAAGATGGTTGGCTTCCACCACAGCAACGGAAAGCTTGAGTTGTGCTGCCCGAAGTGCCGCCACATAACCGCCCGGCCCACCGCCAATAACGATGATATCAAAATCAGTCTGGCTCATAATATGCCTGATCCTCAGAAAGCCGTGCGGTTAGAGAACGAGTGAAAGCGGAGATTCAACCGCTGCACGGAAAGCAGAAAGCCAACGGGCTGCCGCAGCGCCATCTACCACGCGATGATCCACCGAGAGGGTAACGGTCATGACTGTAGCAATAGCCAGCTCATTCCCTTTCACCACAGCCTGTTTTTTTCCTGCTGCAATAGCCAGAATGGCCGCCTGCGGCGGGTTAACAATGGCGGCAAAATCTTTCACGCCGTACATCCCCATGTTGGAGATGGAGAACGTACCGCCCTGAAATTCCTCTGGCTTCAGCTTGCTAGCGCGGGCGCGGGCAATCAGATCCTTGGCTTCCTGACTGATATCTTTCAGGCTCTTGCGGTCTGCCTGTTTGACGATAGGCGTGATCAGCCCATCATCGAGAGAAACGGCAACCGAGATATCTGCATCTTCGTGCAGGATCATGGCCTCTTCGGTGTAAGACGCGTTCACTTCCGGCACCTGCTTGAGGGCAACGGCAGAAGCCTTAATAAGCATGTCGTTTACAGACAGCTTGAAAGCATCCGCCCCTTCTGCCGGAGACATGGCATTAAGCTGCGCACGCAAAGCCAGAAGTGCATCCAGTTCTACATCTATGGAAACATAGAAGTGCGGAATGGTGGCTTTGGATTCACTCAGGCGGCGGGCAATAACCTTGCGCATGGTGGTGTGCGGCACAGCGCTGCTGCCACCAGATGCAGGCAGGGTAGAAGCTACCTGCCCTGCACTTGGGGCTTTGTTAAGAGCCGCTTCCACATCCCGTTTGACAATGCGGCCATTTGGGCCAGTGCCTTTAATGGCTGCCAGATCAATATTCTTCTGGCGTGCAATGCGCCGCGCAAGCGGAGATGCCACAACCCGGCCAACAGGTTTATCTGCCCGCTGTGCAGGTGCTGCTTGCGTTGCTACTGGTGCTGAAGCGACAGGTTGCGGCACAGGGGCTGGCTCAGCAGATGCCGCGTTTTGAGGTGTGTCGATGTTATCGGGCACCGCCTCGCCTTCTTCCACCAGAATGGCGATAGGTGTGTTGACCACAACACCTTCTGCACCTTCCTGAATAAGGATACGGCCCAGAATACCTTCCTCAATGGCTTCTACTTCCATTGTGGCTTTGTCGGTTTCAATTTCGGCCAGAACGTCACCGCTATTTACGGCGTCCCCTTCCTTTTTCAGCCAGCGGGCCAGTTTGCCCTCTGTCATGGTAGGAGAAAGGGCGGGCATTAAAATTTCAGTCGCCATCTGTCATTCCCTCACATCAGGCCAAGTGCGGCTTTAACCACATCTTCAGGCTGTGGCAGGGCCAGTTTTTCCAGATTAGCGGCAAACGGCATGGGCACATCCACACCCGTTACACGGGCCGGTGGGGCATCCAGCCAATCAAACGCGTGTTCGATCACCTGCATGGCAACTTCCGCGCCAATACCTGCAAACGGCCAGCCTTCTTCTACCGTAACCAGACGGCTGGTTTTCTTTACGCTTTCTACAATTGTATCTGTATCAAGCGGGCGCAGGCTGCGCAGGTTGATCACTTCAGCCTCAATGCCTTGCTTGGCCAGCTCAGCCGCAGCATCCAGCGCCGTGGTAACAGCAATGGAGAACGCAACAATTGTGACATCCGAGCCAGCGCGTTCGATCTTGGCCTTGCCGATGGGCACAATGAAATCTTCATCAATCGGGCAAGGGAATTTGCGCCCGTAAAGAATTTCGTTTTCCAGCACCACAACGGGGTTGGGGTCACGGATAGCGGCGCGCAACAGGCCTTTGGCATCTGCGGAAGACCAAGGCACAACCACTTTCAGGCCCGGCACATGGGCGTACCAGCTACCGTAACACTGAGAATGCTGCGCACCCACGCGGGATGCAGGGCCGTTTGGCCCACGGAACACAATGGGGCACCCCATCTGGCCGCCAGACATATACAGCGTTTTGGCTGCGGAATTGATGATATGGTCAATAGCCTGCATGGAGAAATTCATGGTCATGAACTCTACAACGGGCTTGAGGCCAGTAAGAGCAGCGCCCACGGCCATGCCTGTAAAGCCGTGTTCGGCAATAGGCATGTCAATTACGCGCTTCTCACCAAATTCCTGCAACAGGCCTTGGGAGATTTTGTAAGCGCCCTGATACTGAGCAACTTCTTCACCCATCAGGAACACGTCTGGATCACGCCGCAATTCGGCAGCCAGTGCATCGCGCAGTGCTTCACGCACAGTAATTTCCTGCGTCTCGCCCCAGTCTTTTTCTTCTTCCACCGGGGCAGATACTGGTGCGCTTACGGGAGCAGATGCGGCTGGCTGTGCTGCAGGCGCGGCTTTTGCAGGCGCAGTGTTTTGAGGCGTGTCGATATTATCTGGCACCGCCTCACCTTCTTCCACCAAAATGGCGATAGGTGTGTTCACAGCCACACCTTCAGTGCCTTCTGCTGTGAGAATACGGCCTAGAATACCTTCTTCAATGGCTTCTACTTCCATTGTGGCTTTGTCGGTTTCAATTTCGGCCAGAACGTCACCGCTATTTACGGCGTCCCCTTCCTTTTTCAGCCAGCGGGCCAGTTTGCCCTCTGTCATGGTAGGAGAAAGGGCGGGCATTAAAATTTCAGTCGCCATGTTTATGCTCAAGCCTCCAGAACAACATCCGTATAAAGTTCGGCCGGATCTGGTTCCGGGCTGGTCTGCGCAAATTCCGCAGAGTCGTTCACGATGCCCTTGATCTCGGTTTCCATGGTTTTCAGTTCTGCTTCTGTCACGCCAGAATCCAGCAGGATGTGTTTAACGTGTTCAATGGGATCACGCGTTTTGCGGACTTCATCCACCTCATCTCGCGTGCGGTATTTTGCCGGGTCAGACATGGAATGGCCACGATAGCGGTATGTCATCATCTCCAGCAGGTAAGGCCCCTTTCCTGCGCGGCAATGCTTTACGGCTTCTTCTGCTGCGGCATATACGGCGGCAACATCCATGCCATCCACCCGCTTGCCGGGAATGCCCCACGGCTCGCCATTTTTGTAGAGTTCGTGCGATGCAGACGCCCGCTCAACAGCGGTGCCCATACCGTAACGGTTGTTTTCAATAACAAAAATACAGGGGAGCTTGAGCAGAGCAGCCAGATTGAAACTTTCGTAAACCTGGCCCTGATTGGCTGCGCCATCACCAAAATAAGCTACGGAAACTTCATCCGTATCACGGTATTTGTTGGCAAATGCCAGCCCGATGCCCAGAGAAACCTGCGCGCCAACAATGCCGTGGCCACCGTAAAAGTTCTTCTCGCGGGAGAACATGTGCATAGAGCCACCCTTACCGTGGGAATACCCGGTAGAGCGGCCCGTCAGTTCTGCCATCACGCCGCGGGGGGTCATACCGGCCACCAGCATCTGGCCGTGATCTCGGTAAGATGTAATCAGCTTATCGCCTTCTTTCAGGCTCATCTGGATACCAACCACCACAGCTTCTTGCCCGATATACAGGTGGCAGAAACCGCCAATCAGACCCATGCCGTAAAGTTGCCCGGCTTTTTCTTCAAAGCGGCGGATCAGAAGCATGTCATAGTAGGCTTTAAGAAACTGGTCTCGTGTTAAGGAAGGACCATTATTCCCTGCCTTACCGACCTGTTTGGCGTTCGTTCCCATGCGTGATGAACCTTCTGCGATATGTAAACAGTTCGTAATAAATGGTGCGTAACAGCGGCATCCGTTTCCAGATCTTCAGGTATTTCCTAAAGGCCCAGTAAAACCGCATGGTGTTTCGCGTGATTCATTATGCAGCGTTGTAGTCTCCTGAGCGTCCTCCACTTTTGTGAAGGAGCTTTATATTTTCTATCTGCATGCCGCGGTCAACTGCTTTGCACATATCATAAAGTGTAAGGGCTGCAGCAGACACGGCGGTTAACGCTTCCATTTCCACCCCGGTTGCGCCGGTTGTTGTAACAGTTGCGGTAATCTCGATCCTGTTATCGTTCGGCGCCAGATCCACTGTTACACTGCTCAGGCTAAGCGGATGGCAGAGCGGAATAATATCGGCTGTTTTTTTTGCGGCCATAATGCCAGCAATCCGGGCTGTTGCCAGAACATCACCTTTTGGCGCTGCGCCTGAAAGGATCATTTCCAGCGTTTGGGGCTGCATAATAATAGCCCCGGTGGCAACAGCCTTGCGGCGTGTGGCAGCCTTGGCGGAAACATCCACCATATGGGCATGTCCCGCCGCATCCAGATGTGTGAGTGCTGGAGAGGAGGCCACGTTAGGCCAGCCCCAGAAGTTTTTTGGCTGCATCTCCCGGGTGCGGATTACGCAGCAGGGATTCACCTACCAGAAAGCCCGTTACACCGATGCCAGAAAGCTGAACGATATCTTCATGCGTTTTAATACCGCTTTCAGACACAATAATCCGATCCGGCGGCACAAGCGGAGAAAGTTCCCGCGTGGTATCCAGACTGGTCTGAAGTGTTTTGAGGTTGCGGTTGTTGATACCGATCAGGAAGGTATCCAGCGCAAGGGCGCGGTTGAGTTCTTCCTCATCATGCACTTCCACCAGCACATCCATGTCCAGCCCTTTGGCGTGGTCAACCAGTTCCAGCGCCATTTCATCGGACAGGATGGACATAATCAGCAGAATGCAATCTGCCCCGATCATGCGGCTTTCATAAACCTGCCATGGATCAAGGATAAAATCCTTGCGCAGAACTGGAAGGGAGCATGCCGCCCGCGCCTTGCCCAGATCTTCATTATCACCATGAAAGCAGGAGCTTTCCGTCAGCACGGAAATACAGGCTGCGCCAGCTTGCTCGTATTCTGCGGCAATTTCTGCAGGATCATAGGTTTCACGCAGGATACCGGCAGAAGGAGAAGCCTTCTTGATTTCTGCAATCAGGCCAACGGCACGGTCCGCAGCTTTTTCCTTCAGGGCCCGACCAAACCCGCGTGGGGCCTCTTTGGTTTCCTGCGCTTTGGCCGTGATTTCCTTAAGGGACATCAGGGTGGAGCGATGTTCAACTTCCAGCTTGGTGCGTGCGCAGATGCGGGAGAGAACATCCGGCAGTTCGTCAATCTTGCTGGCAAGAATGTCCGGAGCAGAACCTGCCGAGGACGCGAGTGGTGTATCGTTCATGATTATCCTGTCATGTCTCAGGCGCGTGCATCCGGGGTGGAAGCACGCAAACCATTCAGCACCGCCAAAGCCGTGCCATCATCCAGTGGGCGTGCAGCCAGAGCCACACTTTCCCGCAAGGCCTGCGGATCAATGCGTCCGTCCCGCAGGAGCGTTACCCGCCCTGCCACGTGGAGTGCGCAGGCGGCGTTCAAAACCACTGTATCACGATATGCCCCGGGTGCGCCATGCAACAAAGCTTCCAGAGCTTGTGCGTTATATTGGGCATCTCCCCCCAATATGGCGCTAACGGGGGCATAGGCAAGGCCAGCCATTTCCGGCGTAATGGAAAACGGGCAGATGGCACCATTTTCTAGCGCCATAACCTGCGTGGGGCCTGCCAGCGTAATTTCATCAATGCCGCCCTGCCCGTCTGATGGCAGGCCGCATACGGCCCAGACTTTCTGGGAGCCCAGATTTTTGAGCACATTGACCATCGGCTCTAGCCATGTGGGTGAGAACACGCCCACCAGTTGCCGCTTAACACCCGCCGGATTTACCAAAGGGCCCATCAAGTTAAACAGCGTGCGCACACCCAGGGCTTTACGTACCGGGGCAGCAAAACGCATGGCGGGGTGATGGTGCGGGGCAGATAAAAAGACGGCCTTATGCGCTTGCATCTGTTCCGCCAGCACTTCAGCCTGTGCAGAAAGCGGCACACTCAGCGCGGCCAGCACATCGGAAGCGCCTGATCGGGAGGAAATAGCCCTGTTGCCATGCTTGGCAACAGGCACACCCAGCGCACCCATTACAAACGCCACGGCGGTGGATACATTCAGCGTGCCGTAATTGTCTCCGCCCGTGCCGCATACGTCTATTGTATCGGTTGGCATGGCGGGTACGCTGTGCATACGGGCGCGCAAGGCGGTTACACCGCCCAGCAGTTCTTCCTGTGTTTCCCCACGCACGCGTAAGGCCATAAGAAAAGCCGCAATACGCTCTGGTGCAATCAGGCCATCCATAATCACGCCAAAAGCGGCTTCTGCTTCGGCTGCGCTGAGTGTCTGTCCTTCAGCGACACGTGCCAGAATGGAGGAAAAAAACTGTTCACCTGCCTGCTGAGGCGTGGTGTCCTGAGTGGGAACAGGCATCAGGCAACGGCCTGTTTTTCTTTCCAGGCAGCAGCGATGGAAAGAAAGTTTTTCATCAGATCATGACCGTATTCCGAGGCAATGCTTTCTGGATGGAACTGCACGCCCAAAATAGGATATTGCCGGTGGCGCACACCCATAATCACGCCGTCTTCCGTCCACGCCGTAACTTCCAGAGCATCAGGAATGCTGGCGGGTTCAAGCGTGAGGCTATGGTAGCGCGTGGCATTGAATGGGTTGGGTAGTCCTGCAAAAACATCTTGCCCGTTATGAAAAACGGGGCTGACCTTGCCGTGCATGGGCGTAGGTGCACGCACTACTTCTGCGCCAAACACCTGCCCAATAGCCTGATGCCCCAAGCACACCCCAAAAACTGGCACCTTGCCGGCTGCGGCAGATATCAGATCGCAGCAGATCCCCGCCTCATTGGGGGAGCATGGGCCGGGAGAAAGCACGATGGCTTCTGGCTTAAGAGCCAGCGCATCTTCCACACTCAGGGTATCATTGCGGCGTACGTCACACTGCACACCCAGTTCACCCAAGTAGTGAACGAGGTTGAAGGTGAAGCTGTCATAATTGTCGATCAGAAGGATCATGGCCGAATGATGACCTTATGTGCTGTTGGGGTCAAATAAGAATGAAACAGAAGCGGCATTAGGAACGCCCAGCCCTTGCCTGTTCCAGCGCAGCTTCTGCGGCGCGGAATACGGCGCGCGCTTTATGGCGTGTTTCTTCATATTCTGTTTCGGGCACACTGTCTGCTACTACGCCACAGCCTGCCTGCACATGCATTTGCCCGTCTTTTACAACGGCCATACGCAGCCCGATACAGGTATCCATGTTGCCGCCAGCACCAAAATAGCCAATGCACCCGGCATAGGTGGCGCGGCGGGTGCGCTCAACTTCATCAATAATTTCCATGGCGCGGATTTTAGGCGCGCCCGTAAGTGTGCCTGCGGGAAAAGCGGCCACAAGAGCATCCAGCGCTTCCAGTTCTGGCTTGAGCGTGCCCTGCACGTTGGAAGAGATGTGCATGACGTGGCTGAAACGCTCAATGACGAATCGTTCCGTTACTTTCACCGTGCCGGGAATGCTGACACGGCCTACATCATTACGGCCAAGGTCTATCAGCATCAGGTGTTCGGCTAATTCTTTCTGATCGGCCAGAAGGTCTTTTTCAAGCCGCAGATCTTCCTCGGCCGTTTTGCCGCGTGGGCGCGTGCCCGCAAGTGGGCGTACCGTCATGGTGCCATTCTGCAAGCGCACCAGAATTTCGGGCGAGGAGCCGACAAGCGAGAACTCACCAAAATCCAGATGGAACAGGAATGGCGCCGGATTGATGCGCCGCAGCGTACGATACAGCGCCAGAGATGGCAGCGGAAACGGTGTGGAAAAACGCTGGCTGGGCACAACCTGAAAGGCATCGCCGGCGGCAATATAATCCTGAATACGCTCAACAGCCTGACAGAATTCATCCTTGCTGAATGAGGAGCGCGGCTCGGCAGGTTCGGGCAGGTTTTCTGGCGGTTTGGGTAAAGGCGGAAGCGCCCCTGCCAGACATTCCCGCGCACGGCGGAGCAGGTCTTGCGCTTTATCCCAAGCTTGCCCTGCGGTTTCATCTTTTTGCGGGCGAACGGGTGCGGCCAGAATGAGTTCGTCACTCACCGTGTCAAACACAGCAAAAAGACCGGGACGCATCAGAATGGATTCAGGCAGGTTCAGGTCATCCGGTGGGGCATCTGGCAGATGCTCCATCTGGCGCACCATGTCATAGCCCAGATACCCAAACAGGCCCGCCACCATAGGGGGCACACCCTCGGGCAGCTCCAGACGCGTGGCGTGGATGAGTGCACGCAGGCTTTCCAGCGGCTTTTCTGTCAGAATGCGCGGGGCGCTATCCGGGTTTTCCGGGTTTTCATCCAAGGTGATCTGCCCGTTATGGCAGGTCCAGATGATATCCGGTTTGAGGGCAATAACAGAATACCGCCCGCGGGATGTACCGCCTTCTACACTTTCTAGCAACAGCGTGTTTTTGCCTGTGCCACTATCAAAGCGTGCAAGGCGCAGATAGGCTGAAACCGGCGTAAGCAGATCTGCGGCTTCTACAGAGAACACAACAGAAGGCAGACCTTGCGCCCAAGCGGCCTCACATTCCTGCCGAGAGGGTGAAGGCGCAATGCGTGCGGTAATGCTCATGGCGTGGCTGCTCCTCCAAATCCGGCTGCAGATAGTGTGGCCATAACGGCGCGTTCATTAATGTGGGGCGGCGTGCGTTTGCTTAATGCTTCAACGTAACTGGCAACCAGATCATCACTATCGGCCTGCGCCAGAGAATCTTTCAGGCGCTGCACGCCATCGGCAGGCGCTGGCGGATTGGGCACGAACAGTTTTGTAACAACCGCCACAAGGAAGTGGCCATCATCTTCCGCCATAACTGCCTGCCCCGGCTGCATGCGCGGCAGATAGTCCATCAATGCATCTGGTATATTTTTGTTGGGCTTGGCGTAGGAGAATGCCGCATCCCGCGTCATCTGTGTGCCCGGTGCGTTTGTTGCTGCCAGAGCCTGCTTGTTTTTGGCTGCCAGATACAGGTTTGTTGCCTGCTCATTTGCGGCATGTTTGCGGGCTTCTGCCTGCCATGCGGCCAGAACATCTGCATGTGCCTGCTCAAAGGTGCGTGGCGCTGCTGGCGTTGCGGTATCTACTTCCACAGCAAAGCTGCTGTTGTCTGGCCCATCAACAAGCGTTGCGCGAGCGCCGGGTTTTTGCGTGAAAATCTGGTGGATAATGGCTTCACGCAGCTTGCCCGATGCAGGCAGCGGTGCGGGTTCCTTATCTGCAGTCAGGCCCTGTGCATCCAGTGTGCCAGCGGCAGCAACAGCACCCAGATCAGCCGGAATGGCATCCAGCCCTTTGCCTGCAAGGGCATCTTGCAGTTTGCGTTTGCGTTCACCCGCAACCGATGGCGCAACAGCGGCCCGATACTGTGAGAGAATGTCTTTTTTGGCATCCTCATACGGCGTGGTATGCGGAGCCGTTATTTTGGTAACGCGAAAAACAGCCCATCCCCCTTCTGTTTTAAGCGGATCACTCACCTGTCCTTCAGGTGCCTGAAAAACCGCCTGCCGCAAGGTGGCGGAAGGAATGGTGGATGGGCGTGCATTTGGCATTTCTACCGCTGCGGCATCTTTTGCGCTGTTCTGGATAGCCTGCCAGTTGCCACCTACTTTCCATGCATTGGCAATGGCGGTTGCCTGCGCCTGATTTTGCAGGGTTATCAGCTGAATATCGCGCGTTTCTGGCACGTTGTAGCGGGATTTCTGCTCATCATAAATGCGTTTGATGTCAGCTTCATCCAAGGTGATGCTGTCTGCCACTGTTTGGGGGGAAAGCACCACAATTTTGGCATGGCGCAATTCCGGCGTGCGGAACATCCACGGATGGTTGTTGTAATAGCGCTGGAGCACAGCATCGTCTGGCGCTTTGGGTGTGGGCTGTGCGTCAAACGGAATGCTTACAAAATCCACCACGCGCGTTTTTGCACCGTAGGTGAGAAAACGCTGAAGCATTGTGTCGGAAACGCTGCCAGCCTGTGCCAAAGGCTGCAGAATGGTGCGGGTTGTCAGATCATTCCGCACCATATCCAAAAAGCGCTGCTCGGTTAGCCCGCGGTCACGCAGTTTCTGATTAAAGCTGGCGCGGTCAAACTGGCCATTGGCCCCTTTGAAATAAGGGAGCGAGAACACTTCATCCCGCACGGCCGAATCAGGCACGGCCACTTTCAGCTTCTGTGCAGTGTTCAGCAGTTCTGCCTGCCCAATCAGGCGGTGCAGAATCTGGTAGGCAACCTGCCGCTGCATGGCCAGAGGAATTTGCGATGGGTCCGTCACCCCCATCTGGCGCGCAATAGTTGGTAGTTCAGATTGCAGGGCTGTGGCCAGATCATCGGCAGAAACCTGCTGTTGCCCCACTTTGGCAACAACATCTGTTTCTTCCCCCATATAGCCCATAACATCGCCTATTCCCCAGCCGACAAACGCCAGAAAAATGACAATTGCAGTCACCCGGCCCAGCCAGGACTCAACAAAAACGCGACGTAGATAGGAAATCATGACCCGATGGATCCACAGCTATGCTTTAAAAAAAACCATACCACAAAAGGGTATGCACAGGCGCGGCACCATAAGGGTAGCTGCGGTGCTTGACCAGACATAACCGTGCCTGCACGCCAGACAGGCAAGAATAAGGCGCCTGCTCTCTTGCCCCAAAGGGTGCGTCTATGGTTTAGCCTTCATGGAAGAACCATATTGTAAAACGCGCGTGCCCGTTGGCATGGCGCGCTACAGGCAAGGAGCAGGGCATGACCAGACAGATTATTGTCGGCAACTGGAAAATGAATGGCCTAAGCCGTGATTCGCAGGAACTCGTCAAGGCTATTACCAGCGGCCTGCCCGCCAACAGCGCAGATGTTGTGGTATGCCCGCCCTTTACCCAGCTTGGGCTGCTAACAGATATGCTTAAGCCCACACCGGTAAAGCTGGGTGCGCAGGATTGCCATCAGGAAGTTTCTGGGGCGCATACGGGTGATATTTCTGCCCCCATGCTGGCCGATCTGGGCGTGTCTTATGTTGTTCTGGGCCATTCAGAACGCCGTCAGGAACATGGTGAGCTGGACGAAACGGTGCGTGAAAAAGCCATGGCCGCTGCCAAAGCCGGGCTCACCCCTATTGTCTGTATTGGTGAAACAGAAGATCAGCGCGAAACCGGTGAGCACTTTGATGCGCTGGGTTGGCAGATCAAGGGTTCCCTGCCCGATGGTTTCAACGGTATTCTGGCGTATGAGCCCATCTGGGCAATTGGTACAGGCCTTGCTGCCACCACCGATCAGATAGCCGAAACCATGAAATTCCTGCGTGAAGAATTGGTGCGGCAGTTTGGAGAGGCTGGAAAAGTCATCAAAATCCTGTATGGAGGGTCCGTAAACGCCGGGAATGCGGCCAACATCTTGCCCATTCCTGAAGTGGCGGGTGCGCTTGTTGGCGGCGCCAGCCTTAAGGCGGACGCGTTTCTTTCCATCGTCAGCGCAGCATCTGCTGCCTGATTTGCTGTTCTGATCTGGAATCTGACATGACCACAGCCCTGCTGATCCTGCATTTCTGTGTGACCATAGCCCTGATTGGCGTTGTGCTAATTCAGCGGAGTGAAGGCGGTGGCCTTGGAATTGGCAGCAGCCAGGGCATGGGGGCTTTCATGTCCGGCCGTGGAACAGCCAACCTGCTTACGCGCACAACGGCTGTGCTGGCTGGTGTGTTCATGCTGCTTTCCCTGTTGCTGGCCGTGCTTTACAAAGGCTCTGTTACGGGTGAAGGGCACGATATTCTGGCCCAGCCCCCGGCAGCCACCACGCCCGCGCCTGCTGCTCCGGCGCATCCGTAAAATGCAGGTTACTCTCTCCTTTCCGCCATGTGTGAGGAGAGAGCCCTTTTATCCCTTCAGCTCCGCATGTCCTGTGGCATGCGGTAGTTTGCGTTTGTCCATCTTTACCCGCCCGGCCATGTCCGTGTAGGAAGTCTGCTCATGACCCGCTTTGTTTTTATCACCGGTGGTGTGGTATCCTCTCTTGGCAAAGGCATTGCATCTGCTGCCCTTGCTGCCCTGTTGCAGGCGCGTGGCTACAAAGTGCGCCTACGCAAGCTTGATCCCTACCTGAACGTTGATCCCGGCACCATGAGCCCCTACCAGCACGGGGAAGTCTTTGTGACTGAGGATGGTGCCGAGACAGATCTTGATCTTGGCCACTACGAACGCTTCACAGGGGTGAATGCTTCCAAGGAAGACAACACCACAACAGGTAAGATTTATTCAGACGTTATCGCGCGTGAACGGCGTGGTGATTATCTGGGCGCAACCGTGCAGGTTATCCCGCATATTACGGATGCCATTAAAGATATTGTTGTGGCCAATACGGATGATCTGGATTTCGTATTGGTGGAAATTGGCGGCACAGTTGGCGATATTGAAAGCCTGCCGTTTCTGGAAGCGATCCGTCAGCTGCGCAATGATCTGGGCCCGGATCAGACCATGGTTGTGCACCTTACGCTGCTGCCGTGGATCCCTTCTGCGGGTGAGCTGAAAACCAAGCCGACCCAGCATTCCGTTAAGGAATTGCAGAATGTGGGTATTCAGCCGCAAATTCTGCTGTGCCGGTGTGATCGCCCCATTCCACCAACAGAACGGCGCAAGATTGCCAACTTCTGTAACGTGCGGCCAGAAGCCGTTATTGCCGCGCGGGATGTGGACACCATTTACTCCTGCCCCCTCTCCTACCACGCAGAAGGTATGGATACCGAAGTGCTCCGTTACTTCGGTCTGCCACATGCAGAAGAACCAGATCTGACAGGGTGGGAAAAGATTGTAGATGCCATCCGTCACCCGGATAACGAGGTGCGTATTGCCGTGGTTGGCAAATACACAGCCCTACTGGATAGCTACAAATCTCTGAACGAAGCCCTGCTACATGGTGGCATTGCCCACCGCACCAAGGTTGTTCTGGACTGGGTGGATGCCGAGGTTTTTGAAAAAGATCCTGCATCACTGGAAGCCAAGTTGGGCGATGTAGATGCCATTCTGGTGCCCGGCGGATTTGGTGAGCGTGGGTCTCAGGGCAAGATTGAAGCCATTCGCTTTGCGCGTGAAAAAGGTATTCCGTTTCTTGGGATATGCTTTGGCATGCAGATGGCGGTTATTGAATGCGCCCGCAATCTGGCAAACCTGCCCAATGCGTCTTCCACTGAATTTGGCTATACGGAAGAGCCTCTGGTAGGCCTGATGACGGAATGGGCACGCGGTAACGAACGCCTGCGCCGGAGCGAAGGCGGAGAACTGGGCGGCACCATGCGCCTTGGGTCCTACCCTGCCAAGCTGATTGAAGGTTCCCGCGCAGCGGAAGTGTATAACGCAACTTCCATCCGTGAGCGGCATCGCCACCGGTATGAGGTGAATATTCATTACAAGGATCAGCTTGAAAAAGCCGGGATGAAGTTCTCTGGTCTTTCACCAGATGGCATCTTGCCAGAAGTGGTGGAATACCCAGATCATCCGTGGTTCATTGCTGTGCAGTATCACCCGGAACTGAAGTCTCGGCCATTTGCACCGCATCCGCTGTTTGCCGGTTTTGTGGGAGCTGCACTGGAAAAGGCTAAAAAAGCATGACGCAGGCATTGGGTTCAGATTTCCAGCTTGGGTCTTTGTACATCGGGAACGATCAGCCTTTTGTGCTGATCGCCGGGCCGTGCCAGATTGAATCTGCGGCTCATGCCATGGAAACAGCCACAGCGCTGAAGGAAATCTGCCAGAAGACTGGTATCGGGCTGATCTATAAAAGTTCGTTCGATAAAGCCAACCGCACTAGCATTTCTAGCGCACGTGGCATTGGCATGGCAGAAGGGCTGGATATTCTGGCAAATGTGCGCAACACGCTGGATATTCCGGTGCTGACAGACGTGCACGCGCCAGAACAGTGCGCCCCTGTGGCTGAAGCTGTAGATGTGCTGCAAATTCCTGCTTTTCTGTGCCGCCAGACGGATTTGCTGTTAGCTGCTGGTAAAACTGGTGCTGCGGTCAATGTGAAAAAAGGCCAGTTTCTTGCTCCGTGGGATATGAAGCACGTGGCGGCCAAAATTGCCTCCACCGGTAATAATCGCATCATGCTGTGCGAACGCGGCACCAGCTTTGGCTATAATACGCTGGTAAACGATATGCGCGGCCTGCCCATTATGGCTCAAACCGGTTGCCCAGTTGTGTTTGATGCCACGCATTCTGTGCAGCAGCCCGGTGGTTTGGGTGGCGCATCTGGCGGCCAGCGAGAGTTTGCCCCTGTGCTCTCTCGTGCAGCTTTGGCAATTGGTGTGGCATCTCTGTTTATTGAAACGCATGAGAACCCGGACCAAGCACCGAGCGATGGCCCCAACATGCTGCCACTTAAAAGCCTGCCTGCCTTGCTGGAGCAGTTTAAACAGATTGATGCTCTCATTAAGGGGTAAGCAGCCAGCTTGCTTTCCAGCAAAAAGCCGCAACCTGATTATTCAGGCTGCGGCTTTTTTTGTAGCTTCTGCAAGGGAGAGATAAATTCTCTCCCTTGTTTGTGCGGGTATTAGACGTCCAGATTGGCAACCTTGAGTGCGTTGCCGACAATGAAGTCACGGCGCGGTTCAACAATATCGCCCATCAGGGTGGTGAAAACATCGCCTGCTTCTTCCACATCACCTACACGTACCTGCAGCAGTGTGCGCATGGCCGGATCCAGCGTGGTTTCCCAAAGCTGGGCATCATTCATTTCGCCCAGACCTTTAAAGCGGTTGATGGTCAGCCCACGGCGGCCCTGAGCCAGAAGACGGGCGTAAAGATCAGCCGGACCGCTCAGCTGGTGCTCGGTGGTATCGTTTTTCAACGCCACGCCCTCTGCAAAGTCTTTTTGCAGGCGGTTTGCCTGCATGGTCAGCCAGCGGGCGTCGTTACTGGCCAACATGGTTGGGTCAATGCGGTACACTTCCCCTACTCCACGCACATTGCGGGCCAGTTCCACACCATCGGTGCTGGCAACGGCTTTCCAGCTTTTTTCATTTTCAGCAGATGCCGCATCAAGGCGCTGCTGCAGTGCGGGCATCCGCTGCTGGAGCTGCTCTACATCCGTTGTCAGCGCGCCAGCCAAGGCTACCTGCTCAATAATCCAGGAAGGAATACGGTTGGAAAGGCGGTTGATGGCCTGCGCCGCCTGCCGGATGAACGGAAGGTCTGCTGCCAGTTCTTCACCACTTACAACGCGTTTATCCGTGTAAACAAAGCTGGCGTTGCTCAGGGCCTTGTTGAGCAGATACTGCTCAAGTGCTGCATCGTCTTTCAGATAAGTTTCTTCATTCCCGCGTTTGGCGCGGTAAAGAGGCGGCTGGGCGATATAGAGGTAACCGCGTTCGATCAGTTCCGGCATCTGGCGGAAGAAGAAAGTCAGCAACAGTGTGCGGATATGAGAGCCGTCCACGTCAGCGTCAGTCATGATGACAATGCGGTGGTAGCGGAGCTTCTCAATAGAAAAACCACCCTGCTCTGGCTCACCACGGCCAATGCCTGTGCCCAATGCGGTAATAAGCGTGCCAATTTCGGCAGAACCCAGCATACGGTCAAACCGTGCACGTTCTACGTTCAGGATCTTACCCTTAAGCGGCAGAATGGCCTGAAAGCGTCTGTCACGTCCCTGCTTGGCGGTACCGCCTGCGGAATCACCCTCCACAATAAACAGTTCAGCTTTGGCGGGGTCACGCGCCTGACAGTCTGCCAGCTTACCGGGAAGCGAGGAAACATCCAGTACACCCTTGCGGCGTGTTAGCTCCCGCGCCTTACGGGCGGCTTCACGCGCAGAGGCAGCATCCAGCACCTTGGAGATAACAATTTTTGCTTCTTTGGGGTGGGTTTCAAACCAGTGGCTGATAATGTCGGCTGCTGCGGCATGCACAACGGGCTGCACTTCGGAAGAAACCAGCTTGTCCTTGGTCTGGGATGAGAACTTGGGGTCTGGAACTTTAACGGACAGAACAGCCGTCAGCCCTTCACGCATATCTTCCCCCTGCAGGGAGAGCGCATCTTTTTTGGCAATGCTTTCTGCATATTTACCAACAACACGGGTAAGCGCCTGACGGAAACCTGCCAGATGGGCCCCACCATCGCGTTGCGGAATGTTGTTGGTGAAGCACAGCATGGTTTCATGGAAGCTATCGTTCCATGTCAGAGCAAACTCTACCTTAATGCCGTTATCCGGGTTTTCTAGGCTGCCGGTAATGGGCGGGGCAAACAGCGAGGTACGAGACCGATCCAGCCAGTTTACAAAAGCTTCCAGCCCGCCTTCGTAAAAGAATTTTTCTTCCCGCACGGGGGTAACGCGTGCATCACGCAGCACAATTTCTAGCCCGGAGTTCAGGAAGGCCAGTTCACGCAGGCGGCGCTCCAGAATGGTGAAATCAAAATCCGTTTTGGGGAATGTTTCACTGCTGGGTTTGAAAGTGACTTCCGTGCCAGAGGGTTCGGAAGAAGGGCCAACCACTTCCAGCGGGGCATCACGCTCACCGTGCTGGAAGCGAATGAAATGTTCCTGCCCGTTGCGCCAGATGCGTACTTCCATCCATTCGGACAGCGCATTCACCACAGCGGCACCCACGCCGTGCAAACCGCCAGAAACCTTGTAGGAGTTCTGGTTGAATTTGCCACCAGCATGCAGGCGGGTCAGCACCACTTCAGCAGCGCTAATGCCTTCTTCAGCATGCATATCCGTAGGAATGCCGCGCCCGTTATCACGCACGCTCACACTGCCATCTGCATTGAAAGTGACAACGCAGCGAGATGCAAAACCAGCCTGAGCCTCATCCACCGCGTTATCAATAATTTCAAACGCCATGTGGTGCAGGCCGGAACCATCATCCGTATCACCAATATACATGCCGGGCCGTTTACGGACAGCATCCAGCCCCTTCAGCACAGAGATCGACGCGGCATCATACTCTTCGGAAACGGCAGATGGCGTGGGCTGAGAGAGGTCGGTCATAAGAACGGTACGCTCCGTACAGGAAAGAACAAAAAACCTTTTATTCTTATACCCTGATCAAACCTCTGGGGCCAGATTGAGCAGCATGTTTTATGACCCTGAGAGCAAAAAAGCTCCGTTTTTCAGGGTTTCAAACTGGGCAGTCTGCTTAAGGGGGGCAAAAGGCGCCTGATCTGTGCCGGTAAGCAACACGGTTGTGCGAAAATCCTGCACAATTTCCAGTAATGAGGCCCGGCGCGCGGCATCCAGATGCACCAAAGGTTCATCCATGAGCAAGATGGGGGGCTGCCCACGATAATCCGTTACAAGCCGGGCATGTGCCAGCACAACACCAATAAGCAAGGATTTTTGCTGCCCGGTGCTTGCTAGTGCAGCGGGTTGTCTGGACGAAAGATCTTCCAGCAGAAAATCACTGCGATGCGTGCCAAATGTGGCCCGGCCACGTGCTGCATCATCTTCGCGCAGATCGGCGAGTTTTTCGCGCAGCCAGTCCTCTACGGCCAGTGCTGGAGATGTTTCCAGTTTTTGGGCTACAGCGCATTCCAATGTTGCAATGGCAGCAGGAAAAGCCCCCAGACCATTTTGGGCGTAATGGCAAATCTGGCGCACGGTCTCTTGCCGAGCCGCGGCAACAGCCACAGCATGCCGCGCCATGGATGCCTCTAGCCCGGATAGCCATGAGTGTTCGGAAAAGCGTGTTTGCAGCAGTTTGTTACGTTGTGTCATGGCGCGATCATACGCTGCCAGTTCTCGCGCATGGTGGGGCGTAACTGCCATAACCAGACGGTCCAGAAAGCGCCGTCTGCCGGATGCGCCCTCACTAAACAACCGGTCCATCTGCGGGGTGATCCACACAGTGGCGAGGGTATCTTCCCACGCCTCCTGCCCCCGGATCTGCCGCCCATTTAGTAAAAAAACGCGGCGAGGCCTCTCCTGCCCCCCTTGTGTACCGGTGCCCAGTTCAAGAAACTCATCTTCAGTTTCAATGCGCGCAGAAATGCCCCAGTTGGTTGCACCCATGCGGCCGAATTGTGTAAGGGGTGCCGCGCGCAGGCCTCTGCCCGGAGAGAGAAGAGAAACCGCTTCAAGCAAATTGGTTTTGCCGCTGCCGTTTTCACCCGTTAGTACTAACAGGCTTGAATCGGGAGACCATACAAGCCGTTCGTAATTGCGAAAATTGGAAAGCGTAAGTTTAAGAAGCCGGGGCATGCCACGCTGCTTCTGCTGGCCTGCCTGCATTTGGGCAATACTGGCAGGCCGTAAGTGTTAAAGCAAAAAAGCGGATCACACGCGCATCGGCATGAGAACATACAGTGCGGATGGGCTATCTACATCGCGCACAATGGTGGGGGATGCGCTATCAGCAAACGCAAATTCCACCTCTTTTTCTACCTGATCTGTGATGTCGTTGAGGTAGCGGGCCTGAAAGCCGATTTCCAACCCTTCTGCATCGTAGGAAATGCGGTTGTCATCCAGTTCTTCCTTGGCCACCCCCTGTTCGGCACTGCTGGCAGACAGAGTAAGCAAGCCGGGCTCGAGCGTTAGCTTTACCGGACGGGAACGTTCCTGACTAATGGCAGCAACACGGGCCACGGCATCGGCAAAGTCTTTTTTACCAACCCGCAGAATGCGTGTGTTGTTGCGTGGGATAACGCGTTCATATTCAGGGAACGTGCCGTCAATCAGCTTGGATGTGAGTGTAACTGGCCCTGCCGTGAACTGGATGCGCGTTTCAGAAAGTGCAATTTCCACTTCTTCCGGCGCTTCATCAATCAGCTTGCGCACTTCGGCCACTGTTTTGCGCGGGACAATAACGCCCGGCATCCCGGCAGCACCCGCAGGCAAGTCAGCTTCTACGCGGGCCAGACGGTGCCCGTCAGTCGCCACGGCGCGCAGTTTCGGTTCTCCATCCACTTCCGTGCCATGCAGGAAGATACCGTTCAGGTAATAGCGGGTTTCTTCGGTGGAGATGGCAAACCGTGTGCGGTCTATGAGCGAATGCAGTGTAGTGGCAGGCAATTTGAACCGATGCGGGAAATCCCCAGCCCCCATGGATGGAAAATCATCCACGCTCAGCACGTTCAGGCGGGTGGCATAGCGGCCGGCACGCAGCAGAAGTGGGCCTTCGCTATCGGCCTGATCCAGTTCTACATCCACGCCATCGGGCAACTTGCGCACAATTTCGTACAAAACAGCTGCGGGGGCCGTTGTGGCCCCTTCCCGCGTGATTTTGGCGGGAACTTCCTCAACCACTTCAATTTCCATATCTGTGGCTTTCAGGCTGAGCTGTCCGTTAGCTGCCTGAATAAGAACATTGGCTAGAATGGGTATGGTGTTACGCTTTTCCGCAACACTCTGGATATGGGCCAACGCCTTAAGCAGTGTTGCGCGTTCCGCCGAAAACTTCATCTAACCCTCTTTCCTGCAAGACAGGGCCTCTGTTTTGCAAGAGGCATCCGCTTTTTCCACCTCGAAAAGTAACAGGTGGGCGTTATCAGTCAATCCCTTTGGAATCTCTACGTTTTCAGCTTTCCAGCATCCGCCGTAGGAGTTCCACATCTTCTGCAAAAGCTGCATCCAGCCCCATAAGTTCCGTAACGCGATTTACCGCATGCATAACGGTTGTGTGGTCACGATTACCGAACTTGCGCCCAATTTCTGGCAGCGAGCGGCTTGTAAGCTGCTTGGCCAGATACATGGCAACCTGCCGGGGCCGCGCAACATTGCGCGCCCTACGGGCGGATGACATGTCTGTGAGGCGGATATTCCAGTGCTCTGCCACTTTTTTCTGGATTTCCTCAATCGTCACACGCCGGTCGTGTGCCTTAAGGATATCGTGCAGCACTTCCTGCGTAGCTTCCAGCGTAACGGGGCGCCCAAACAGGTTGGCATGAGCAATCAGGCGGTTAAGCGCGCCTTCCAGTTCACGCACGTTGGACGTGATTTTGTGCGCCAGAAACTCCAGAACCTTACCGGGCACCACAACGCCAGACGCAGCAGCTTTTGATTCCAGAATGGAAATACGCAATTCAAACGTAGTGGCGTGAATATCTGCCACCATGCCGCAGCCCAAACGCGTGCGCAGCCGATCTTCCAGTCCCGATAGATCGGATGGAGATTTATCAGCCGAAACCACAATCTGCCGCCCGGCATCCACCAGCGCATTAAAGGTATGGAAAAACTCTTCCTGCGTGTTGTCCTTGCCGATCAGGAACTGCAGATCGTCAATCATCAACACATCAACGGAGCGCAGTTGTTCCTTGAACTCGATGGTGGACTGAGAGCGAATGGCCGCAATAAACCGATACATGAACTTTTCGGCAGACATGTAGGCCACAGACACGTTGCCGCTCTGGATCAGCTCGGCCCCGATGGCGTGCATCAGGTGCGTTTTACCCAGCCCAACGCCGCCATAAAGAAACAGCGGGTTAAACCCAACGCTGGAGGGCTTTTCTGCAACACGGCGGGCGCAGGCATAAGCAAATTCGTTTGGCTTGCCCACCACGAACGTATCAAACGTAAAGCGGCTATCCAGCGCGGTTACCAAATCACTCCGCACTTCTGGCGCGGTGCGTGCTGCTGGGGTTGCCTCTTCCTGCGCGGGTGTTGCTGCACTGGCGCCGGGAATATCTTCCAACGGTATGGGGGCAGGATCACCAGCGCGGGCAACCTGCAACTCTACCCGGCGGATATTGGGTATTTCCTGGTTCCACAGTTCACTCAGGCGGTCACCATACTGGCTTCGCACCCAATCGCGCAAAAAGCGTGTGGGTAAAAGCAGGGTGATTTCATCGCCATCAATCGGGCCCAGCGCAATTTTGGTCAGCCAGGTGCGGTATTCAACTTCGCCAACTTCGCCCTTCAGGCGGGCGCAGATACGCAGCCACGATTCCTCAAGCCCCTTGCCGTCTTCAAGCCGGGAAAAGGCGCTTTCGTCATCGTCCACTCCGATTGTCATTTTTGCTCCCGAGCGGTCATTAAGGCGCGAATGGGTTCACGCAATTCACAAAACTGGCGGCAAGTGTGCTGCCGGTGCTGTGCAACATCTGTAACGGCCTTGGCAGCCTATGGTGCAGGCTTGCTTTTATCTTGCAAAAAGATAGCCCGAACAGCGCCAAGCCATCCAGCAAGGTAAAGCAGTGAGAGCAAATGGAGCAATCAATATTTCATGCTGCCAGCCCTGCTTGCACTTTATCCAGCCAAGGTGGTGATAAAAACAAAGCCGAACCATCTAGGTGATGATTCGGCTTTATCTCAAAGCGTCAGATGGCCACCATTAGGTGGCCCCGCACTTTCCTCAGGCCGGAGCCAGTGCTTTCACACGGGCAGACAGGCGGGAAATCTTGCGGGCCACAGTGTTGTGGTGGATAACGCCCTTGGTGGCCGCACGCTGGATTTCTGGCTGAGCAAGGCGCAGTGCTTCGCGCGCAGCGCCATGATCACCAGCTTCAACTGCGGTTTCTACTTTCTTGATGAAAGTACGCATGCGGGATTTGCGGGCGGTGTTACGAGCAGTCCGCTTCGCGGTCTGCCGGATGCGCTTACGCGCCGAAGCGATATTCGCCATGAGTTTCTATTCTGTCCAGCACTTAAGAAAGATTAAAAGGGCAGACACGCCGGAACGCGCTACCCAAAAGAGTAAGCGGTGCTGTAATGCACCTAAGCGCCTTCCGTCAAGCTTCTTCCGTGCCGACCACTAGGATTTTACCCGTTTTTCTGCCTTTGGGGACAAAAAAATGTGGATCGTCCGGCCTGTGTTATCTGCTGCACGCCAGAGCATGCGGGCGCGCCGGGGCAATTGGGGCATGGTTTGCCCGTTTGCCCATATACCCGCCATGCGTGCTGGAAGTATCCGAGCCCGCCTTCTGGGCGCACATAATCCTTCAGGCTGGAACCTCCCGCTTCTATGGCCTCTTCCAGCACATCCCGTATGGCCTGCACCAACTTGCGGGCTTTGGGGGAGGTAAGATTGCAAGCTGGCATGGTTGGAGCAATGCCAGCCCGAAACAAGGCCTCGCACACATAAATATTGCCCAACCCCGCCACAACCTTCTGGTCAAGCAGAAAAGGTTTGATAGGCATCCGCCTGTTCTTGCTGGCAGCCAATAAAGTTTGGGGGGTAAAATCAGGCTCAAGTGGCTCAGGCCCCATACCTGCCAGCAATGGGTAGGTCTCTTCCTGATCGGTGGGCACCAGATCCAGCATTCCAAACCGGCGCGGATCTATATACCCGCAGCGCTTCCCGTCCTGCAGAATCAGCACGACGTGCTCATGCCGTAACGGCTCGGTTGGAGAATCGAGAAGCACGCGCCCAGACATGCCCAAATGCCAGATTATGGACATTCCACCAGACAGGCGCATAAGAATATATTTGCCCCGGCGACGAAAGCCTTCTATCCGGCGGCCTTTGATTGTTTGTGAGAAATCGGCAGGAATCCGCCATCTCAGGTCGTGACGGCGCACAATTGCTTCTTGGATGGTACCGTTTTGCAGGGCAATCTGCATCCCGCGCATTACGGTTTCTACTTCAGGGAGTTCCGGCATGGCTAAAAAGCAGGGTATAGGGGAACCCCATGACCGACAACAGCTTTACGCCCTCCCCCGCTTCTTCTGACGCAACAGTGGAAGAAACGGATTTCGGCTTCCGTTCCGTAAGGAAGGAAGAAAAGAAAAACCTTGTTCGTGACGTGTTCGATAGCGTCGCCGGCAAGTATGACGTGATGAATGACATCATGTCCCTTGGCATCCATCGGGTATGGAAGCGTATTTTTGTAACAGAGCTTGGCCCGCAGCCCGGCATGTCTTTGTTGGATCTGGCCGGTGGCACGGGTGATATCACCTTTGGCTGGCTGAAGGGTGGCGGTGGTTCCGCTATCATGACCGACATCAACAGCAGCATGCTGTCTGTTGGGCGGGACCGGGCCATTGATCGTGGTTTTGTCTCTGACCTGTCTTTTTGCGTTGTGGATGCAGAAGCCATTCCACTGCGTGATATGTCAGTAGATCGGGTTTCCATCGCTTTTGGCCTGCGCAACTGCACAGATAAAATGGCCGTGCTGCGTGAAGCGCGGCGTGTACTCAAGCCCGGTGGGCGTTTTCTGTGTCTCGAATTTTCCCGCGTTCAGGTGGCAGCTCTGGCCCCTATTTATGATGCGTGGTCTTTCAAGGTATTGCCTGCCATGGGCAACCTGATTGCCAAGGACCGTGATAGCTACCAGTATCTGGCAGAAAGCATCCGCACTTTCCCAGATCAGGACACTCTGGCGGATATGTTCCGTGAGGCCGGGTTCTCTCATGTGCGGTATCAGTCCCTTTCCGGCGGTATTGCGGCCATTCATTCCGGCTGGCGCGTGTAAGGCCAAAAGGTATGGATGTGGCTTTGCCTCCCCGTTCCATTCTGCTCATTGTGGGCGGCAGTATTGCCGCCTTCAAGGCGCCGGAGCTGGTGCGCCTGCTTAAAGGTGCGGGCATGCAGGTGCGCTGCGTGTTAACGGAAGGGGGAGGCCAGTTTGTAACTCCACTTACCCTGCAAGCGTTAACTGAGGAGCCGGTTTATACAGACCTCTTTTCGTTAACAGCTGAGCAGGAAATGGGGCATATCGCGCTTTCCCGCTGGGCAGATCTGGTTCTTGTTTGTCCTGCGTCTGCCAATTTGTTGGCACGCATGGCAGCAGGTCTGGCGGATGATCTGGCCAGCACGCTTTTATTGGCCACAGATGCGCCTGTCATGGCTGTTCCCGCCATGAATGTGAGAATGTGGGAACACGCTGCCACGCAGGATAATGTGGCCACGTTGCAGCAGCGCGGTGTGCATATTGTGCCACCAGCTATTGGCCCCATGGCTTGCGGTGAGTTTGGTGCAGGCCGTATGCCCGAACCTGCCGATATATTGGATGCCGTGTTGGCCTTTTTTCGCCATCAGCAACAGCAGGATGGCCCTTTGGTGGATAAATCTGTTCTGGTAACGGCAGGCCCCACGCATGAACCGCTGGATCCTGTACGGTATCTAGCCAACAGGTCATCCGGTAAGCAGGGCTATGCCATTGCGGCAGCGTTGGCAGACCTTGGGGCAACAGTTACGCTGGTAAGTGGCCCAACTACGCTACGCGCTCCTGCCGGTGTGACGTGTGTTCCGTGCGAAACGGCCTGCCAGATGCTGGAATGTGTGAAGGCCGCCGCTCCGTTTGATGCAGCAGTTTGCACCGCAGCGGTAGCAGATTGGCGGCCTGAGGTGCAGGCTGGGCAAAAAATCAAAAAAATCAGCCGGGATGATGTGCCCGCCCCTATTCGGCTGGTGCCTAACCCAGATATTCTGGCCGAAATTTCAGCCCCCAGCCCACAGCGGCCAGCGCTTGTTGTGGGGTTTGCGGCTGAAACGGAAAAGGTTGAAGAACACGCAACCGCCAAGCGCCAGCGCAAGGGATGTGACTGGATTGTTGCAAACGATGTAAGTGCTGGCACAGGCATTATGGGGGGTGATAGTAATCAGGTTGTTCTGATAACCGCCCAAGGGAGCGAGCGCTGGCCACACATGCCCAAGGAAGAAGTTGCACAAAGGCTTGCTTCCCGCATGGCAGATTGGTTTACAGAATCCTGATAGAGTGTTTTTGAAATTTTTATAGAGGCTTGTTGATGTCTGCACCCATTTCTCCTTCGGCTGATCTTAGTGTGCAGGTGCAACGCCTCCCTCATGCGCAAGATTTGCCCTTACCTTCCTACGCCACAGCAGGCGCTGCGGGGATGGACCTGTTAGCTGCGGTAGTAGAGCCCGTAGTATTGCTGCCCGGCGCACGGGTGCTGGTGCCAACCGGGCTGCGTATTGCTCTGCCTCGTGGGTATGAACTTCAGGTGCGCCCGCGCTCTGGTCTGGCCCTTAAGCACGGCATCATTCTCCCCAACTCTCCCGGAACAGTGGATGAAGATTATCGCGGAGAACTGGGCGTTATTGTGCTGAATGCCGGGCAGGCTCCGTTTACCATTGAGCGCGGCATGCGCATTGCTCAGGCTGTTGTGGCACCCGTGACACGCGTGGTGTGGGCCGAATGTGATGAACTGGATGAAACACAGCGCGGCGCAGGTGGGTTTGGCAGCACGGGAACCGGAGTGCCATGAACAGAAGCTGGATGAACCTTGTACCTAGGCCA
Organism: Acetobacter oryzoeni; assembly: GCF_004014775.2. NCBI lineage: Bacteria > Pseudomonadati > Pseudomonadota > Alphaproteobacteria > Acetobacterales > Acetobacteraceae > Acetobacter > Acetobacter oryzoeni. The sequence goes on from NZ_CP042808.1 coordinate 1,199,295, forward strand.
CAAGGTTCGTCTTCTCTGCCTTTACGTTATCTGAACAGCGCAGATGCCCTGCTGCTTTTGTGTCTGGCCGCTGCGGCAATAGCGCTTGGGGCCGCGGTAAGGCACATGCTGGGCCCATTGGTGGCCCCAGCCAGCATGCCCATACATCTGGATATGTGGCACCTGCCCGGTTACGCGCTACGCACCACCATACGCATGTTTGCGGCTTTGGCGTGCTCACTGGTGTTTACGTTTGTGTATGCAACGCTGGCGGCAAAAAGCAGGCGTGCAGGACAGATTTTGGTGCCGCTGCTGGATGTGCTGCAATCTGTCCCCATCCTTGGGTTTCTGTCTTTCACCATTACGTTTTTTCTGGGGTTATTCCCGGGGCGCATACTGGGTGCAGAGTGTGCTGCCATTTTCACTATTTTTACCAGTCAGGCATGGAACATGGCGTTGGGCATGTATCAGGGCCTGCGGTCTGTGCCGCCTGAACTGGAAGAAACCGCCCGCTGCTTTGGCCTGACAAGCTGGCAGAAGTTCTGGCGGCTGGAAGTGCCTTGCACCATTCCATCTCTGGTGTGGAACGCCATGATGTCCATGGCCGGTGGCTGGTTCATGGTGGTGTATTCTGAAAGCATTACCGTTGGCAGCACGGATATCACTCTGCCGGGCATAGGCTCCTATGTGGGTATGGCCATAGATCACCAGAATATTGGTGCCGTAGCTGCAGCCATTGTGGCCATGATGGGTGTTATTCTGGTGTACGACCAGGTGCTGTTCCGGCCTTTGGCGGCATGGGCCACACGTTTCAGGCTGGAAAGTGTGAACGCAACCCAGGTTGTAGAACCATGGTTTTTGCGGCTCGTGCGCCGCACGCGTTTGCTGCGGATGTGCGGGAATGCCCTGCTTTCTGTTGGGCGGCGGATTAGCTATTTGCCTCTGGGCTCTCGTCCTAATTCTGTGCTGGTCAATGCCGAGGAGAATAATGGTGGCGCAGACTGGCTGTGGTGGGGCTTTCTTCTGCTCGTCTGCCTTGGGGCTTCATGGCAAGTGTGGGACTACGCCCATACACATTATACGCTTGGCCAGATTGCCTATGTGTTTGGGTTGGGCGGTATAACATTGGTGCGTGTGGTCAGCATGCTGGTGCTGGCTTCGTTAATCTGGGTGCCTGTAGGTATCTGGTGCGGTCTGGACCCAACGCGCGCTCGGCGGGCACAGATACTGGCGCAGTATGGGGCGGCTTTTCCTGCAAACCTGTTCTTTCCGGTGTTTGTGGTGGTGATTGTGCATTTCCACTTAACCCCGGATATCTGGCTCACCCCTCTGATGATTTTGGGTGCGCAGTGGTACATCCTGTTCAACGTTATTGCCGGGGCGTCCTCCTTCCCATCCAATCTATTGGAAGTTGGCCGCAATCTTGAAGTGAGAGGCTGGTTCTGGTGGCGGCGCATCATCCTGCCGGGTATTGCCCCTTATTACCTTGTAGGCGTTATGGCGGCCGCAGGTGGCGCATGGAACGCAGCCATTGCATCTGAAGTGGCGCAGTGGGGAGAAACAACCTTAACGGCCCATGGCTTGGGCGCCTATGTTGCGCAAAGCACTCAGCTTGGAAACATTAGCAATGTTGGGTTGGGTACGGTGGTGATGTGTGTATTTGTCATGTTCACCAACGCTTTGGTATGGCGCCCCTTGTCTGACTTTGTGGCACGCCGCCTGAAACTGAACTGAACCGGATAGATAGCAATGGCATCTGGCCCAGAGAAAAAAACATTTCCATCCGGCTCTGTTTTGGCAGAAGCACGCAATGTCAGCCGTTTTTACCATAAGGACAGCGCCGCCGATGTGCAGGTGCTGGATAATATCAGCCTGCCCCTGCATGCCGGAGAAATAGTGGGGCTGCTTGGACGGTCTGGTTCTGGCAAATCCACCCTGCTGCGTATTCTGGCAGGTTTGTTGCCGCCCTCATCTGGTGAGGTGTTGTGGAAAGGGCAGCCGCTACGCAAACCCACGCAGGAAATTGCTGTGGTGTTTCAGTCCTTCGCCCTGTTCCCGTGGATGACGGTGGAGGAAAACGTAGCACTAGGTTTGGATGCGCGCGGCGTGCCTGCGGCAGAGCGAGACAAGCTGGTTGATGATGCCATAGATCTGATTGGGCTTGGCGGTTATGAAAACGCGTGGCCCAAGGAGCTTTCTGGCGGCATGCAGCAGCGCGTGGGGCTGGCGCGCGCCTTGGTGGTGCATCCTGATCTGCTACTTATGGATGAACCTTTTTCTGCCTTGGATGTGCTGACAGCGGAAAACCTGCGGACAGACCTGATTGAGCTTTGGTCGGAAGAAAAGCTGCCGGTTCAATCCATGCTGATTGTGACGCATAATATTGAAGAAGCCGTGCTGATGTGTGATCGCATCGTGATTGCGTCTTCCAACCCCGGACGCATTGCGCATGTGTTGCACGTGCCGTTTGCACACCCACGCAACCGCGAAGATGCAGAGTTCCGCCAATTGGTGGACCACATTTACGCGTTGATGACGCAACGTGCCCCTATTGTTTCCGAAGCAGATCTGGCACGTCGCGGCGCGCCGCAGGGGGCTGCCCTCACCCGCTCCTTCCGGGCTTTGGTGCCGGTTTCCATCACTATGATGATTGGGATGATGGAGGCCTTGGCCGCACCCCCTCTAAATGGGCGAGCTGATTTGCCGGTATTGGCAGAAAAACTTCAGCTTGAGCTGGATGATCTGTTTCCATTAGGTGAATCTCTGGAACTCTTGCGTCTGGCAGAGCTGGAAGATGGTGATATCCTGCTCACCAATGAGGGCGTGCATTTTGTTCTGAGTGATCTGGATGAGCGCAAAGCCATTATGGGCCATGCGCTGCTGCATAACGTGCCCTTGGTGCGGATGATCTGCACCCTATTGGATGAACGCCCTACGCACAGCATTAAGGCAGAGCGCTTCCGTAGTGAGCTGGAAGACAGCATGTCTGCCGATTACGCACGCCAGACACTCCAGACCATTATTGGCTGGGGCCGGTTTGCGGAACTGTTTGACTATGATGAAGAAGGAGACCGCTTCTTTCTGGAAGATGCAACTTCCGAATAAGCAGTCTGCTCTTTATGCGGGGCTAAAGTAACGCGCAAATTCCTTGCGGGCTTTAGCCACTTTGGGGCTGATAACCACCTGACAATACCCCGCCATAGGGTTGCGGGCGTAATAATCAAAATGCGCTTCTTCCGCAGGCCAGAAAGTGGTGAGAGGTTGAATTTCCGTCACCACAGGCTGATCGCCCCAGATTTTTTCCTGCGCGATGTCTTGCTTCGTACGTTCTGCAATCTGTTTTTGCTGGTCATTTTCATAGAAAATAACGGAGCGATACTGCGTGCCCTTGTCATTCCCCTGTCTGTTCAGGGTTGTGGGGTCGTGCATAATAAAGAAGATGCGCAGAATTTCAGCGTAACTGATAATGCTCGGGTCAAACTCCAGCCGAATAACCTCGGCATGGCCAGTCTGCCCAGTGCACACCTGCTGGTAGGTAGGGTGTTGCACAGTGCCGCCAGCATAACCCGGCGCAATGGAGAGAATGCCCTTCATGCCGCGGTAAACGGCTTCTAGGCACCAGAAGCATCCACCGCCTAATATTGCTGTTTCCATGCTTCTGTCCTCCCCTTTCTTGTGTGGGCAATAGCCTGCCAGCAATTAAGCCAGCAGGCTATATCGGCTCGCGCGGTTGTTACCCGATGCGAGACAGAGCGGCCTTCAGGCGCACACATTCGCCCTGCTGGGCTTCCAGTCGGTCTCGCATTTCCTGCACCACTTCCGGTTTGGCGCGGGTGACAAAGTTTTCATTGCCAAGTTTCTTTTCGGTTTTGGCAACTTCATCTTCCGCCTTGCCTAGTTCCTTTTTCAGGCGAGCACGTTCGGCATCCAGATCAATCAGCCCGGCCAGCGGGATAATAAGGGTTGCCTCATCCACCACAGCCTGTGCGGAACCATGCGGAATATCACCCTGCAATGGTGCAATTTCCGAAACACGGGCCATACGGCCAATGGCTTCCTGCCAACGCTGTGCGTGTTCCAAGGTTTGCGGCAAGGCGTCTTTCAAAAAGACCGGGGCTTTCTGTGCTGGCGGCACGTTCATTTCTGCGCGCACCGTGCGGATTTCCGTAATCAGGCGGATAATCTGATCGCACTCTGCCTGAGCGGCTTCTGCCCCGGCAGGCACGACAGGCTCCGGCCAGCTAGCAGAAATGAGGCTACCTTCTTCCCCATACCCAAAGGAATGCCACAGCGTATCCGTTACAAACGGAATAACAGGCTGCAACAGACGCAGGATAACGCCCAGAACATAAGCCGCTACAGCGCGAATTTCGGCTGCTTCGGCTTCATCCGTAGAGTTGAAGATGGGCTTTGCAAACTCCAGGAACCAGTCACAGAAGCGGTTCCAGACAAAGCGGTAGCAGCTGAGCGCATATTCATCAAAACGGTAGGAATCCAGCGCCCGCGTTGCTTCTGTAATGGCAGCAGCAGCTTCCGCAATAATCCAGCGGCCCAGCGGAGATTTCACGGTTGCCGGATCAAACCCTTCTACAGGTTTAACGCCGTTCATTTCGCAGAAGCGTGCGGCATTCCAGAGCTTGGTGATGAACGCGCGGTAGTCTTCTACCCGCTTACGGCCCAGTTTAACGTCTCGCCCAATGCCGGTAAGCGCGCAAATGGTAAAGCGCATGGCATCCGCGCCGTACTGCTCAATCAGTTCCAGCGGATCAATGCCGTTGCCTTTGCTCTTGGACATCTTCTGCCCGTGCTCATCGCGCACAAGGCCATGAATGAAGATGTTGCGGAACGGCACATCGTGCATGAAGTGCTGGCCCATCATCATCATTCGGGCAACCCAGAAGAAGATAATGTCAAAGCCTGTTACCAGCACATCAGTGGGGTAATAGCGGGCAAGTTCTGGTGTTTTATCTGGCCAGCCAAGTGTGGAGAACGGCCACAGGGCGGAAGAAAACCACGTATCCAGCACGTCTTCATCACGCCGCAGTTCTACTGCCTTGCCGTAATGGGCATTGGCCTGCGCCTGTGCATCGGCATCATCATGCGCCACAAAAACATGCTCATCTGGCCCGTACCATGCAGGAATACGGTGGCCCCACCAAAGCTGGCGCGAAATGCACCACGGCTGGATATCACGCATCCATGCAAAGAAGGTATTTTCCCACTGTTTGGGAATAAAGCTGGCACGACCAGATGTAATGGCTTCTACCGCTGGGCCAGACAGCTTTCCGGCATCGCAATACCACTGTGTGGTCAGGCGTGGCTCAATAACCGCGCCACCGCGTTCGGCATGTGGCACCTGATGGCGATGGGGTTCGATTTTTTCCAGCCAGCCATCTTCTTCCAGACGAGCGACAATGGTTTTGCGTGCTTCCTCGCGGGAAAGGCCAGACAGGCTGCGTACAAAAGCCGGGTCAGCCAAGCCTTCAACCGCGCTCAGGTCCTGCTCAATTTCGTCCAGCACAACACGGGCCTGATCATCCAGAACAGAGATCATGGGCAGGTTGTGGCGACGGCCGACTTCGAAGTCATTAAAATCGTGCGCGGGGGTAATTTTAACCGCACCCGTGCCTTTTTCCGGGTCCGAATGTTCATCCGCCACAATCGGGATCAGACGGCCAGTAAGCGGCAGGCGAACGGATTTACCAATCAGGCTTTTATAGCGTTCATCTTCTGGGTGAACAGCTACTGCAGTATCGCCCAGCATGGTTTCTGGCCGCGTGGTGGCAACGGTAATTGTTGCATCCTCTGCGCCTTCAACCGGATAGCGAATATACCACAGGTTACCGGCAACATCCTTGCTTTCCACTTCCAGATCGGAAATGGCGGAGCGGAAAACCGGGTCCCAGTTCACCAACCGGCGGTCACGATAAATCAGCCCTTCGTTGTAAAGGGTTACAAACACTTCCCGCACTGCGCGGGAAAGGCCTTCATCCATCGTAAAACGTTCACGCGGCCAATCGAGCGATGCCCCAAGGCGGCGCAGCTGCTTTGTAATGCCGCCGCCGGACTGCTCTTTCCATTCCCACACGCGTTCAATAAACGCATCGCGGCCCATTTCCTGGCGGGTTTTACCTTCGGTGGCCAAGGTACGTTCCACCACCATCTGGGTGGCAATGCCTGCGTGGTCTGTGCCGGGTTGCCACAGGGTGTCAAACCCCTGCATGCGCTTCCAGCGGATAAGTGTATCCTGCAATGTCATGGTCAGGGCATGGCCCATGTGCAGGGTGCCGGTAACATTCGGCGGTGGAATCATAATGGTGAACGGCTTTTTGCCGCTGTTGGGCTGTGCAGAAAATGCCTTTCTGCTTTCCCATAATTCGTACAGGCGTGTTTCTATTTGGGCCGGCTCAAAAGACTTGTTCAGCATATGTATTCCACCACACAACGTAAAAAAGGCGGCAGGCATGTACTGCCTCCGCCTTTGCAGAGCAATCATCCGGTTTTATGCAGCGCACCCGTTACTGAAATGTGTGCATTCACCCAGCAACGGTGTGTCTGATTTCCGGTATTACAGACCGCGCTGCGTCAGACGTTCCACTTCCTTACGGACAGCAGCCTGCACGATGCCTGCAAGATGTGCATCCAGCCACTTTTTAAGGAATACGCGCACTTCCTGGCGCACGATATCTTCAACAGTCAGAGACCCTTCATGTGAAATAGCCACTTTTCTCTCCTCATGCTCTCTTAGATACTTATCCTGCAGGGTTTTCTGCAGAACAGCGAATGAATTTGATGTATCTGACATGGTTTCGTCATTCAGGGGGATAGGGAGAGGACCAGACATATCGTGTTCTGCCTTTTCAGTTAGCGGGATCTGTCTCAGATCGGTTACGGATAGAATACCGTCATCATGAGCGATAGGTGATGACTGCACAAGAGCCGCGTCTTCTCCCATATTGACTGAATGATGAGCCGAATTGTCGGGCTGGCTGGAGTGATGATCCGGCTCTGCTTCCTGCACAAGCCCTTCCATCATGGAAGGTGAAAGAACCAGCATATCGTCGTCTTCATCACCCTCAGCGGAGTCTGTGTCCGAAGAAGGGGGAGCCATGGCTGCCAGATGTTCATCATGCAGGGTCTGTCGGATAGAAGACAGCACATCTGCTACTGATTTACCTGTACCTTCAGATGAATCCTGTGACGATGCCATACAATAACCCCTGCCCTTACCCTTGCTGTTCAGCTTTTAGCGCCCTGGTTGGCTGACCGCATAATCGTTCAGCCCCCAAAGACGATCTTTTACAGCGTTATAGTATGCCTTGTCATCATAAAGAGGAACATTCAGCTTGAGATCGACCGCCGTTAGGCGGCCAATGGCGGCTGCAACGTTGTAAGAAGTCAGCACCATGTTGCTCAGGCTTTGCACAAGAGCGACTTGTGCCTGCAGCAGAGTTTGCTGTTGCTGCAAGACTTCTAGCGTGGTGCTGGTGCCCACAATAGCCTGCCGTTCTACCCCATCCAACGCCACGGTGCCTGCCTGAATGGCAGCCCGGTTACTAGTGATTGCAGCTTGATAGGCAACCAGCTTCTGCCAGTTTGAAACGGCATCCTGCGCGGCGGTTCTGCGCTGTACATCAACTTCACGGTGAGCTGCCTGCGCTTGTTGCTTAGCCTGCCTTACGGCCGCGTATTCCGAACCGCCCTGATAAACCGGAATATTGAAGTTGATCATGGCGTATTTGTTTTCATCAATCTGGTTATTCAGGCCTTGGTTAACCTGCCTAGAATAAGCCACAGTGGCGGAAACTTTGGGCATGATTGCCGACATTGCAACAGATACCGCATCTTTTTGGGAAGATTCGGTAAACAGTGCATTGATAACATCAGGATTGTTTTTAACCGCCATGGCGGCGGCCATCTGTTCATTTTTAACTGGCAATACCAGAGGTTGCGGTGGCATCAGATTAGGCGGCGGCGCCATGCCCACAATTTGCATATATGTGGCCTGCGCAGTCTGGAGTGTGCCTTCAGACTGCTGGCGGGTAGCCTTGGCTGTTGCATAAGCAGATTCAGCCTGCGCAACGTCTGTACGCGTAATTTCCCCTACCCGGAAGCGTTCATTCGTTGCGCGAAGCTGTTGCTGAAGCACGCGTTCGTTGTTGATGTTCAACTGTAAAAGCTGCTCATCCTCAATAACCGACACATATGCATTAACAACTTGCTTGAACACTTGCTGTTCAGTGGAAATCAGGTGCGCACGGGCCGCCATAACCTTGTTGACGGCCTGATGTGTCGAGGAGGTGGTTTTGCCGCCTGTATACAAGGGCTGGTTGACAGTTACGCCTGCTGTGTAGCCTGGGGTGTTATACTTACGAATATAGCCAGTGGCGGGTTGATCTGCCTCCCCCTGATAATCGTTTACACCGTTATAGTACGTCAGGCCTACTGTTCCACTGACAGTGGGGCGCCAGCCAGCCAAAGCGGTTGGCACCTGTTCATCTGTCGCACGTAAGGTAGCGCGGGCTTCCTGAAGGGTCGGGTTTGTCAGATAGGCCGCGGCAAGCGCTTCCTGCAGCGTGTGTGGTACAAAGGTTGGCGAACCACTGCCATCGTATTTCTGTCCCCATGCAGTGGAACTGCATAGCAAAACAGCCATACCTACCCCTGCTCCGCAAATACGCCGCATCTGATACTCCTGATTCAGTTACCGTATTGCCGCTTAAGGCACTGCTCATGCCACGATACTGAACCTATTTCTACAAATTTGTAATCAGCTGCGGCAGAATATCTTTCTAAAAGTTTATTTCTAGAATTCAAAAGTAATGGGCGCGGCAAGATCTGGCAGTAAGGGAAGCTGTGTTTCAAAAAGGTTAGTGACAATAAAACTGGATGCACTTTCTGGCTCTCTCCTGGCAACAAAGGCTTTTGCCAATTTGTTGGAAGAGGCCATTACGCCAGCCATGGTGCCGGATGCGGCAAGTTGCGCGGCGCAAAAAGCGGGAAAATGCAGAATGGCGCCATCAAAATAAATGACATCATAAGGTGCATTGCCTACCGCGCCTTCGCTGAGGGGGGTAATGACCCATGAAACATTTAAAGCTTCTTGTTGGCAAAAATGTTGCCCTTGTTCGGCAAGATGTATGTTGGCTTCAAGGGCTGTAACATGAGCGCCCAGCGCAGCAAAAAGTGCTGCCGTGTAGCCGGTGGCTGCCCCCACAACAAGAACCCGCGCCTTTTCTACCGGTAGAACGGCCTGAGTGAGGCGCGCTGTAAGTAGCGGCTGAGGCAGCACGCGCCCTTGGCCCAGAGGGAGTGTGATATCTGCATAAGCTACAGATTGCTGATCGGGCATAACGCAACATTCACGCGGCAATTCCCGCATGGCCGATAATAATGAGAGGTTTGTAATTTCTGAGGGACGAAGCTGATCGTCCACCATAAGGTTGCGTGCGGTTTCCATATCTTTATCTTTTGGATACGGCATTGGGTAGGAATTCTGCTGTATTGCGGCTTGAAATGTCACGTTTTCCTATCCCTTGCGGTTAAGGTTTATGCCCTTTGCGGTTCCTGCCAGATCAAGGGCAAAACGTTTTGTGACACACTGATTTAAAATTCGCACAACACAACGGCTTGACCAATCCGCCAGAACAGGAGATAAGGCACCCCATCACCCGATGGTCTGGTGGCAGAATGGTGATGCAGCGGACTGCAAATCCGCGAATGTGGGTTCGATTCCCGCCCAGACCTCCATCTCCCTACGAAGCTAAAAGACAATGCTTGACATTTTCCGCAGAAAACTGCGGTTGTCAGTTCTTGCTCGTATACTAAAGCCCAAAAAATAAGTCTGAAAAACTGACCGATTCGGAAAGTCTCTATCTGCGTGTGAATCCGAGCAGAAATCGGTTATGACGCTTGAAGTGCTGTACAGGCGTGTAAAAAACAGTTTTTATTTGGCAACTCTATCGCCTTCATACGGCGGAGGGCACAGGTTCAACCTCTGTCGCACCCACCATAAATACTTGCTGAGTTCATAAAAGCTGTCCGGTTGCAGGCACATTGGGCGCAATGTGCGTTCAGAACCCCTTGGGTAGTCTGCATATTTTGGGTGGTCTGGGGTGCAGGTAGAAGCGTTGCCTCTTGTGGCTGCTGCGTTCACATTCCTGCTGTCATAATTTTGCAAAGGAATACTCTCGTGAGTAATGACACAACAGCACAGAATGGCGTTCTGCGTTCCGTTAAGGTGCAGAAGGACGGAAGCACCAAGGCAAAGCTGTGCTTTACAAAGCAGGATCAGAATATTGAATTTTCTGTAACGGTCACCCTGCCCCCCACGCCGGGCGCAAGTGCTGATGCGGCGTTTGTTGATACCGCCAACCTGCTGGGCCTGACCAAGGTTGCCATTCAGAAGGTGGCAAAAGATCAGAACATCACGCTTCCAAATTTTGCGGAATAAAAGATACTGCGGGCAGCGAATCTGTAAAAGGTGCTGCTGCCCACATATCTTGGGCTCCGGTTTGCCATGCCGGGTATAAACATTTCGCAAGAAAGGGCTTGGCTTGTGCAGAAAAAATTTGCCGATGTTTTTCTGGAAAAAGTAGAACAGGTAAACGCTGGGCGATCAATTTATGCCAGCGCAGGTGCGTTTTTATGTGTCTGTTTTATGCTGGGTTTGGCCAACCTGATCTGCCATTTCGGCCTGCATATTGATCTGGCTTATCTGGTGCGAGATCTTATTTTTATCATGGCATTTTATTTTTTCCTGCCTCCTCTCATTCTATGGGTTGGAAAAGGCAGATTACCGGGTGGTGATAGCTAAGGTTTTTTTGCCCCCATCAAGCTTGTGCTTTACTTTTTTTTTTTAAGCAGCACAAGCTCTCAGGCAAAAACTTATTATCGCTCTTTCTGGCCGACAATCAGGCTGCGTAAGATACGTTCACGCAGACATTGCGGCAGCAGTCGCTCAAGAACCCGCAGTACCCTAAACGGCCACGGAAAGATATAAACTTTCTTTTGTTTGGTAATGGCCCGGATAATGCGGCGCGCAGCACTTTTGGCCGAAACCAGAAATGGGCGCGGCCCTTCCAGCCTGCGGCTCATGGGGGTGTCTATAAAGCCTGGCACAATCAGCGTTAGGCCCACACCTTTATCTTCCCACGCCAGACCTGCCGCGCGTGCAAAGAAATCCAACCCACATTTGGAACTGCTATAGGCCGGAGAGCATGGAAGCTCGTAAAACCCAGCAACGGAGCCAATAAGGGCAATGTGCCCGCCCCCATTGGGGATCATATTCTGGGCAGCAGCCGTGGCCAAGGCTACGGGTGTGGCATAATTCACCTGCGCAAGTTTTAATACCTTTTGCGGGTCTTCTGTCATGCTGCCTAACGGCTGTATGTCAGATAGCCCAGCCCCCAGAATAACCAGATCAGGCTTATGGTCCGCATAATCGGCTTCAAATGCTGCCAGAGCGGCCTCACCGTCACACAGATCAATCTGGCGGGTAAAAACCGCAGAGCCGCGTGCGCAGCACGTTGTGGCAATTTCTGTCAGGCGTTCGGGATTTCTACCCCATAATATCAGGGTTCGGCCCGGCCGTGCGTAGCGTTTGGCCAGTTCCATTCCAATTCCGCCGGTGGCCCCAGTTAGCAGAACAGAGCGTGCGGTGTGTTTTCCGTTCGCAACAACTTTCACACTTTTCCCTTTCCCAATGCTGCGTAATAAGGCATCACCCACTGGCTTTTGGCTTTCACACAACGGAGTGGCAATGTCTTCCCCCACTCAGATTACGGTTACACCTGTTTCGGGTTCACGCCAGCTTTCTCTCTTTATAAAACTTCCACGCCTTCTTTACGATGGCTTGCCGAGTTATGTGCCTCCTTTAGATATGGAGCAGCGGGATATTTTTTCACCCACGCATGCACCATTTTTTGAGCACGGCTTTGCTTGTTATTTTCTGGCGTGGCGGAATGGAAAGCCCATTGGGCGTATATCTGCCCAGATAGATGCCTTGGCTCTTAAGCAGCCCGGCCCGCGCACGGGCTTTTTTGGTGCGCTGGATACGCTGGAGCCGGAATGTGTGGCCCCATTGCTTGAAGCCGCCACACAATGGCTGAAGCTGCGCAAAGTTGAGCGCATACGTGGCCCGTGGACACTGAATAGCAATGGTGAATCCGGGATTATGGTGGAGGGGCAGGATGAGCCCCCCATGATAGGCATACCGTGGCACCCCAAAACCCTTGGCCCCGCGGTTGAGGCTGCCGGGTTTAAACGTGCTGTGGATCTGCTGTCCTACCGGATGGAAACCAGCCCTTCTGCCGAGCGTGCAAACCAGATACCTGCCAATATCCGGCAGCGTCTGGGAGCTATTACCATGCGCGGCCTGCGTAAGGACAAGGTGAATGAAGACGCCGAAATCCTGCGCGAGATCTATAATGATGCGTGGTCTGATACATGGGGGAACATTCCCCTTACACAGGATGAGGTGAAAAGCCTGCTCAAGGCGCTTAAGCCCATCTTGCGGCCAGAGCAGTATGTGCTGGCTGAAGTGGCGGGAGAACCCGCAGCCATTGCGCTGGTTATTCCCAACATGTTTGATATCAGTGGTGATCTGGGTGGCGCACCCTCTCCGCTTGGCTGGCTCAAGCTGGCTTCACGCGTGGTCAGCCATGATTTCCGGTCTGCACGTGTGGTGTTGCTGGGTGTGCGCAAAAAGTATCTTGGCACCGCCCTGCGTGCCATGCTGCCAGCCCTGATTATTGATGAGTTGATGAAGCGTGGCCACGTGCTGCCTTACCGCAGCATTGAGCTTGGTTGGGTGCTGGAAACGCATGAAGGACTGCGCAAGCTAATTGAGCGCATTTCTCCCACGCCTTACAAACGGCACCGGATGTACGAAAAACTTTTGACGGAATAAACCGCACTCTGGCGGGTGGAACGCCTAAAGGTGGCTCCACCCGTGGGAACGGAATTGCAGGTTTTTGCCTGCGCTATCCAAAACCGTTACGCCTGTAGGTCCCTGCGTAAATTCCCCTATACGGGTGACTTGTACGGGGCCGCAAACAGTATCTAACGTGCCGTTTTCTAACAACGTGGCTTCGTGCTGAGCAGGAACGGCAAATAAGATCTCATAATCATCGCCGCCAGTCAGGCACGTTTCCAGCCATTTTGGGCTGGTTTGGCGGGCTGCGTCTGATAGAGGCACGGCCTCTGCGTGGATGGTCACATGCAATGTGTTTTCACGCGCCAAATGCCCTGCATCCTGTAGCAGGCCGTCTGAAATATCCATGGCAGCAGAGGCAAGGCCGTATAAAGGCAAACCAATACGGGGCTGCGGCAGACGGTAACGCTGTGCCAGATACCCGGATGGATCAGCTATTTCACCTTGAAGGGCGCGTAAGCCCAACGCACCATCGCCAATGGTGCCGGTAACCCACAAGCCATCGCCAGCTTGTGCGCCTTGTCGGCGGATAGCCTGCCCCGGCAACACAGAACCAAGAATGGTCAGGGATAACACCAGCGGGCCACGGGTAGAGGTTGTATCACCCCCCAATAACTGAAGCCCGAATTGCTCCTGATCCGCTTTCAGCCCCTTACAGAACTGCGCTACCCACTGTTCGGTAATATGGGGCGGCCGCGCAAACGTTAGTAGCCAACCTTCTGGGCGACTGCCCATGGCTGCCAGATCAGACAGATTGCAGCGTAGCAGCTTGCGGCCAATGGTTTCTGGTGGATCATCTGGCAGAAAATGAACATTTTCCACCATGCCATCCGCTGCAATCACCAATTCCCGCCCTTCTGGCGGCGTGAAAACAGCGGCATCATCCCTCAACTCAAGGGCAGCAGCACCAGCCAGAGCAGAAAAATGCTGCCGGATAAACGCAAATTCCTGCGGCAGATCAGTCTGGCTGCTGGGTTTGTTCTGTATCATGGTTCCGTTCAGCCGCCAGACGTTTGAAGAGCGTATCCAGAACGCCGTTCACAAGGCGCGGTTCGTCACCAGAGAAGAACGCATGGGCTACGTCCATGTATTCATTGATCAGCACAGGAGCAGGTGCATCACCTTCTGTGGCTTCTGCAGCAGCAGCCAGAAGCAATGCGCGCAATACCGGGTCTAGCCGTGCAATGGGCCATGTTTCTGGAAGTGTTTTTTCAACTTCCTGCGTAACCTGCGTGCGCATGGAGGTGACCAGCCGCACAATATGGCTGAAAAGCTGCGTATCGGCTTCTGGAATGCAGCCATCTTCATAGCTTGCGCCATCCAGCGTTGTGCCAAACCGATGGACCAGAAACTGCTCAATAACGTTTTCTGGGCGGTCTCCATTCTGGTCAATCTGGAACAGGGCCTGCACAGCGGCAACGCGTGCTGCCGTACGGGGGCGTTGTGCCCCTTTCAAACGGGGTTCATCCTGTAATTCTGTCATCCATCCCTCCTGCCCGGCTAGTCAGTTGCAAAGCCGGGTTTCATGGCGTTTTTCTGTTCTAAGGTCTAGTCTTTTCCGGGGGCTGGGGCGCCACCTATTTCCATAAGGTTCAGAATTTCCGAAAAATCCTTGGCTTCCGTAAAATCGCGGTACACGCTTGCAAACCGCACATATCCAACGCCATCCACTTCCTTAAGGGCATCCATTGCCAGTTCCCCTATGCGGGTGGATGTCACCTCGGTTTCCCCATTCCCTTCAAGCTGGCGCACAATGCCAGTTACAATCTGCTCAATCTGTTCTTCCGAAACAGGGCGTTTGCGCAGGGCAATGCGGATGGAGCGTGCAATTTTTTCCCGGTCAAAGGGCGCGCGCCGGCCATCGTTTTTCACCACAACCAGTTCGCGCAGTTGCACGCGTTCTACTGTGGTAAAACGCTGCCCGCAGGACAGGCATGCACGCCGCCGCCGAATGGCCAGTCCTTCCTCATTGGGGCGACTGTCCTTGACCTGACTATCTGGGTTCCCGCAAAAAGGGCAACGCATGGTGGTATCAACCTTCCCTCAGGCGCATTTTTGGCTGGCGTTTTCTGTTGTTAAAAGAGCGCGTATGTAAAGGCACCACTTATTTCTTTTGGGCCGTTTCGTCCATACCATGTGGCGGTCCATCTGGATGGAGAAATTATGAAACGCAGCCATTTTGCTGTTCTATTCTGTGCAGCTCTTTCTTGTTTACCCTATGCCGCACCACAGGCTTGGGCCGATAATCAGCCTCCCCTGCCCGTTTTGCCCGATCAGGCGGATGCGCAAAAAGATATTAGCATATTTAACACATCACTGCATCTGGCACCGGAAGGAGAGCCAGCAACGGTGTATTTCTCTTTGTCCAATTCCAGTGAAACAGCACATCTGCTTACGGGTGTAAGCTCTCCTGTTTGTCAGAAACTGGTTGGGCATCATGCTGATCAGGAAAGCACAGGTGGCACTCGGGTGCTGTTTACCCACCTTGCCCTACCCGGCAATTCTACACTGGTGTTTCCGCCGGGCGGTTACCACCTGCTCTGCTTTGGCCTTTCCAATAACGTGCATGCCAATCAGAACGTGCAGTTTACATTCACATTTATGGGCGGGTCTTCAAAAACTGTTTCTATCCCTGTGCAGGATGCAGGCACAGATGCAGAAAGTGACCACAAGCCAGACTGATCACGTTTAATTCAGTAAAACGCCATTCTGGCAGGAAAGAGCTTCCTGCCAGAAATTGTGGTTTCAGCCCCCCGTATAGGTGCTGAGGGTGCGCTTAACAGCCTGATGCCACCCGGCAATCATGGTGCGGCGCTGTTCATTTTCCATTTTGGGTTCAAACAGAGCGCCCCGTGCCCATTCAGATGCCACGGTCTGCTCACTATCCCACACACCTGTTGCAATGCCTGCCAGAAAGCCTGCGCCCAGAGCAGTGGTTTCCACATTGCGTGGGCGTTCCACCTTGGCCTGCAGCATGTCTGCAAGAAACTGGCAATACCAGTCATTGGCAGACATGCCGCCATCTACGCGAATGCTATCTGTGGTGCCACCGCCATCCTGCATCATGGCGGTTACCAGATCGAGCGTCTGATACGCCACGGATTCCAGAGCTGCGCGGGCAATATGCGCGGCACTTGAATCCAGCGTAAGGCCGCAGATAAGCCCGCGTGCGTCCGGGTCCCAATGCGGGGCGCCAAGGCCTACAAAACCCGGCACCATATAAACGCCGTGGCTGTCTGGCACGCGCGTGGCCATATCATCGGTTTGAGAGGCATGGGTAATCAAATGCAACCCATCACGCAGCCACTTGATGGCTGCACCGGCCACAAAGATGGAGCCTTCCAGCGCATAGGTGGTTTTGCCATTGATGCGGTAGGCAATGGTGGTGAGCATGCGGTTGCGTGATGTTACGGGTTTGTCCCCCGTATTCAGCAGCAAAAAGCAGCCCGTTCCATAAGTGGCCTTGGCCATGCCGGGTGTAAAACACGCCTGCCCTACCACAGCGGCCTGCTGATCCCCTGCAATGCCAGCAATGGGAATAGGCCGACCGAACAGTTCCGGCACGGTTTCACCATAAATGCAGCTGCTATCCTTCACTTCTGGCAGAAGTGCGGCAGGTACGCGGAAAAGACGCAGAAGGTCTTCATCCCACTGTTGGCGGTGGATATCAAACAGCATGGTGCGAGATGCGTTGGTAACATCCGTTGCGTGCACCTTGCCGCCAGTCAGACGCCACAGAATGAAGGAATCAATGGTGCCAAACGCCAGTTCACCCTTTTCTGCACGCTCGCGGGCCTGAGGCACGTTATCCAGCAGCCATGCCAGTTTGGTGGCAGAAAAATACGGGTCAATCAAAAGGCCGGTGCGTTCACGCACCAGTGTTTCTGCACCTTCATCCCGCAGCTTTTGGCACACATTGGCCGTACGCCGATCCTGCCAGACAATAGCGCGATGGATAGGCTTGCCGGTAGCGCGTTCCCACACCACAATGGTTTCGCGCTGGTTGGTAATGCCAATGCCTGCCACCCGGTCTGCTGCGCCAGATTTTTCCAGTGCTGCGCGCGCGGTGCTTACAACATCTTTCCAGATATCTTCGGGGCAGTGCTCCACCCAACCAGCCTTGGGGTAATGCTGTGCAAACTCCTCTCTGGCGGCAGCGAGTTCCTGCGCATCACGATCAAAGACAATGCTGCGTGTTGATGTCGTTCCCTGATCAATAGCCAGGACACAGTCTTGCTTGCTCATTAAGGAGTATCCTTCTGCGTGTTGCGGTCAGTCGGCCGCCGTCGTGGTCACCCGGGCCCGTGCGGGCATAAATGGGCGGAGAAGTGTCTGGTAAAGTGTGGCACCCACTAAACCGCCCACCATGGGGCCAGCAATAGGCATCCACCAATAATTGCCGGGGGAAGGAAACGCGGCACGTCCCCATCCTGCAACAAAACAGAAAATGCGCGGCCCAAGATCACGCGCAGGGTTAAGCGCCCACCCTTCCAGAAAGCCGGAAGATGCGCCCAGAATGGCCACCAGCAGGCCAATAATCAGCGCGCCAGAATTGGCTTGTGGGGCCACGGTATTGTATTCACAGGTAATGGCAAAAATACCCAGCACCAAAATGGCGGTCAGGATAACCTCATTCATCATGGCATGAAGTGGGGTTACAAAATCACCGGGATGGGTAAAGAAAACGCCAGAAGCCGCGCCATCATTCACCCAGTCCAGATGATTGGCGAGCGCGTAATGCTGGATGACAGAGCCATAGAGGGCATACACAAGCGAGGCCCCTAAAAAGCCGCCGCCAATTTGTGCCACCCAGTAAGGCACTACTTTTTTCCAGGAAAATCCACGGTAGCATGCCAAGGCCAGCGTAACGGCCGGGTTGGCATGCGTGCCAGATACAGAGCCAGTTACATAGATGGCCAGCGTAACGGCCAGCCCCCATGTAATGGCAACACCCCAGTAAGCCTGCTTGTAGGGGCTGGGATCATACAGCGAGAACATTGCTGCCACTGAATCCCCAATAGTCACAATAATCATAACAGCCAGACATTCGGCTATCATTTCCCCTAGCAGGGCTTTTCCTGTTTTTTCCATGACCTTCCTCATTATTATTTTTGTTGTTGGAAAGGACGTATCTATGGTTCTCAGATATCAGGCAAGTTTCTTCCCGACATATGCTTCAACATTGGCTTTTTCTGCATCGTTCAGATGCAGGCCCAGCTTGCTGCGGCGCCACAGAACATCTTCGGCCGTGCGTGCCCATTCACGAGAAATCAGATAATCCACTTCACGCGATGTCAGGTCACCGCCCAGCACTTCACCCATATCCTGCATGCTATTGGCTTCACCAATAATTTCGTAGGTCCGGCTGCCATAATTGCGCATCAGGCGCCATGCAAGACCTTCCGGCAGCCATGGTGCTGTGCGGCGCAGGCGTGCCAAAGCCTGATCAAACCCACCGTCACCCAAGTCACCGCCGGGCAGAACTTCCTGTGCAGTCCAGCTCTGGCCGCCCACTGCGGGTAGAACAGGTGCCAGTTTTTCCAGCGCGTGTTCGGCAAGCTTACGGTAAGTGGTGATCTTACCACCAAAGATGGAAAGCAGCGGCGCACCATCCTGCGTATCCAGATCCAGCACGTAATCACGCGTGACGGCAGAAGCGTTGGCAGAGGCATCATCATACAGCGGGCGCAGGCCAGCGTAGCTCCACACCACATCGCTTTCTTTTACCTGCACGTTCAGGTAGCGGTTTACGCTTTCACACAGGTAGGTCACTTCATCGGGCGCAATTTCCACTTTGCCCGGTTCCTGCTTCCACGGAATATCGGTGGTGCCAATCAGCGTGAACTTCTGTTCATACGGAATGGCGAACACAATACGCTTATCCGGGTTCTGGAAGATGTAAGCCTGCGGGCCTTCATACACGCGCGGCACAATAATGTGGCTACCTTTGACCAACCGAACCGATTTGGAGTTCGGGATCTTCAGCGTATCGGCCAGCAGGCGTGCAACCCATGGGCCAGCAGCATTAACCAGCGCCTTGGCGCGTACGGTTGTAGTTTTGCCGGTTGCGCGGTCTTCCAGCGTGGCTTCCCATACGCCGTTGGCGCGGCTGGCGGCAATCAGGCGTGTGCGTGTGCGCACATCTGCCCCACGTTCGGCGGCATCCATGGCATTCAGCACCACAAGGCGGCTGTCCTGCACCCAGCCGTCGGAATACACAAAGCCTTTGGTGTATTCGGGCTTCAGCGCCGCGCCGGATGAGTGCGTGCGGAAATCAATACCGCGAGACTTCGGCAGTGTCATGTTGGAAGCAAGGTGATCGTAAAGGAACAGGCCAGCCTTGAGCATCCATGCCGGACGAACCAGCTTGGAATGTGGCAACACGAACCGAAGCGGCCACATGATATGCGGTGCCATTTTCAGCAGGCGTTCGCGTTCCATCAGTGCTTCGCGCACCAAGCGGAATTCGTAATATTCCAGGTAACGCAGCCCGCCGTGGATCAGCTTTGTGCTGGAAGATGATGTATAGCTGGCAAGGTCATCCTGCTCTACCAGCAGAACAGAGGCGCCACGGCCAACAGCATCTCGTGCGATGCCTGCGCCGTTTACCCCTCCTCCAACAATGAGCAGATCATAAATGCGGGCGGGAGATGCAGTAGGTGTGGTCATGGTTTCTTCCGGTTTCGGTCAGAACGCAAACTTCTGTCTTTTATTCGTATTCGAAAAGAAAACGCAAGAAGAATGGCGTCAATATGGCCAGATGGCGGTTTTTAACAGCCTTCTCCGCTTTCCTTTACGAAAAAGAACGATCACGGCTGGGCAATATGCAGCTTTACACCGTGCTCTTTTAGCAGAGCGCGAATGCCCGCAGGTGGCGGTTGATCGGTATAAAACGCGTTAACCTGTGTAATATGCCCAACCCGTGCCATGGGTCTGCGGCGGAATTTGGTATGATCTGCCAATAAAAAAACAGTGCGCGCATTGCGTAGGATCGCCTGCGCGGCGTTAATTTCATCGGCATCAAAATCCAGCAATGTGCCGTCTTCATCTATGCCGCTAATGCCGATTACACCAAAATCTGCCCGGTATTGCTCAATCATGGCGGCGGCTGTGGGGCCAACTATGCCACCATCACGCAGGCGCACATGGCCACCCGTAATAATCAGGCTACATTCAGGAGCTGGGGCCAGAAGTGTAGCAACATGAATATTGTTGGTAATAACCCGCAGCGCCTTATGGGTGCGGAGAGACTGGGCAAAGGCTTCTGTGGTGGTGCCGATGTTGATGAAAAGCGATGCCCCATTGGGAATAGCCTGTGCGGCATTGCGCCCAATAGCTTCCTTTTCGCGCAGGTTCAGGATTTGCCGATCGGAATAGGAAATGTTTTCTGAAGGTGAAAGGGAACTGGCCCCGCCATGATGCCGCGCTAAAAGCCCTTGCGCCGCCATGGTATTGACGTCTCGCCGCACGGTTTGCACCGTAACATTGAGCTCACGCGCCAGATCTTCACTGGTTGCGTAGCCATGTTGCTGCACCAGCTTGAGAATACGAAACCGACGTTGTTGCACTGCCTGTGTCATGCCTGCGCTGTTTCAAGAACCTCCAGCACGGCTTCTCCGTACCGTTCCAGCTTGGAGCGCCCTACCCCTTTGATATCGCCCAGTTCATCCAGATCTGAGGGTTTTTCCATGGCGATATCGCGTAGCACGGAATCATGGAAGATAACGTAAGGTGGAATCTCCTGCTCTTGCGCTTCTTCCCGGCGCCATTGGCGCAAGGCATCAAACAGCGCTTTGCTATCTTCTGTAAGGGCTATGCCTGTGCTTTGGCTGCCGCGGTCTGATAACCGGCTGGTTGTTTCCACAACAGGGTCTGCCCGTAAGTGAACTTCTTCTTCTCCGCGCAAAATGGGCCGGGCTACATTCTGGTTCAAAATCAGGCCGCCGTACTGGCCTTCTGTGCGCAAGGCGCCACGGGCTATAAGCTGGCGCACCACGCCGCGCCAGAATTGCTCGCTTTTATCCTTGCCAATGCCCCACACGGTCAGCTTGTCATGCCCATTCCGCGTAATG
Source organism: Acetobacter oryzoeni (assembly GCF_004014775.2). Lineage (NCBI taxonomy): Bacteria > Pseudomonadati > Pseudomonadota > Alphaproteobacteria > Acetobacterales > Acetobacteraceae > Acetobacter > Acetobacter oryzoeni. The sequence continues at coordinate 1,220,280 of NZ_CP042808.1, forward strand.
GCTTCTGTGGTTTTGCCGCGCAATACACCGATAACATGTAGCGCGCCAAAGCATTGCCCTGTGCGATACACGGCAGAAAGCAACTTGCGTGCGGCTTCGGTGCCATCAAATGTCAGCACCGGGTGCAGGCAGTTATCGCAATGGCCACAGGGTTCGGCCAGCTCTTCACCAAAACAGTGCAGTAAGGCGCGGGTGCGGCAGCTTGTGGTTTCAGTCAGCGCAATCATGGCTTCCAACCGGCTGCGCATAATCCGCTTTTCGCTCTCTGGTGCAGCAGATTGATCCAGCCAGTAACGTGCACGGGCCATGTCCTCCCCGCCGTAAAGCAGGAGTGTGTCTGATGGTAGGCCATCGCGCCCTGCTCGGCCAATTTGCTGGTAATAGGCTTCGGGCGAGGCTGGCATATCCAGATGCACAACGGCACGTACGTCGGGCCTGTCTATACCCATGCCAAAGGCAATGGTGGCCACAATAACAAGGGGTTCACCAGAACGAAAACGCAGCAATGCGGCGCGTTTTTCTATAGGGGAAAGTCCGGCATGATACGCCAGCGCTGGCCATCCACGTTCACGCAGAGAAGCGGCCATGCGCTCTGTACGCGCACGGCTGCCGCAATACACAATACTGGCTGCATCCTTATGCCGCTCCAACGCCGTAATAAGCTGGCGCGTTTCAGACGCTTTGGGCTGTACGGAAATGTTGAGATTAGGCCGATGAAAACTGGAAACCAGCACTTCGGCATGCGGCATATCCAGCGCCGCCAGAATATCTTCGCGCGTACGTTCATCTGCTGTGGCAGTAAGGGCAATACGCGGTACATGCGGGAAATGCCGCGGCAATGCTGTAAGTGCGCGGTATTCTGGCCGGAACTCATGCCCCCAAGCTGAAATACAATGGGCTTCATCAATAGCAATAACCGAAAGCGGTATGCGCACCAGCCGGTCCAGCGTGCCGGATGAAAGCAGCCGTTCTGGGGAAATATACAGCAGGTCTATCCGCCCGTTTGCCAGATCTGAACGGATTTTGGCGGCTTCATCCCCTTCCAGTTCAGAGTGGAGAGCCGCCGCGTTAATGCCAAGCTGGCGCAGGCCCGCAACCTGATCATCCATCAAAGCAATAAGGGGGGAAATAACCAGCCCCATGCCTTCCCGGCAGAGGGCGGGGATTTGGTAACAGACACTTTTGCCGCCGCCGGTTGGCATAAGCACCAGTGTATCTCTGCCTTCCATAACGCATTCAACGGCTTGCGCCTGAAGGCTGCGAAAACCCGGAAAGCCAAAAACCGCCTGCAGGACTTCCTGCGGCGGTTTGCCAGCAAACCGGTCCCGTTCCAGCCTGCTATGTGAAAACTGAGAGGGCGTGGATATGGAGCCGGTTTCTGTCATTCTATCAGGGGTTGGCCAGTTCAATCTCCACGCGGCGGGAGCCAACCTGCATGCCTTCGCTGCTGGAAGGTGCGCGTGGGGTCTGGACGATATGATCACCCGCCACGCCATCTTCGCTCAGCTGCTGGGCAACAGCCTTGGCGCGCTGAATGGCCAGAAGAGCATCGGCAGAAAGATCATGTCCTGCGTGTGCATAACCTTCCACTTTTACAATGCGGGAAGGATGCTTTCTGGATTCGTCCGCCACCTGCAACAGGACATTGCGAGCATTGTCATCCAGCTCTGTTGACCGAGCGGAAAAGAAAACCACGTATTTGCGTGGTGCATTGCCAGCACAGGCAGCCAAAAGGCAGAGACCAGCAACAGGAAGCAAGCGGCGCATATAAAATGTCCTAATCAAGATATGTAATTATTTCCTAACTGGTGCCCTGCTGGGGCCATTACGTCAACATAGATTTGCTTACGCAACGGCAGCTTTGGCAATTCCGGCAGAAAGCCGCCAGATACGGTCCAGCTTTTCCACACCAGTCAGGCGGTGGGCAATAAGGATAACTGTGCGCCCTTCTGTAACGGTGTTGAGTGTGCGCAGGAAGTCTTGCTCGGTCTGGGCATCCAACCCGGTTGCCGGTTCATCCAGAATCATGATGGGTGCTTGTGTAAGCAATGTACGGGCCAGCGCAATACGCCGCCCCTGCCCGCCAGATAGCCGTACCCCACCTTCACCCAGCCATGTGTCCAGCCCTTCTGGCAGGTTGCGAACAACATCTGCAATGGCGGCTTCTTCCAACGCCCGCCATAGGTCTTCTTCCGTGGCGTCCGGGCGGCCCAATAGCAGGTTGGCGCGGATGGTATCATCAAACAGATGGGTGGCCTGAGAAAGCCATGCGATACGCTGGCGTAGAGAGTCTGCCTTAATGCGCGAAATATCCTCCCCGCCCAGCGTGATGGTGCCTGCTTCTGGCGTAGCTGCTTTGAGGAGTAGCGCCGCAAGGCTGGATTTACCCACGCCAGATGGCCCCAAAATAGCTACGCGCGTACCTGCGGGAATATCCAGCGTAAGGCCATCAAACACCCATGGGCGATTTGCAGCCCAGCGGAATTTTACGCCTTCTACATGAATATGTGTGTCTAGCGGTGCATCTGTTTGCTCAGATGCCGGAATGCTGATGGCAGATGGCTGTTCAGCCACTTCTACCACGCGACGTGCTGCGGACCCCATTGCGCCAGCCTGTAACCCAGCGCGGGTGAGTGCTGCGGCACTTTCAAAAGCAGCAACGGTTAGGAACAGAATGCCCACACCTTCAAGCGCAGGGATGTGCTCTGCAAATAGGCCGCCAATGCTTAGCAGCACAGCAAACACGGCAATCTGCCCGGCCAGAAAAGCCATGGCATTGGCAAGGGCAGCCCGCCGTGCCAGACGCAGCTGATCTTGCAGGAGTGCTGCATCTGCCGCCTGCACACGCGCCAGCATACGGCCTTCTGCACCAAAGGCGCGGATTTCACGCAGGCCCCCTACCAGATCCAGCACCGTAATGCGCAAATGGGCCAGATGATGCACAATCTGGCTGGCAGATGCGCGGCTGGAACGCGCAATCATCCACGGCACTACAAAAGCAGAGCAGGCAAACAGCAGCCCCACCATAAAGCCCAGCAGCACACTGGCATGGCCCGCAATAATGACCAAAGCGGGGAATGTTACACAGGCGCAGATAAGCGGCATGACAATTCGCAGGTACAGCCCATCTAGCGTGCCAATGTCTGAAACAAGGCGGGAAAGCATATCCCCAGCCCGGCGGAAGCCCAGCCCGGCAGCAGCGCCCTGTGCGAGGGAGCGGAAAAACCATACGCGCAAATCAGCCAGCGCGCGGAACATGGCATCATGCGCGAACAGGCGTTCTGCATAACGCAGGATCACACGGCCTGCACCAATCCAGCGCAAGGCGGCTGTGGCAACAACAATTTCGCCCATAACGCAACCGGCCAAACGCAGACCAGAAGTTTGCATCAGGGCCAGCCCAAAAGCCAAGGCCAGCAGAGCCAGAACAATACCACCCGCAAGGCGCACGCCCTGTTTGCGCCAAAGCGCAAAAACGGTGCGGATGGCTTGCCAGTCTGTTAGTTCCCCTGTGGGGCGTGGGTTAGGGAGAGAGGTCATGCTCAGGCTGCTCCCTGTCGGCTGATAACGCGGCCACCGGCCAGATCTATACGGCGGCCTTTAAACATATGCACGGCGGCAGAATGGGTGGCCAGAATAACGGTGCGGCCTACGGCCAAGCGTTGCAGGCTTTCAAACACGCTTTTTTCTGTTGCCGGGTCCAGATGCGCTGTGGGTTCATCCAGCAGCAGCACCGGGGCATTTTTCAGGTAAGCGCGGGCAATGGCAATACGCTGAGCCTGCCCACCGGAAAGACCAAACCCACCTTCCCCAATCCGAGTTTCCAGCCCTTCGGGCAGGCTGGGCAAAAACTGGTCAACCGCAGCAGATTTTAGCGCGGCCTGAAGTTCGGCATCGCTGGCATCAGGTTTTGCAAACAGAATGTTTTCGCGCAGGGTGCCGGCAAACAGAACGGGTTTTTGCCCAATCCAAGAAACCATGCGTGCCAGTGCGTCTGGCACAATGCTATCCAGCGGTGCACCGTTAAACAGAACGCGCCCTGTATCGGGCTGAATAAAGCCCAGCAGCAATTCCATGATGGTGGATTTGCCGGAGCCTGAAGCCCCTGCCAGAATCAAAGTTTCACCTGCAGGCACGGTAAAGCTGACATGGTCTAGCGCCAGACCACGTGCCGGGTCCCACGAAAAGCTGACATCATCAAAGGAAACCATCACGCCATTGGCGTTGACGGTGCGTGCACCCTCAGGCGCAGGGCGATCCTGAGCTTCAGGCAGTTCCAGAACAGCCGTTGCGGCCCCTTGGGCATGTGCCCTGTCCTGATAAGCAAGAGCCAAGCCACGTAGAGGCGCAAAAAACTCGGGCACAGCCAGCAGGACAAACAGCCCTGCTGTAACGGCATGCACCAATGCCGGAGCACTCCCCTCCGCCTGTAAGGCCAGAGCCTGCCTGCCATCCATAATGGCAATGGCGATCAAAGCAACAACCATGGCGCAGTCGATGGAAGCGGAAGACAGAAACGCAACCCGCAGCACTTTCATGGTGCGCTGGCGCAGTTCTTCAGCGGCATCACCCAGCTTGCGGGTTTCATCTTCTGCCCGGCCTGCCAGCACAATGGTGGCAATGCCTTTAACCCGGTCCAGAAAACGCGCCTGCAGGCGTGTCATGGCCAGAAACTGGTTGCGGGAAGCCACAGCCGCCCCAATACCGAACAGTGCCTGCCCAAAAGGTACGGCGATACCGCACAGACCCAGAACCAGAGCTGCATGAGGCTGCACAAAGGCTATGGGGATAAGAATGGCAACAGGTGCTGCAATCCACAGAATAGAAGCAGGAATCCAGCGGCCAAAAAAGCCGTCCAGCGCTTCCACACGGTCTACAATGGTGGAAGCCAGCACACCGCTATGCACGCGGCGCAACAGTGCAGGCCCACCTGTAAGAACAGAGGCCAGAACCTCACCACGTAACCGGCGGCGTGCGGCAATGCCTGCACGTGCGGCACCTGTATCGGCCTGAACCATAACCAAAGCGCGTAGAATGGCCAGAACAGGAAAGGCCAGAAAAGGCCATACAGGCATGGGGCCTGCGGCTTCTGCCATTTTCCAGTTTACCAGGGCATGCCCCAGCACAACGGCCACACACCAGACTTGTCCTATACCGACAAGACTGGAGAGCAGCCCGGCTCCAACCACTGATCGCGCTGCCTGACGCCCCAGACGCGATTGTGTCCGTGTCCAGTTGCGGATTGCTGCTTTCTCGTTGCTCATAACACAAGGCGTTTATACCGACAGGCGCAAGACGCAAACAGTTTAGAAAGCCAACCCCTGCTGCAATCTGGGCATAGCGTGTATTTTTTGTCTTATTTTTTGGTCTCTGGTGGGTTTTCTGGCAGGCGCATGACCAACGTATATTGCACGCCGCCTTCCCCCTTATACGTAAGTGTTGCCTTAAGCTGGCGCGCAAATGCGTGAATGAGTTTAAGGCCAATACCTTGATGTATTGGCGGTTCTTCCCATACACACCCTACGCCGTTATCTCCAACCTGCATGGTAAGTTGGCCATGGCTGCGGTGCAGGCGCACAAAAATCGTGCCTTTCTGCCCATCGGGGAAAGCATATTTAATGGAGTTGGTGATAATCTCCGTAACAATCAGGGCGAGAGGCACAGCCTGATCCGGGTCCATCCAGAAACTGTCTGAAACCACGTCCAGCGTCATGCGCCCAGATTCTGATTCTCCGGCAATGTGGAGTGTCTGCTCACAAAGCTCTTTGAGAAAAACAGACATGTTCAGGCTGTTCAGGGCATCTTCTGCGTAGAGTGTCCGATGCAGTGTTGCCAGTGCACGAATTCTATCACGCGCGAGGGCAAATTCTGCCCGCACCTCCGGGTGTTCAATCTGGTTGGCCTGCAGGTTGAGCAAGGAGGCCACAATCTGGAGATTGTTCTTAACGCGGTGGTGCACTTCCTTCATTAGCAGTTGCTGATGCGCCATTGCCTTTTTGAGCCGTGCTTCATGGCGAGAAAGGCGGCGTGTGGCACGGGTAAAAGCCTGCCCAAGGCGCTGGAGTTCAAGTGGCATGGAGCGGGTGATGCGTGCATCAAAAATCCCTTCCATCTGCCATTTCTGCACGGAATATGTGAGGCGACGCAAAGGGCCTATCAACACAATATTGGCCGCTAACGTAACGGCAACCAGGCCGATGACCAGTAGCAATACCAGCCCTACAATTTGCAGGATCATGGTATGCAGGGCATCAGATTCCATGGATGTGCGCTGGGTGGAAACCAGAATATCTGCTCCACCAGCAATAGCCCCGAGAGCATACCCCCCCAACCCGGTGGGGAGCGTGATAATGCTGCGCTCACTGTTTTCCAGCGCATTCTTGAGTTCATGCACGATGGAAGGTGGTGGAGATTGCCACCCGCAATCCGAACATACAGGCAACAACTGCCCATTATGCATGAGCAGCCACGCCTGTATGGGGTTGTCATCTTCTGCAAAAACCTGCCAGCCGGAGGCGCTGCCCAGATACGCCCTTTGCCGGGATATCTGGAGAATGCCCATCAGATAGCCATGTGCTTCAGGGAGGGCCAAAAAACCTGCTGGCACGGTAATGCGCAAAAAAGCGCCACCTTCCCCCGGTCCGCCACTGGTCTGCACGGCCTCAAGCAATGTGGAATGTACATCTGTTGGCATGGAAAGAGCCCCTACCTCCGCACATCCCCGCCCTTGGGGGGAAACGGATTGAATGGGTTTTCCTTCATCATCCAGCACGGAAAGAAAGCAGTAACGCTGCCCACTAATGGTTTCCATAAGCCGGAGGGCATGCACAATCTGATCCGGTGTCAGATCCATATGGCCTATGGTTTCAAGGGCGCTACGTAATCTGTCTGTATCGTGGCGGAATTGCAGGTCCAGCCGCATAATGGCGTTGCCAGCACGTTGCGCACTGCCCAGAGTAACTTCGCGGTAATTATGCAGAGCCAGCACAGCGCCAATGGCAATAACAGGAACAGCTGAAAGGCAGATCAGCAGCCGCATCCGTGCGCTTGTGGTGCTGAAAATACGCCCTAAACCAGACAGAAGGGAGGCCGCTACCCGGCTTGCAGGGCCTTCCCCTCGCCCACTGATATGCAAAGTGCTTAATCCTGTTTTTCTCGATCTTCCTGAATCAGCTTAAGCAGTTCTTCAGGCACGGGTTCATTCACAACGTTATCAAACATCTGGTGCAGGCCACGCTTCAGCCAGAGGTCAAAAGCTTTATCCCGCTTTTTTTTCGGCTTTCGGGATTGGGTATCGTCTTTCCTTTTTCCCATCCTGAACTCCGGTTTCTGCCATACCATCCATTCGGGCATGACCTGTTGGGTGCTGTGTTTGCACGACTCTGCGGGCTTTGGATCCCTGACATCAGTATCGTACGCCATTGCATTTATGCCGTCTGCTGTGCGTTACGCGTTGTGTTGCGGGCCGTGCGGGTTTTCCGTCGAGCAGAAGATGTTCTGGTGGTGGATTCTGAACCTGTTTTGTCAGAAACACCAATGTCCTCTTCTCCCATCAGCCAGACTTCCAGCTGCCGACGTGCCCGAAAAACCCGGCTTTTTGCTGTACCCACAGCGCATCCGGCAATGTCTGCCAGTTCCTGATAGCTCATCCCTTCCAGAACTCCCAAGACCAAAGCTTCCCGCTGGTCGTCTGGCAGCCGTGCAAGTGCTGCATCCAGTTCTTTCAGGGCCAATCTGTCTTCATGCCGCCCGCTGACAGACAGCAGAGACTGAGGGGTATCATCAATGTTCCCGACCTCACGCTTTTTGCGAAGATCAGAGATAAAACGGTTACGCAGAATACGGTGCATCCATGCGGCAAAATTGGTGCCCATAACAAAGCTTTCCTGCGCTGCCAGAGCATTGCACACAGTATCCTGCACAAGATCTTCGGCTACAGAACGATTGCGGGTGAGCGCCAATGCCTGCACGCGCAGTTTGGGGAGGATAGCGATAACCTGATCATGGAAAGAGGCTGTCATTTTTGTGTTCTCCGCCTTGTGGATCTCTTACCCCTTCAATGTTCGGCGGAGTGAAAAGGTTACATTCAAAAACAAGCGAGTGTTCACGAAAACGAGAGCTTCAGATTTATGAGCTTTTCGGGTCGGTTTGTTTGTCCTGCGTGGCCATGACTTTCTTGAGTGCGGCCCGTGCGCGTGAAACGCGCGCCTTCATGGTGCCCACTTCCACCTCGCATATTTCTGCGGCTTCTGCGTATGTCAGCTCCTGCGCGCCAACAAGCACCAGAGCCTCACGCAAGAGCGGAGATATCTGCCACAACAGGCTTTCAAGCTCCTGCATTTCGGTTTGCGTATGCGGAGACGATTCGGAGGTGGATGCAGGCTGGTGGCCGTAATCTTCCAGCGCAATGCGCTCCCTGCGCCCGCGGCGGTGCTGCTCCAAAAAAAGATTGCGCAAAATGGCAAAGCACCACGCCCGCAGGTTTGTGCCCGGTGTAAAGCCATCTGCCTTGTCCAGAGCACGCACAATTGTATCTTGCACCAGATCATCGGCAATGGCGGAATCACGCGCCAGAAAGCGTGCAAACCCACGTAATGCAGGGATAATTGCAAGAAGTTCTGTGCGAAACGTGCGCCGCGTGGCAACATGGGTGGAATGTGGAGTGCGAGTCAGGATAAATCCCCTTTCCGGAAAGCCGGTGCGCGTGCATCATCGCGTTCTCGCATGTTTTTGTCATGACCCATTATGAAGGAGACTTGCCATGTCAGAGTCGCTGCGTGACGGCCTGATCCGGGCCCTCCCTTATGGCAGACGTTATGCGCGTGCGCTGACAGGCAGCCAACCAGAAGGTGATCTGCTGGTGGCCGAAAGCCTGCGCGGCCTTTCTGCGCAACGGCTGAAGGAAGGCTTTACACCCCTCTATCAGCTCTATGAGGCAATTTCAGGGCTATTTTCTCGTAAAGGGTTTGCTGCGGAATATGATGTTGCAGGGCTTTCTGTAACACAGCGCCAGCTTTTGCTGCTGATCACGCTGGAAGAAGTGCCGGTTGAAATGGCCGCGCGGATTACAGGCGTATCCACCAAACAGGCGGAGCAGGAACTGGAAGACGCACAGGGCCGCCTACACAAGAATGTGCAGACATCCGTGCTGATTATTGAGGATGAACCCATTATCGCCATGGATATCGAACAGCTTGTGCTGCAATGTGGGCATCAGGTTGCAGGCATAGCCCATACACAGGCCGATGCGGTAAAACTGGCCAAGGAAACCAAGCCGGGGCTTATTCTGGCAGATATTAACCTTGGGCCGGGTGGAGATGGCATACAGGCGGTGGCAGAAATTACCTCCTCCTTCAATGTGCCGGTTATTTATGTAACCGCGTATCCTGAACGCTTGCTGACTGGGGAAACCATGGAACCCAGTTTTGTCATTACCAAGCCGTTTGACCCCCTCACCCTTGCCGTAGCCACGTATCAGGCCGTTAGCAGCGCACGCACACAGGCCGTGTAACTAACGGGCCTTCATTGCTCTTTCATAACTCGGATTATCTTTTCTAAGCATGGCGCATCCTCCTTTACTCCACCTTCAGGACATCACTCTTACTCTGGGGGGGAACCCACTTCTGGATGGCGCGGGCTTTGCCGTCGGGCGGGGTGAGCGCTTGTGCCTTGTAGGCAGAAACGGTTCGGGTAAGTCCACTCTCCTTAAAATTGCGGCTGGTGTTATTCAGCCGGATTCAGGTTCTGTTTTTGTGCAGCCCGGAGCCTCTCTGCGCTATCTGCCGCAGGAGCCGGATTTAACCGCCTATGCCACAACAGCAGATTACGTGGTGGATCAGATTGCAGATCCGGACATGGCATGGCGCGCCGCGCCATTGCTGGATGCGTTAGGGCTGACAGGCAAGGAAAACACGCAAAACCTTTCTGGTGGTGAAGGCCGGCGCTGCGCCATTGCCGGGGTGCTGGCAGCAGCCCCTGATGTACTGCTGCTGGATGAACCCACCAACCATCTGGACATGCCGACCATTGAATGGCTGGAGCGCGAACTGCTGAGCCTTGGCTGCGCCATGGTTATTATCAGCCATGATAGACGCCTGCTTTCCACTCTTTCACGGTCTGTTGTGTGGCTGGATCGGGGCATCACCCGCAGGCTTGATGAAGGTTTTGGACGGTTTGAAGCCTGGCGTGAAGAGGTTCTGGAACAGGAAGAGCGCGATGCGCACAAGCTGGACCGGCAGATTGCGCGCGAAGAAGACTGGATGCGTTATGGTGTTACGGCACGCCGTAAACGTAACGTCCGCCGTGTGCGGGAACTGGCAGATTTGCGTACAGCCCGTAAGGAGGCCATTCGGGCACCTGGCACCCTCACCCTGAACACGCAGGCTGCTGCAACATCCAGTAAGCTGGTGGCTGTGGCCGAAGATATCAGCAAGGCGTGGGGTGAAAAACAGGTGGTTCGCCATCTGGACTTGCGCATCTTGCGCGGAGACAGGCTGGGTATTGTTGGTGCCAACGGTGCAGGCAAAACCACATTGCTGCGTATGCTCACGGGGCTGGACCAACCCGATAGTGGCACCATCTCTCTTGGTCCTTCCCTCAATATGGTTACGCTGGACCAGCAGCGCCGGAGCCTGAACCCAGAACGCACCTTGGCTGATACTCTTACCGAAGGTGGCGGTGATATGGTGCAGGTTGGCACGGAAAAGCGCCACGTTATTGGGTATATGAAAGACTTTCTCTTTCGGCCCGAACAGGCGCGTACACCGGTAAGCGCTCTTTCTGGTGGGGAGCGCGGGCGTTTGATGCTGGCCTGTGCCTTGGCCAAACCCTCCAACCTACTGGTGCTGGACGAACCGACGAACGATTTGGACCTGGAAACACTGGATATCTTGCAGGATATGCTGGCCAGTTATGAAGGCACAGTGCTGCTTGTAAGCCATGATCGTGATTTTCTGGATCGGGTTGCCACATCTGTTCTGGCAACGGAGGGAGATGGCAACTGGATAGAATATGCCGGTGGTTACAGTGATATGCTGGCCCAACGGCACCAGAAGCCTCTTACAACTGCCGCCGTGGTGGAAAATGAACCTGCCAAACCCAGCAAAGAGGCAGCACCAGCACGCGGCCCAGCCAAAAAGCTGAGTTATAAGGACCAGTTCGCGCTGGATAATCTGCCCAAGGAAATGGAAAAGCTGGAAGCGCAGGCCACAACCCTGCGTGAAAAACTGGCTGACCCAGACCTGTATGGAAAAAATCCGGCGCAGTTTGAAAAGATTTCGGCCGATTTGCAAAAGGTGGAAGACAAGCTGGCTGAATCTGAAGAACGCTGGCTGGAACTGGAAATGAAGCGCGAGGCCCTGCAGGCAGACTAAGGGCTGGCGCATTTTTCAACCATCTTCGACTTGCAGGTAGGCAGCGCCAGTGCCTATGTTTTGGTATGCCCTGTTTTACTGGTTCTCTTTATAAGCGCACTCTTCCTGTATGCAGTGTGGCGCTTCTTGCCCTCCTAACCGCAGCGCCAATGGCGTATGCGCAGGATACGCCTGCCGCTGCAGATGCTGAAGGTGCGCAACCATTGCTCAGTCTGGCGCCTTTACCGCCGGGGAGCGTGCAGCCAGAAGCCCCAAAGCCGGAGGGGCCGAAAGCGCCAGAAGTTATGGCCAAAAGCAAGACTGAAGCGCCAGCAATGGTGGAACAGGATATCCGCCCGCCATCTATTGCGTTTGATGGGCTTTTTGCGGCCATCCATCAAACACGCATGTTTACAGACCCCAAAGTGGTTTCAGACATTGTGCCCGATCGCTCACCTACAGATCTGGTGGCACTCTGGAAGCAGGAAAAAGATAAGCCGGGCTTTAACCTCAAAGACTTTGTAACAGACCATTTTACCATCCCAGCCCTGCGCTCTGCCGCCTATACGCGCAAGCCCGATGAAAGCGTGCGTGATTATATTTCCGGCATGTGGGATGTGCTTACACGAGACCCGGACGTGGCCATGTCATGGTCTACCCTGCTGCCTCTGCCCTATAAATATATTGTTCCGGGCGGACGGTTTGCAGAGATTTATTACTGGGACAGCTACTTCACCATGATCGGCCTGTATGAGGATGATCATGTGGACCTCATGCGTGATATGGTGCGCGATATTGCATCGCTTATTAACACGTACGGGCATATGCCCAACGGCAACCGCACCTATTACCTCAGCCGTTCTGGCCTACCATTCTTTTCCCTCATGCTGGATTTGCTAGCCAGCCACGATGGGCAAATTGCCTATACCTCCTTCCTGCCAGAATTGCAGAAGGAATATGATTACTGGACATTAGGTGCCGCCAATCTGCCGCCGGGTATGGCACGCCACCATGTAGTGCGCCTGCCAGATGGCACCCTGATGTTCCGTCATTGGGATACACGCAGCGCCCCGCGTGATGAAAGCTGGCCGCAGGATATGGCCACAGCGCAGGAAACAAGCCGCCCTTCTGGCGAAGTCTGGCGTGATTTGCGTGCTGCGGCAGAAAGCGGGTGGGATTTTTCATCGCGCTGGCTGGCTGATGGCAAAACGCTTACAACAATCCAGACCACATCGTTGCTGACTATTGAGCTGAACTGTCTGATGGTGCATCTGGATCAGACGCTCTCTCATGCGTACGCACTGAATGGTCAGGAAGATAAGGCGGCCTACTACGCGCAGCAGGCAGAAATTTTGCGCTCTGGCATCAACCGGTTTTTATGGAACGAAAAACAGGGTGCCTATTTTGATTATAACTGGCGCACCGGGCGGCAGACGGACATTCTTTCCATTGCGACGTCCATGCCGCTGTTCCTGCATCAGGCCAGTGTAAACCAGGCTGATGCGGTGGCCGAAACGCTTAAAACGCGCTTGCTGCATGTGGGCGGCCTAACAGCAACCGAGCACCCAACAGGCCAACAGTGGGATGCCCCCAATGGCTGGGCGCCGTTGGAATGGATGGCCGTTAAAGGGTTGGAACAATACGGGCATCATGAATTTGCGGCTGATATTGCACGCCGCTGGATGGCCCGCGTGATTGGCACCTTTGAACGCAGCGGTGTGTTGCTGGAAAAATACGATGTTTCTGCCACCGAAATCAGCCCAACAGGCGGTAAAGGTGGTGGGGAATACCCCATGCAGATTGGCTTTGGTTGGACGAACGGCACCTTGGTGGGCTTTATGAACCGCTACCCGCAAAATACGCGGCAGGTGTTGGATAACAACCCGCTGGCGGATCAGCCTTCTCAGCAGCCCCTACCCCCGATTGATGCGTGGGATGCCAAAGGCCCGGAAATTCCGGTGGAAGAGCGCTCTCCTTTGCGCGGTGTGCCGCTATCATCCCTCAATATGGAGCAATTCAACAAGGATGATGATGGTGATGATGACGATGCGCCTGCGCAGGAAGCCCCGCACAGTGCGCCATCATCAGATAAACCGGTCCAGCATACTGATCAGCCAGAAAAACCAGACAATCAGTAAGCACAGGCCAATGTGTTACGGAGTGTAGTGGATAACACTCCGAATAGATTTGCCCTCGTGCATCAGGTCAAATGCTGTGTTGATATCTTCCAGCGGCATGGTGTGGGTTACAAACGGGGCCAGCTCAATTTTGCCTGCCATGGCATCTTCCACCATGCCGGGCAGCTGAGTACGGCCCTTAACACCGCCAAACGCTGTGCCTTTCCATGTACGCCCCGTTACCAACTGGAACGGACGGGTGGAAATTTCCTGCCCCGCGCCGGCCACGCCAATAACAACAGATTGGCCCCAGCCACGATGTGCGCATTCCAAAGCCGCGCGCATAACTTCCACATTGCCGATACATTCAAAGCTGTGGTCCACGCCCCAACCTGTCATTTCAATAATGACCTGCTGAATGGGGGCTTCGTAATCCTTCGGGTTGATAAAATCTGTGGCTCCAAAAGCCTTGGCCAGCTCAAACTTGTCCGGGTTGGTATCAATGGCAAAAATGCGCCCGGCCTTGGCTTGGCGGGCACCCTGAATAACGGCCAGCCCGATGCCGCCCAAGCCAAAAACAGCTACGGAATCTCCTTCCTGCACCTTGGCCGTGTTGTGTACGGCCCCAATGCCAGTGGTAACCCCACAGCCCAGCAGGCAAACATGTTCGGGGTTGGATTTGGGGTTGATCTTGGCTAGGGAAACCTCAGCAACCACTGTGTATTCACTAAAGGTGGAACATCCCATGTAGTGGTAAAGCGGCTGGCCTTTGTAGGAAAAACGGCTGGTGCCATCGGGCATTACGCCCTTGCCCTGTGTGGCGCGCACAGCAATGCACAGGTTGGTTTTGCCAGAGGTGCAGAACTCACACTTACCGCATTCTGCTGTGTATAGCGGAATAACGTGGTCTCCCGGCTTTACGCTGGTAACGCCTTCACCCACTTCCATTACAATGCCTGCGCCTTCATGCCCCAGCACAACGGGAAAAAGCCCTTCCGGATCTTGGCCAGAAAGAGTGAAGGCATCTGTATGGCAAACGCCAGTGTTCAGGATTTTAACCAGAACTTCCCCCGCCTGTGGGGGGGCTACGTCAATTTCAACAATTTCCAGAGGCTGGCCCGGTTTGAATGCAACTGCGGCGCGTGATTTCATGAAAACCTTCTCCTGTTCCTCAAGGCTGGCAGTAATCTGCCATATCCTCTTGCCTGTTGATATTGAGAGTTCGGGGTTAAGGCATCACAATTTCCCTCAAACATAAACATCGTGGTATTTCGCGTTCTCCATCATAAATGGTATTTATCAAAAACACCTTCTGCCCTGCCCTTCAGGATCAGGATTTCAGATGGAGAAATTAAAGGATGAGAAAATGAAGTGCCCTTCTTGTGGTTCCGAGTATCCCTATCATGATGGAAATTTGTGGGTTTGCCCGGAATGTGCCCATGAATGGAATGAAGAAACCCAAGCGGATACTGCCGGAGCGGAAGATTCATCTGTTGTGCTGGATGCCAACGGAAACCAGCTTGCAGATGGTGATACGGTAACGGTTTTGAAAGACCTGAAAATTAAAGGGTCTTCTCAGGCTGTTAAAGGCGGCACCAAGGTGAAGAACATTCGGCTGGTGGATGCGAGCGATGGCCACAACATTGCCTGTAAAATTGCTGGCTTTGGCGCGATGAACCTGAAATCAGAATTTGTGAAAAAATCCTGATTATTTACACAGAGGGCGCATTTTCAAATATGTGCCCTCTGGTTTGTTAGGCTGTGTTTTTTACATCCACGCCAAAAAGGGTGAGATGCACAGCAGAATGCCTATCAGGGTAATAAATATCAGGCTGGGTTTGCGATATTTGCGCAGATCAGGTGTTTTTATTACCAGCCAAACGGGTAACAGGCAGCCAATAATACCAAAAATTGGGCTGCTGAAGGTTGTAAAAGACAATACCGGCAAATTGGCAACCACCGCCCCCCATGAGAGCAGAATGGCAAACCCCATAACGCCGTATTGAACCCAGTTGCGGTGCAGATGTCCGGGTTTAACCCAGTGCCCAAGCATGGAACTGAAAATACCTACACTGGCTTCCCGAAAGCCAAGGTACACCCCAAAAAATGCTGTCATAACGGCAAAAAGATTTAGGATAACGCCAATCAGGCTAATGGAACTTGCCGGAAACACCTGTGCGATAATGGCCAAGGCAGAGATATTCTGCTGGTACGCAGCAATGGCATCACTCGGCTTCATGGCCAGAGTAAAGGAAATTGCGTAGAAAAAGACCGTTACAAACAGGATTGCAAAAGCAATATTCATGGCCCGCAAGGCCTTGTAACGCGCCACTTCAGGAGATTTTTCCCGCGCCCGGTAGGAAATGACCATAGGGCTGAGGGTTTGAATAAACAAAATAGACGTAAGTGTAAAAGGCAGTGTGATAACCGCTTTTGTTATCAGCGTGCCAACAGGCGGTAATGCACCAAGATTAGCGGTGTTCCAGCGCGGGATCATGAAAACACCCATGGCCGCCACAATCAGCAGTTTAGTGATGACCATAAAGGAAGACATGCGGAACAGCAGCTTTTCCCCGCGAGATGCCAAACCTACCAGAACAGTGAGTAGAATAAGCGGGTACCACGCATAATTGGAAAGCAGATGCTGTGTTATGCCAAAGCTGTGCAGGTAAGATGCACTATCGCGCGTAATGGCGGTGGCATATACAAACATCCATATAACCAGCATGACAAAATACAGTGCACCCAACAAAGTGCCCCAACCCCGGCCCAGATAGCTGGAGATCATATCCGGGTAGGTCTGGCTTACGCGCGCAGAAGCCAAGGTGTTGATAAACAACCGCTGAAACAGATACATACCCGGGTATCCAACCACGGCTGATAGCAGAAAAACCCATACGCCCATCAGCCCCACCTGCACGGGCAAAAACACAATGCCCGCACCAATGGCCATGCCAATGCTTATGACAATCCAGCCGATATCAGTGCCATCAAACCGTGTAGCTTCTTTCCATTGCTGTGGGGAAAGCGCATCGGCTCCGGCGTTTGATGTGCGCGTATCTGGAGGCTGCATAAAGGTTTCCGTTATCTAGGTGATCTCATTTATAGAACGAGTAGATTGAGAGAACTCATAAAACAACAAAAATGATGTGATCCGATAATTTAACGAATAAAAATAGTTAATTGTATCCCAAGTTAAAGAGGTTTGTGGCAGATACGCTTTGTTTGGGTATGAGGTATGGTATGGGGCGTTTTTGCCCTCCCACCTCTGATTGTATTGTTTTGATAAAAATGCACACACAGCCTGTTTCAGCCCCCAAGACTATTGCCCTTATTGGGGCTGGAGCCGTTGGGCTTTGCCTGGCGGCCGCTTTTGTTCGGGCCGGATGGCAGGTTGTGGTGTATGGAGCGCGGGTGCGGTTTTCTCAAATTGAAGAAACCGAAGGGGCAAACACGCATACATACCCTATCCGACATGCAGCCACACCGGCAGATATTGGCCTTTGCGATGCCGCTATTCTGGCAGTGAAGTCTTATCAAACCCAAGATGTATCCGCTTGCTTGCGCGCATTTAATCGGGCCAGCGCTACTATTCTTGTTGCACAAAACGGGCTTGGGCAGGAAGAGCGCGTAGCAGCCTATGCGCCACAGGCCCACATTCTGCCGGCTATTGTTTACTTTAACGCGCAACGTTCAGCCCCAGGCAAGGTCACGTTAAAACGTATTGGTGCGCAGGATTTATGCGTGCCAGAAGGTGCGGCTGCACAATATTTTGCGGACGTTCTGCAAACAGGAAATATGCGGGTTGGGATAACAGCAGATATCACGACTGCGTTGTGGTTGAAATTGCTGGCAAATATTACGGCCAATCCTATAACCACGCTGACTGGCCGCCGCACAGGGGTCATGCGAGATCCTGCCATTCAGGCGACAGCCCGACAGATTATGGCCGAAGCCGTAAAGGTTGGGCAAGCCGAAGGCGCAAAACTGACTGCACAGCATGTAGAGGATATTCTGTTATGGCTGCAAACCATACCGGCAGAGAGTATCACATCCATGTTGCAGGATCGGCTGGCCGGACGAGAGTTGGAGTATAAAGCTTTAACCGGTTACGTTGTAAAAGCGGCAGAAAAACATGGAATTGATGTTCCACTGAACCATCTGATTTTATCTCTGTTATCTTCTATCCACCCCGCAGATTCCTGAAAGGCATAACAGCATCATGAAACGTGCGTACAAAGTTGTAGATGTTTTTACAAAAACACCTTTGCTGGGTAACCCGGTAGCTGTTGTGCTGGATGCGGATGGGCTGGATACCAAAACCATGCAGGCTATTGCGAGTTGGACAAATCTGTCTGAAACCACATTTCTGCTGCCTCCTACAAACCCGCAAGCCGATTATCGGTTACGCATTTTCACCCCCAAGCATGAACTCCCATTTGTCGGGCACCCCCACCCTTGGCAGCGCGCATGCCGCGCTAGAAGCTGGGCGCGCTGTGCCTCGCAATGGTGTGCTGGTGCAGGAATGCGGCGTTGGGCTTGTAGAACTGGCTGTAGAGGGAGATGGCGCAAACAGAACGCTCTCTTTTTCCGTGCCGCCAGCAAAGCTTACCCCTTTAAACCCTGCCCAGATTGAAAGGCTGGAGGGCATTCTGGGTGCAACAGTTGAGCGTAAAATTACCCCCATGATTGTGGATATGGGGGTTGTGTGGATTGTTGCGCAGCTTTCCAGCGCATCTAAAGTGCTGGCTCTGCGCCCGGATTTCGGGCGCTCTGCGGCGTTTGAACACAGCCTTGGTGCCACCGGCATTACAGTTTTTGGGCCTCATGCAACAGATAATGCACAAATAGAAGTGCGCTCTTTTGCCTGCTCCCAAGGCGTGCAGGAAGATCCTGTTTGTGGCAGCGGAAATGCCAGTGTAGCCGTATTCCGTCAGGCGCTTGGCCTTCTTCCCAAAGGGCGTAGCGATTATACGGCAACACAAGGGCATTGCCTTGGGCGCTCTGGCCGCATTGCAGTGCATATTCACGCAGATGATGGGCAAATAACCATTGGCGGCCAATGTGTAACGGCAGTGGATGGCGTTTTAAAAACCTAACAATCGCAGTTTTTAAAACGCTTTCCTTATTTTACGCAGATACAGCTTGCGCCAGACGTTTTACAACTTGGCGCGAATGCTGCATGAGCTCTGGCACATCAACACCTTTCACCATGCCATCATACACAACAGGCTTACCCGCTTTGAGCACGTGGCGAACGCAGGCAGCACCAGAGGCTACGGGTGCAATCAGCGGATCCGCCAACCCGGCATGACGTGGATGGTTGATATCATGCACAACCAGATCCGCCACCATACCTTCCGCTACGGTTCCTATATCTGGTAGCCCTAGAATACGCGCACCTTCGTGCGAACTCCAACGCACAACATCTTCACAACGAATAGCACCCGCGCCATGCACAAAGCGGTGCAAAAGCCATGCTGTGTGCATTTCTGCGCCCATATCGCAGGCCTCGTTTGAGGCCGCACCATCAACCGCCAGAGAAACACGCCCACCTGCCTGTTCCAACGCTGGTGCAGGTGCAATGCCAGACCCCAGCCGCCCGTTGCTTTGCGGGCAATGGGCCATGCCTGTTTGGGTTTGGGCCAGAAGTGCTATTTCGCTGGCATCAAGGTGCACCAAATGGGCAAACCAGACATCTGGCCCCAGCCAGCCATGCTCCCCCACAAACTGAACGGGGCGCATGCCGTACACCTCATTGCAGTATTTTACGTAATTTTCTGTTTCTGAAAGATGCGTGTGCAGGCCAATGCCCATGCTACGTGCGCCTTCAGCAAGGGCACGCAGTTCATCCGGCGTTACGCCCCATGTGGGGGTGTTGGGCGCTATGGCAATGCGTCTGCTGCTATCTGGCGCCGGATCATGGTAACGGCTGACCAGATCACTCACCCGTTTGAGCATTTCATCCAGCGTTTCTGTGGGGGCTGGAACAATTTCATCCGTATCAAACTTACGGGTTCGTGTGGTGCCACCGCGGGCCAGAACCAGCCGCATGCCCAGCTTTTCTGCTGTTTCAAACAGCACAGCGGCAGGATCATACTGATAGCTGCGGGCGAATAGATAGTGATGATCCACTACCGTTGTGCAGCCGGAGAGAAGAAGTTCCACCATACCAACCTGGGCGGCCGTTTGCAGTGTGTCTTCATCCAAATAGCGCCAATATGTGTTGGGGACCAAACGCAGCCATTTTTCAAGCGGCGCGTTAATGGCGGTAGGGATACCCTTCAACATGCTCTGAAAAAGATGGTGGTGGGTAGAAACCAAGCCCGGTGTAATCACGCCACCTTTTGCATCCAGAACTGTATCGCCCGCTTGTTCGGGAACATGCCCAATGCTGACAATACGCCCTGCCCGTATGCGGATATCTCCCTTACGCCGTTCCTGCGGGCCTTTCAGGCCTGTAAGAATGCCGGATGCATTGCGAATAACCAGATCATTCATGCGGGCATCACCTTGGCGCGGTCTGTAAATTTGGTTGTAAAGGCGGATTGCCAGTTTACGGTTTTATCCAGCAGATCATTATCCACCATGAATTGATATGTTGCCTGCCAGCGGGCTTCTGTCATACAGCCTAGGCCTAATGTTTTTGTATCTCCGCCTTCCACCACGTTGGCTTTGGCCATGGCACTATGGCCAAACATAATCTGGCCTTCTGTCATGCGTGGGTTGGCTTTGCGTATCAGGGTATTGCCGGGCTCTGGGTCACGCATGTAATCCTGCCACCCTAATAGAGATGCATGCACGAAGGCTTGCGTGGTGGCATCATTTTTGTCTGCAAATTCATGCGTGGTCAGCACTGGTGTGCCGTATGGTGGATAGCCCAGATCTGCAAATGGAAAAAACTTTACAGGCACATTGCGCTGCTGGGCCTCGTAGGGTTCCGAGGAGGCATAGGCTTGCACCGCCATTTCCGGGTCCAGAAAAAATGGTTGCAGGTTAAAAGTATAGGGTTTTGCCTGTGCTGGGCTGTAACCAAACTTCTTGCACAACCACCCCCAATAGGATGCGTGGGCCGGGCTGGAAATAAGAATGGGATGATTACGTAACTGGGCCAGATCTGTAATGTTATCGTGCGTCATCAACCCTTGCAGATCATGCTGGAAAGAGGACATGACAGTAAGTAACGGCATGCCGCCCTGTATGCCGCGCAGGGTTTGAAAATCATAACCCGTTACAAAATCTGCACGGCCAGCCGCCAGTATCTGCATGGTGTTTACCTGCGGGCCGCCCATATCTATCTGTACATCCAGCCCTTCCTGCGCGTAAAATCCTTTAGCTAGAGCCTGATAAAACCCGCCTACTTCTGCCTGTGCAAACCATGATAGTAGCAGCCTGACCGGCGTTGCGGCCTGTGCACGTTTAAACGGCGTAAATGCCGCAACAGACGATGCCGCAGCAGCTGAAAGCAATGTTCGACGTGTAAGAGACATCTCGAATTCCTGCACTGGCATGATCTGTTTATTTCGTATTCGGTATGTTCATACAGAACGTGCGCGTTTGGGAAGCTGTAAAATAGAGCACGCTTCATTGCTTTTTTTGTAACGATTTACCCCTTGATCTTCGCAGGATTGAATGGCCTAAACTGCATAAATCATTTCTATGCAGGAATGTTATATGCCGCGTCTCTCTGCTTTTTCTTCCCCAGTTGCTATTTCTCGGCTGGCTAAAACCATCATGGTGGGAGCATTGGGTGCGTTTGGCCTGATTGTCGCGCTGAATAACGTTACTGATTACAACTCGAACTTTCAGTTTGTGCGCCATGTTCTTAGCATGGATACAACATTCCGCGGCAACAGCCTGATGTGGCGCGCCATATCCCAACCTGTTCTGTGGCACCTGTTTTACGGCCTGATTATTTTGGGGGAAGCCGTAACCGGTCTGCTTTTTGCCATTGCAGCTTATCAGATGAGCGCGCGCCTTTGGGCCCCGGAAGATGCCTTT
The DNA here is from genome assembly GCF_004014775.2 of Acetobacter oryzoeni. Lineage (NCBI taxonomy): Bacteria > Pseudomonadati > Pseudomonadota > Alphaproteobacteria > Acetobacterales > Acetobacteraceae > Acetobacter > Acetobacter oryzoeni. The sequence goes on from NZ_CP042808.1 coordinate 1,241,749, forward strand.
AAAGCCGCAAAAAAGTTTGTGCCAGCAGCCACGGTTTTGGGGTTTCTGATCTGGTTTTTTGGTTTTTCTGTTGTGGGGGCCGAGTGGTTTCTTATGTGGCAATCACAGACATGGAACGGCCAGCAACCTGCATTCCGCTTTTTTATAACCATGCTGGCTGTGTGCATTTACGTGCAGCAGCCCGAATAACCTACCGCCTTATTCTTCTGCAAAGTTTGGATAGATCATGCAAGAAACCGTTATCAGCATTCAATCTGCTGAAAAAACCTTTCCAAACGGTGTTCAGGGGTTGGCACCTATTACCTTGGATATTCACCCCAAGGAACGTATTGGCCTAATTGGCCCTTCTGGTTGCGGCAAAAGCACATTGCTGAAGCTGATTGCCAACTTACACCAACCCTCTTCCGGGCATTTGACGTGGTGGAACAAAGGGTTTGCAGAAGTTGGTAAGGAAAATCGCCGCCTGTCCTTTGTGTTTCAGGAACCCACGCTTATGCCGTGGAGCACGGTGCGCAAAAACGTACGTTTGCCGTTAGATCTGGAAGGGATTTCTCCTGATGTATCAGCGCCACGCGTGCAGCAGGCGCTGGAAATTGTAGGCTTGGCCCATGCGGCAGAGCGCTTTCCCGCCCAGCTTTCAGGCGGGATGAAGATGCGTGTTTCCATTGCGCGGGCATTGGTCACGCGCCCTAACCTGCTGTTAATGGATGAACCCTTTGGCGCTTTGGATGAATTAACGCGCAACCGGCTGGATGAGGACATGGCCACGCTATGCGCCAAGGATGACCTTACCCTGTTGTTTGTAACGCATTCTTTGTATGAGGCGGCTTTTCTTTCCACCCGCGTGATGGTTATGGCGGCACATCCGGGCCGGATATTTGCCGAATATGAAATTGACCCAAGCATTCCCAGAAATGAGGAATTTCGCCTCAGCGATACATTTGCCACGATATGCCAGGACCTGAGCAAACTGCTTATTGAGGCATCTCACTCTTCCCTTCTTGCAGAGGTGGCCTAACTTATGCCTGCCCGCCTGATATCCATTTTTGCCCCCCTTGCTGTTGGCATTCTGTTTTTGCTGTTGTGGCAGGGTGTTTGTTATTTCTGGCATATTCCGCCTTATCTTATGCCGGCACCATCTGATATTGCGCGTTCTTTGTTCAGCAATATCGATACGCTCTGCCACGCGCTTTACAGTACGCTTACCGTTACATTGGCAGCACTCTGTGTTTCCGTAGTTCTGGGTGTTCTGGTTGCTTTTGTGCTGGTGCAGCATCCGCTTATTGAACGCAGCCTGATGCCTTATGTGGTGCTCATGCAGGTTACACCTGTGGTGGCTCTTGCCCCATTGATTATTATTTTAGTAAAAACAACACTGTTGGCACTTGTTATCTGCGCCACGCTGATTGCTATTTTCCCTATTATTTCCAATACGTTGCAAGGTCTTAAAAGTGTTGATCCGGGGTTGGAAGCGTTTTTCCGTATGCACAAGGCCTCACGCCTGAAAACACTTTTGCGCCTGCAAATACCCAGTGCTCTGCCCATGTTTATGGCGGGCTTGCAAATTTCCAGCGGCTTGGCCCTTGTGGGCGCTGTGGTGGCCGAGTTTGTGGCTGGCACGGGTGGCAACAGTGCCGGTTTGGCTTACGAGATTTTGCAGGCTGGATTCCAGATGGATATTCCACGCATGTTTGCTGCGTTGTTCATGATTACCCTTACCGGCCTTGCCCTTTATATGGCCACAAGCAGTATCAGAAAGCTTGTTTTGCATAACCGTGTTCAGCACTAGAAATAGAGTATTGGCAATATCATTTTGTTGACTTATCGAAACATAAAGATCTATACTACAACAAGTGAGTAGAAGCGGTCGGAATAGAAATATTCTGGGCATTGCTCCACCATGTTGGTCTTATTCAGCATGGGGGAAGCTTTGGCCGCTAGAAAACACGCTTTCCCACATGCTGGTTTGCACCAACTGCTACGCCCTATGGGCCAGTTTGCAATTTGTGTGAGAAACGCCATGACCCTGAATACCAAAACCACCCCGGATTACCCTATGGAAGAGCTCAAGCGTGAGGCCACTATAGGCAGCATGGGCACAACCTCCGTCCGCTCCATCCCTGTTATAGATTTTTCAGACTATGAGAACAGACGCGCCCAGATTGCGGATGATCTGTGGAATGCCGCAACTCAGGATGGTTTTTTTCAGGTTATCAATCACGGAATTTCGTTAGGAGACATTGATAACGCTTTTGCGGAGGCAAAAAGGTTTTTTGCTCTTCCTATGTCTGAAAAGGAAGTTTTCAAAAAGAAGCCCACCGTAAATGCGGGCTGGGAATATTGCTCTCAGGTACGGCCTTCCACCGGCACGCCAGATAACAAGGAATCTTACCAGATTACTTTGCCGGAAATGGATAATCTGTGGCCGGATGAGCAGGTTCTTCCCGGATTTCAGGCAAAACTTCTGCAATTTGAGGAAGATAACTGGCAGCTTGCCATGAAAATACTGTCCTGCTTTGCAGAAAAACTTGGGTTTGAAAAAGATTTCTTTGCAGAGTGCTGTAAAAGATCTTCTCCGGGGTATCAGTGCACCTTACGCCTTATCCACTACATGAGCATGGAAAACGCCAAACCGGAAGATTTCAAGCAATGGCGTGCAGGTGCGCATTCAGATTTTGATTGCCTGACACTCCTGCACCTGCGTGAAGGTGAAGGCGGCTTGCAGCTTTGCCCTGGCAATGAAATTTCATCCAATGCGTGGACAGAAGTGACACCCGTGGCAGGAGCTGTCACCTGCAATATTGGTGACATGCTGATGCGTTGGAGTGATGATAAACTGAAGTCCACCCTCCACCGCGTGCGTATGCCGCAACCAGGCGAATACCTTGGCCCGCGTTTGTCTGTTCCCTTTTTCTGTCAGGCAAATCGGGAGGCTGTTATTGAAGGGCCAGAAGGTAAATACCCGCCAATTACAGCGGAAGACTACATCTACCAGCGCCTACATGCCAACTTTGTGCAAAAGCACAAGTAATGGGTGCGTATGGGGGAAGGTTAACTTCCCTCATACAGTTTTTGTGCCAGACGGTTATGCTGTTCTATAATCATATTCACATCCAGCTTTGTAAAATGGCCGTCCTGTATCAGCACCTTGCCGTTAACCATACTAAAGGCAACGGAAGATGGGGTGCAGAACACCAGGGCTGCTACCGGGTCACTTAATGCGCCGGTGTATTCCAGCTTGCGCATATCAAACGCAATAATGTCGGCCGCTTTTCCTACCGTTAACTGGCCAATATCAGTGCGGCCCAGAACTCTGGCCCCTCCGCGTGTGGCTAAAGTCAACACATCACGCGCTTTAAGCATCATGGCTTGTTCATCCTGAGCAGATAATAGACGGGAAACCAGCATAGCTTGCCGTGCTTCTGCCAGAATGCTCGCGCCATCATTAGACGCAGATCCATCAACCCCCAACCCGACAGGAACGCCCTGCTTCTGCATAGACCAAATGGGGGCAATGCCAGATGCCAAGCGCATGTTGGAACATGGGCAATGCGCTATTCCCGTACCTGTTCGGCCAAAGCGGGCCATCCCTGCAGCATCCAGTTTAACGCAATGGGCATGCCATACATCGGCACCAACCCAGCCAACATCTTCTGCATATTCTGCAGGTGTCTGGCCAAAGCGTTCCTTGCTGTAAGCTACATCATGCTGGTTTTCGGCCAGATGCGTGTGTAGCCGGGTGCCTGTGGTGCGGGCTAGCTCTGCCATGTCACGCATGAGTTCCCGGCTAACAGAAAAAGGAGAACATGGCGCGCCGCCTACGGTCAGCATCGCCAGCGGTTCCGGGTCATGGTACGTTTCAATCACGCGTAGCGTATCACGCAGAATGTCGGCTTCTTTTTCCACCAGACTATCCGGCGGCAGCCCCCCTGCACTTTCTCCAACACTCATGCTGCCGCGGCAGGCATGAAAGCGCATACCCATTTCAAGCCCAGCCTCAATTTCATCATCAAGGCGGCATCCGTTGGGGAAAAGGTAAAGATGATCACTGGTTGTGGTGCAACCAGACATCAGCAGTTCTGCCATGGCCGTGCGCGTGGAGGCTTTTACCATGTCTGGCGTAAGGCGCGCCCAGATGGGATAAAGCGTTTGCAGCCATTGGAACAGGGATGCGTCCTGAGCCTGCGGAATAACCCGGGTTAAGGACTGGTACATGTGGTGGTGCGTATTCACCATGCCGGGCATAACCACATGGCCAGACATATCCAGCACGTCATCCGCGGGAGGATGCGGGTCTTCCATACCACCAAGGGCGACAATCTGCCGCCCCTCTGTCACGATCCACCCGTTTTTCAGCTCCTGCCGGGCATCATCCATCGTGACGAGGCACAGGGCGTTTTTCAGCAAGTATCTACGTGACATCATAAAAACACCTAGCCCCTCCCTTTGTTGCAAAGAGAGGGGCGTTAAGTTTGTTCAGGACGGTATTAGAAAGAGGTAGAGATCGTGCCTGTCATGGAGAAGCGTGGTTCCACCATAAAGGTATTGCCGTAACCTGTATAAGCAGCGGAACTACCGCTATAAACCGTGCCGGCATCATGCTTGCTGTAAACAGCGCCCATGGCACCTGTGCGCACAATGGAGCCCGTAAGGTTGGTGAAGTTCAACCGGAAAGTGGGGGACTTCACAAAGCCAAATGGCTTGAAGTGATACCCAACTGTCAGGCTGTTGGTCACGTAACCTGGTATTCTCTGGTCTCCGGCAACGCTGACGGACTGCGGGCCGGTGTAATGGACGGAACCGTTGGCAAAGAAGCCTTTATACTTATACGTCAAACCAAAGTTGGCCATAACGCGTGGCGCCATAATGGCCTGCGTGCCCTTGGAATGCAGCATGACGTTCTGGTACGGATCGAACACGTTGCTGTCCTGCGTGGCGTGCAGATACTCCACAGAGGCATAAGGGCTGAAGCCGTGGATCTCACGCCCGGCGATCATGAAGTCCAGCCCGCGCATGGTCTGGCTGCCGATGGAGAACGGGCGGTAGTTGTTCATACCCATATACTGGTCAACCACACGGTTGGTCACGTTGTAGTTGAAGAATGACAGATCCATCATCATGTAGCGGTTGTGGTAGCGGTAACCCAGTTCTTCCTTGATGGAGTACTGGTTTTTCAGGATCGGCACATCCGTGTACAGCCAGCCCATATCGTTTTCTGTTGGCTGACGGTAATCTCCTTCCGCATTCACATAAATCTGGTTCTGATCATTGATGTTGTAGCTGATGGAAAGCTGCGGCAATGGTGCCGTGCTGTTACGCCCCTGTCTGCCGTAGTAATCCTTGTTCCACGCGTTGGACATCACAAACTTGAAGCCGCCGTTAATCAGCAGTTTGTCATGCAGATACTTGGCTGTATCCTGAATGAACAGCGAGTGGATTTCATATCCCGCAACCTGCCGATCACCTTTATCAATGCGATATTGAGACCAGTTCGGGCTGGGTGCGCCTCCTGCAGGCATGGCAAAGCTGGTGGGGTAGCTGCGGTCTGATTGGCTGTTGTTATACCAGTAACCGAAGGTCAGGTGGTTGTGCTTGTCAATATCGTAGCCGAGTGATGCCGTGGCACCCACTACGCGGTCACCATGTTCCTGAAAGTAGCCAATCGTGTTCTGCATATCACCCGCAGAGTTGGCTTCTGCGCCATTGGGTTTGGCGCTCCAGCCCTGCCCATAGGTAAGGTATGGGTGCAGATCGAAGGACAGCTTGTCTGTAATAACGGTGTGGATAGGCGCACTCAGGAAGATCTGGTTCCAGTGGTCAGCGTTGTTCTTCCAGTAGTTCGCGTTACCCGGATGGGATGAGCGATCCCAACCCTGCCCCGTGTGCTTGTACCGCATGAACTGGTCTTCTGTGGGGTAGTTATCAATTGTCCAGTCAGCAGAGTTCCATGAGATAAACAGGTTGGCGTTGGACCCGTTTTCCCAATCCTTGCGGGCGCCAAAATCAATATGCTTACGCTCGTTAATGCCAGAACCCATCCAGCTGCGTGCATGCGTGTTGGAAAAGGAGAAGTAGCCACGGATACCGCTGTTGCCGATATCACCGGAATCAAGGCGGATGAACTCGCGCGAGAGGTTGTTGGTGCCGTAGGAAAAATCCGTCATACCGCCAAATTTGTGGGACGAGATATGGGATTTGGAGTTCATCACCCCGCCGGCAGCAGACATAACGGGCAGATCACGCGCCGCACTGCCGGGTGTGATGCTCACTTCATCCACGTTTTCTGAATCAATGATTTCTGCAAGATATTTTGCCTGCCCGGCAGAAATGCCATCCACCATAATGGCCATGTCACGGTCTGTCAGGCCGCGTGTCTGCACCTGCCCGCCCTGCATGCCCGATGTATCCGGGGTGGTCACGTTCACACTCGGCAGGTTTTTAACCAGATCCAGAGATGTGGAAACGGGACTGCGCATATCAATATATTCTTTGGTGACCGTCTGCACCGCATGGGGAGCTGTTTCAAGCCGCATCATGCCGCCGCCGCCATTGCGCTTGCGGCGTGTGGACCCCACCGAAACTTCTTCAGTTCCGTGTGCCTCAATCGCTTTTGTGGAGCGCGGGCGCACATGTGCAGCGGAAGATGTTGCAGATGCCCGTGTGAGCTGGGATGATTTTTTGGCTGCCGTGGCCGTTTGTGCCTGCGCCGTAGAAAGACTAGCACAAAACCCAACAGCACTGACAAGGCAGGACAACGTTGCCAGATGTTGGCGATATGTCAGTCGGGACAGAACTGGGCGGGCTGGCGCAATAATCCGAAAGGACATGAGAAAATTCCTCAGCAGGGAAGCTTAACAACGATGCAGGAACACAAGGCCTTTTTTTTCAAATTGGCCTGTGCAAGAGCCGCAATTTGAAAATCAGCAGAGATATTTGAGTAAGCTTCCGACATGAGATTAAGGCTCCGGGCAGCGGGCTATAAAACGATACGATATCGATATATATAGGCTTATAAGCGAACGCACAAAAATAAAAAAGGCACTTTCTTGTTGCTGTTTTAAGAGCGCCACCTGATCTGAATTTGGCAATGCAACATTGCTTTTTTTGCTTTTGAGAGAACGGAAAAAACCTGCGTATAGTTTGTTTCGCCCTTGATATGGCGCAAGAACGAACGCTTTTGATTGACCTCCTAACCCCAGAGGCCCGTATGCAAATCCTGCCCAATGTTTTACGTGTTGCAGATGCGTCCGGGAAAAGGGCAGTGCAACGGTGTGACTTTTTAGCGCACCCTCCTTTTTCAGATATACCGGATGGCCTGTTCCGCTCCTACCTATCCCCCGCCTATACGGCGACAGTGAAGCAGGTGCGTGAATGGATGGAAGATGCCGGCATGCATTGCCGGATAGATGCTGCAGGTAATCTGATTGGCCGTTATGAAGGTCTTGCGCCCAACGCCCCTGCCCTGCTGATTGGTTCTCACCTTGATAGTGTGAAAAACGCAGGCAAGTATGATGGCACATTAGGCGTTATTTTGGGCATAGAGGCCGTTGCCAGCTTTCATGCACAGCAAAAGCGTTTCCCCTTCGCCATAGAGGTGATCGGTTTTGGGGATGAAGAAGGATCGCGCTTTCCTGTTTCCATGCTAACATCCCGCGCTGTAGCGGGATCTTTGGATGCGTTGCCAGATGTACAGGATGCTCAAGGCACCAGTATCCAGCAAGCACTTCAGGAAAGTGGGCTAGACCCTGCGCAATATCTGGAGGCCAGCTATAAGCCCTCTCAGGTTCTGGCGTATTTTGAAGCGCATATAGAACAGGGGCCTGTTCTGGAAAGCACGCACCATGCCGTTGGGCTGGTGACGTCTATTGCCGCGCAATACCGGTTTAAGGTGACAATGAAAGGCATGGCCGGGCATGCGGGCACATTGCCCATGCATTTGCGCCAGGATGCCTTGGCTGCTGCTGCTGAAGCCATTTCCTGCATAGAAAAAATTGCGCAATCAGGGCCTGATGATCTGGTGGCAACCGTTGGGCAAATGAGTGTAAAGCCCGGTGCGCCCAATATTGTGCCGGGCTGGGTGGAGTTTAGTATTGATGTGCGTGCGGGCACCGAAAATGTGCGTAACAAAGTCGCAGAAACACTAACCCAAGCCTTGCACGAGATCAGCCAAAAACGCGGTGTGGAAATGGAACTTGCACTTCAGCATGATCTTTCCGCCACACCGTGTAACCCGCAACTTAGCAATATTCTGGCATCATCCATTCAAACAGTCACGGGGCAACCGGCTTATGCGCTGGTAAGTGGTGCCGGGCATGATGCCATGATCATGGCTGCCCTTACCCCTGTATGCATGCTGTTTATCCGCTGTGAAAAAGGCATAAGCCACAACCCTGCCGAAGCAGTGCAGGATGAAGATGTAGAAACGGCTTTACGTGTCATGTGCGATTTTATCCAGAATATTCCATCAGAAAAAGCCGCTTAATCATGGAGCAAACCCGTATGATTTCACCAATGTTCAAACAGATTGATCCGCCCCAACGGTTTTTGATGGGCCCCGGCCCCATTAACGCTCACCCGCGTGTTTTGCGTGCCATGTCTGCCGATATGCTGGGGCAGTTTGACCCGGAAATGACGGAATACATGAATGAAACCATGGCGCTGTACCGTCAGGTATTCATGACACAGAATAAATGGACATTTCTGGTAGATGGCACGGCCCGTGCCGGTATTGAAGCGGCTCTTGTTTCTCTGGTGGAACCGGGCGCGAAAATTCTTATTGTGCGGGCTGGTCGCTTTGGTTTGCTGCTTTCAGAAATTGCAGAGCGCATAGGGGCAGAAATCTGCACGTTGGATCTGCCGTGGGGTGAAGTGGCCTCGCTAGAGCAGATAGAAGCGGCATTGCAGGAACATAAGCCGCAGGTTCTGGCCTGTATTCACGGTGATACCTCCACCACAATGGCGCAGCCTTTGGATGGTGTTGGCGCATTGTGTAAAAAATACAATGTTCTTTCCTATGCAGATGTTACGGCCACACTGGGTGGCGTGCCGGTTTGTACCGATCAGTGGGGGATTGATGTGATCTCCGGCGGTTTGCAAAAATGTATGGGCGGGCCGCCGGGTTCTGCCCCCATTACCATTTCGGATCGGGCTGCCGAGCACATTATGGCACGCCGCCATGTAGAGGCCGGTATTCGCAGTGCAAGCCTTACGGATGGGCTGCGCCCGCGTATTCCCTCCAACTATTTCGATCTGGCCATGGTGATGGATTACTGGTCTGAAAAGCGGCTGAACCACCATACCGAAGCCACCACCATGTTGTACGGCGCCAGAGAGGCTGCCTGTATTGTGCTGGAAGAAGGGCTGGAAAACCGCTTTGCCCGCCACAAAATGGCCAGTACGGCGCTTATTGCGGGCCTGCGCGCAATGGGGCTGACCATTTTTGGTGATGATGCACACCGTATGGCTAACGTTACAGGCGTGTGGATTCCAGCCAGTGTGGATGGAGACAAAGTTCGCATGCGTATGCGGGATGATTTTGGCATTGAAATTGGCACGGCTTTTGGCCCGCTTACTGGCAAAATCTGGCGCATTGGCACCATGGGTTACAATGCCGTTAAACACAAAGTGTTGCTGACATTGGGTGCATTGGAAGCGGCTTTGGCTGCTGAAGGGTTTAAGCCTCCGCGCGGCGCTGCGGTGGATGCTGCCATGGCAGCTTGGCCGTAAACTAACGGAGTAAAGTGCAATGGAACTGAATAATCCAGAAACACTCCGGCAGGTTGAAGCCTGTTCAGACCTTTATGAACGCGCTCTGGCCGAAAATGATGTGCAAGTTCTGGATGATCTGTTCTGGAATGGCCCGGAAGTGGTGCGCTACGGCGTGGGGGAGAACCTGTATGGAGCGGAAGAAATAGCAGCGTTTCGCCGCTCCAGAAAAGGAGGAAGCCCGCCACGCCGTAACCTGCGGCGCACCATTACCGCCATTGGCACTGAAAGTGCTGTTGTCAGTCTGGAATTCCAGCGTGAAGGGTCGGATCGTATCGGCCGTCAGATGCAGACATGGATACGGACTGACAATGGATGGAAAATTCTGGCAGCCCATGTATCACTCATGGCGGCGCGGCCAGAAACCGAAAGACCTGCTTTATAAGGAAATAGGCCCATGACCGCCCCTTCCTCTGATCAGGAAAATCTTGTGCACGCACGCGCAATAGCCATAGGGCTAGATCTTTCTCCCACATGTCTGCCGGGGGTTATCAGCAATTCCGCCCTTTTGGCGCACTATGCCAAACTGGTTGAACAGCACACCCTGCCCGATACGTGTGAACCAGCATACGAGTACATTCCATGACCCGTTTTTCCAGCGCGCATGCCATTGCGGAGGCTATTCGCTCTGGTAAAAAAAGTGCAGTTTCCATCATTCAGGAAACATTAAATACGTTGCGTACACAGGATCATGGTATCCAGAGTGTCACGCATCTTTTTGCAGATGAGGCCTTGCTACAGGCCCAGAAAATAGATGCCATGCGGCAGGCGGGCCAAACTTTGCCCCCATTGGCGGGTGTGCCATTTGGCGTGAAGGACCTGTTTGATATTGCAGGCCACGTGACCACGGCAGGCTCTGTTGTACTGCGCAATATGCCGCCTGCACAAAAAGATGCCGCCATTGTGCAGCGGCTTAAAGTTGCTGGGGCCATTCCCGTTGCAACATTGAACATGGATGAGTTTGCTTACGGTTTTGCAACCGTAAATGCTCATTACGGCACAACCCATAACCCGCATGATCTGGCCCGTATGGCTGGGGGGTCCTCCGGTGGGTCTGCTGCGGCTGTTGCTGCGGGTTTTCTACCTTTTGCTCTTGGGTCTGATACCAACGGATCTATTCGTATTCCGGCATCATTGTGCGGTGTGTGGGGGATAAAACCTACTTTTGGCCGCCTGCCCCGCGCTGGTGCCTATCCGTTTTCTGCCAGCTTGGATGTAGTAGGCAGCTTTGCATCCTCTCTGGATGATCTGATTACAACATTTTACGTGATGGATGGCAGCACACCAGCGCCAGAACCAGCAGCTGATACGCTGCGGATTTCCAGATTGGGGGGATGGTTTGCATCCAATCTGGCGCCTGCCCTTGTGGCAGCGCTGGACCGTGTTTGCGCCAGCCTGCAAACTACCAGCACGGTTGAATTGCCAGAAGTGGCAAGTGCACGTGCAGCATCTTTTCTGATAACCGCAGCAGAAGGCGGAAACCTGCATCTGCCGCGCCTATGCAAACAGGCAGCAGAATATGACCCTGCCACGCGAGACCGTCTGATTGCCGGAGCCTTGTTGCCATCATCCACCTATCTGCAGGCTCAGCGTTTTAGAAACTGGTTTCGTGAAAAAATCCACGAACTCTTCCAGAAAACAGATGTTCTCATAGCACCTGCTGTTATGGGGGAAGCGCCTTTGCTAGACCAACCCACTGTTATGGTGGACGGCAAACCTGTATCCGCCAGGGCTAATCTGGGCCTGTTTACGCAACCGCTTAGCCTGCCAGGCTTGCCTGTATTGTGCTTGCCCTTGAAAAATACAGGCTCTTTGCCGCTTGGCTTGCAGCTTGTTGCTGCTCCGGGGCAGGAAGCCGCGCTGTTTAGTGTTGCGCGGGCTCTGAAGAAAAGCGGTTTGGCAGGGTGCGTGTCCCTGCCAGAAAAAGAAATGGCCTAAACAGTTATGGGGATGGGTGGAGCACATGCTCCACCACTTCCGCCGCAACAAGGGCGGCAATAACTTCTGGCCGTTTATCCCTGATTCCACGCTCTCCTATGGGGCAAATGAGGGACTGTAAGCGCTCTTCTTCCATGCCAAGCTGGCGGAAGCTGTGTTCAAACCGCCTGCGTTTGGTGGCAGAGCCAATAAGCCCCACGTAAGAGAGATCATCCCGCAAAAGAGCAGATTCTATAATTAACGCATCCAAGGTGTGGCTGGGTGTAAGCACCAGCACGCCTGCTTTGGCAGGTGCAGTGTGCAATATTGGTTCCCATTGGTCTGTTATGCGTGTTTCTACGCCTGCGGGCACAGGGCCAAATTCGTGTTCTCTGGGGTCTATCCAAATCAACCTCAGGGGTAGCGGTGCCAAGCTATAGGCCAAGGCACGCCCAACATGGCCCGCTCCAAACATCAGCAGCACCGGGCGCGCTTCAAGTTCTTGCCGAATGTTGTTTTCCAGTTCGTCCACAATATCTGGTGTTACACGCTCCAGCCGCACGCGTGCCCAGCCTCCGCAGCACTGGTTGGTATTTTGTCCACCCAGAATAAATTCATGTTCACGCAGCTTTTCGTGCTGGCACAGCATCTGGCGTGCCTGTGCAACGCATTCATGCTCCAATGCGCCACCACCCACAGTTCCGGCCAGAAAACAGGTGCCCACCAGCATGAAGGCACCCGTTTCACGCGGGGTGGAACCTTTGGCTTCCGTAACACGCACGAGAATGAGCTGTTCTGGATGGCGGTGCCAGTGTTGAAGAACCCTTGCAACCTCTCGCATGATCAGCTCCGTATTAGTGAGGCATGTCCTTTTGTTTTTTAAGCCGCTCGACTGTGCGTAAAATCTGCTCTGGTGTGGCTGGTGCATCCAGTTGCGGGCAGATGCGATAGTCCGCAATGCTTGCTATGGCGTCCGAGATGGCATGCAATACCGCCAGCCCATGCACAAAAGGTGGTTCCCCCACAGCTTTGGAACGGAAGATGGTTTCTTCCCGGTTGGGGGAGTTCTCAAGCAGCTTCACATTAAAAATCGGCGGTCTGTCTGAGCAGGCCGGAATCTTATAGGTGCTGGGGGCATGTGTACGCAGCCGGCCTGTTTGATCCCACACCAGCTCTTCCATTGTCAGCCACCCTGCCCCTTGTATGAAGCCCCCTTCAATTTGGCCAATATCCAAAATTGGGTTTAGGGATTGCCCGGCATCATGCAGGATATCCACGCGCTCCATGCGGTTTTCACCGGTTAGCAGGTCAACCGCAACTTCTGCGCAGGCGGCTCCGTAGGCAAAATAGTAAAATGGGCGGCCGCGGCCGGTTTTCGGGTCCCACGAAATTTTGGGTGTTTTGTAAAAACCGGATGAAGAGAGCGAAACACGGGCCATATAGGCGGCCTTCACCACATCCACAAACGGAATACAGTTTTCCCCCACCTGCACGCCATTGGCTCCAAAATGCACGGTGCTTTCTGGCGCCTGCCAATGCGTGGCGGCAAAGCTGATAAGCCGTTCCTTAATTTTGCTGATGGCATCCAGCACGGCCATGCCGTTTAGGTCTGCCCCGCTGGATGCTGCTGTGGCAGATGTGTTGGGCACCTTGCCTGTGGTTGTGGCCGTAATGCGCACGCGGTTTTCGGGCAGGCCAAATTCCCGCATGGCAATTTGCACCATTTTGGTATGCAGCCCCTGCCCCATTTCTGTGCCGCCGTGATTTACCTGCACGGAACCATCCGTATAGACATGCACCAGAGCGCCTGCCTGATTGAAATGCGTGGCAGTAAAGGAAATGCCAAATTTAACGGGCGTAAGGGCTATGCCGCGGCGAATGTATTGACTGGTGCGGTTAAAGGCACGGAGTTCCTCACGGCGTTTACGGTAATCACATTCTTCAGCAAGCTGTTCCATGATTTCCCGGGAAATGGAATCTTCCACGGTCATGAAATACGGCGTGATGTTTTTGTCTTGCGTGCCGTAAGTGTTGCGCAAACGCACATCCAGCGGGTCCAGCCCCGTGGCAAAGGCAATTTCTTCTACAACCCGTTCGGCGGCAGCAATGCCTTGGGGGCCACCAAAGCCCCGGAATGCTGTGTTGGATTGCGTGTTGGTGCGAAAGGGTTCTGACCGCAACCGCACATCCGGATAGTAATAGGCGTTATCTGCATGAAATAGCGCTCTATCTGTTACCGGGCCAGATAAATCAGCAGACCATCCGCACCGTGCGGCCAGCAGCATATCTGCGCCCTGAATATGCCCTTGCGCATCAAAACCAACGTCATAATCAATCACAAAGTCATGCCGCTTGCCTGTCATGATCATATCATCATCACGATCAAGGCGGCATTTTGCGGGGCGTTGGGTTATTTCTGCGGCCAAGGCAGCCAGACAGGCCGGAGCATTTGCCTGCGTTTCCTTACCACCAAAGCCGCCGCCCATACGGCGCACCTCTAGAGTTACCAAATTGCTGGGGCGGTTAAGAATATGCGCCACCATGTGCTGGGTTTCTGTGGGGTGCTGTGTGGAGGAGCATATACGCATCTCCCCTTCTTCGCCCGGTGTAGCGAGTGCGGCTTGTCCTTCCAGATAAAACTGTTCCTGCCCCCCAACTGTAATGCGCCCGGAAAGCCGTTTGGGAGCATTTTCTAGAGCACTTTCAGCATTGCCGCGCACCATTTCAAGCGGACGGCACACCATGTCTCCGCCTTTTTGGCGGGCCTCTTCAACGGAAAGAACTGCTGGCAGGTCTTCATACACAATCTTGGCTTTGCGCGCGGCTTTGCGGGCTGCCAGGCGTGTTTCGGCCACAACGGCAAAAATGGGCTGGCCGTAATAAAAAACCTCATCAGTGGCCAAAAGAGGTTCATCCCCCGCGCCTACGGGGCTAACCTGGTTTTCCCCCAGCACATCTTGGGCAGTAAGCACGCACAAAACGCCGGGAAAATTCTTAACGGGCTCTAGGTCCATAGAAACAATGCGAGCATGGGCCTTGGTGCTTAACCCGGGCACCACATGCACAACATTTGCGGGTGTGGGAATATCATCAATATACGTTGCCTTGCCGGAAACGTGCAGGCGCCCACTTTCATGCTTCAGGCTTTGTGTTGCGCCACCGGGAACAGTTTGAGGCTCGTTTATATGCTTTTTAAGCATGGGAAATCTCCCTCCAACCTTCCAGGCAGATAGGTTGAGCACTTCCTTGATGGGCTGTTTCTTCAAAAAAGCGCGTTAACAGGTTGGCGGATACAGTGGAGCGATACCACGCACTGCCCCGCATATCTGTTAAGGGCGTAAAGTCATCCTGTATGGCTGTGCGTGCGGCTTCTAACGCTGCAGTATTCCACTTTTGGCCAACCAAAGCTTTTTCCGCCATTTTGGCGCGGCAGGGAATGCCCGCCATTCCGCCAAAAACCAGACGCGCTTCTGTTATCTTGCCTTCTGCATTTATGGAAACCGCAAAGGCAGCCATAATGGCAGAAATATCCTGATCAAACCGTTTGGAAACCTTGTAGGCCCGCATAATTGTTTGGGCAGATTGATCCGGTATGAAAATACTTTCTATAAATTCAGCGGGCTGTCGGTCCTGCTTTCCGTATTCTACAAAGTAGTTTTCTAACGGAAGCTGCCGCCGTGTATCGCCTTGCCGTAAATGTAGCACGGCACTGGCGGCTATAAACAAGGGTGGTCCGTCCCCAATGGGTGAGGCATTGCCTATATTGCCGCAAACAGTAGCGGCATTTCTGACCTGCGTAGAGCCAATGCGTTTTACGGTTTCCAACGCATCTGGCAGGTGCGTTGCCAAGGCAGGAAGAGCCTGCGTGTATGTTACGGCTGCGCCTATCCACAAACCGCCATCACGCTGCTCGAGTTTGTGCAGATCCTTGGCAGATCTTACAGCAATAACATGCGGCAGATCGCGCAAATGCTTGGTAACCCACAAGCCAACATCTGTAGCGCCAGCAACAAGAGTGGCCTTGGGGCTTTCCTGATAAACGGCAGCAAGCACATCGGAATTGGCTGGCAGAGTGATGCGGCCATGGGCGTTTTGAATATCTACACTGCTGCCATCCTGTAAGGCAGAAAGGCGCAGGATTATGTCCTGTTTCTCCACGTCAAAACGGTTGCCCTGCTGCACCATAATACGGCGTGCCTGCTGCATGGCGCGGATAATGGGGGCATATCCTGTACAGCGGCACAAATTGCCAGCAAGCGCTGTATTTATGGCTTTAGGATCATCTCCCCCGCCGTTTTGTACATAAGCTACCATGGACATTACAAAGCCCGGTGTACAAAACCCGCATTGAGACCCGTGCAGATCGACCATAGCCTGCTGCACTGGATGCAGTGAGCCATCCGGGTTTTGCAAATGCTCAACTGTAAAAAGCTGGGCACCGTCCAGCATCCATAAAAACTGGATACAGGCGTTTACGCTACGCCATGTCAGTTGGCCATTTTCAAGGCGTACAACCATAACTGTGCAGGCGCCGCAGTCTCCTTCATTACAGCCTTCCTTGGTGCCGGTTAGCCCTTTTTGGTCACGTAGCCAGTCCAATACTGTGTGAGTGGGAGAAAGATCAGACACTTCGTGCAAAGTCTGACCCAGATAAAACCTTATATGGTGTCGCATTTTTTGGTCTCTGTAGAAGAAGTATAGGGTCAGGGTTTATCTGGAGCAGGATTTGGGAGGCCGAGAGCCCAGTTTATCTTCCGAGATCACAACAACATTCTTCCACATTTCCGGGTGAGTGGTAGCTGGCTGCGGGGCGGCCTCTACGTCTGCTTCAACAGCATCATGCGTGCCGTGATTGAAGATCAGATGCAGGATAATGGCGGACATGGCCCCCAGTGTGATGCCACTGCCAAAGATGATCTGGGCCCATGCCGGAAAGTGGTCTGCAATGTGGGGCTGTGCCGTAGCAAGCATGCCCAAGCCAACACTGGTGCCAACAATAATGCCGTTATTCTGGTTATCAAAATCAACCTGCGCCAAGGTTTGAATGCCCACCACAGCCACAGCAGCAAACATGGCCAAGGCAGCGCCGCCCAGCACTGGCAGAGGCACGCAGGCCATCAGCACAGCCAGTTTGGGCAGGCAGCCCATAACCATCATGATAAGAGCTGCAGCAGCTACAACCCAGCGGCTTTTTACGCCCGTAAGCCGCACAAGGCCCACGTTTTCGGCAAAGCAGGTATAGGGGAAGGAGTTAAAAATACCCCCCAGCATTGTGGCTGCCCCATCTGCCCGAATAGCGCGGGTGATATCACGCGGAGTGATCTTTTTGTCCACAATCGCGCCGGTGGCAAACACATCGCCCGTTGTTTCCAGCATGGAAATCATCATCACGATAATCAGAGAGAGAATGGGCACGATATGAAAGCTGGGCATGCCAAAATACAGCGGGCGCACAATGGTTAGTAATGGAGCGGATGACACATCTCCAAAATGCGCGTCTCCTAAAACCCATGCCACCAGCGTGCCCATAATCAGCCCGACCAGCACAGCAATGGTGCCAATAAAACCTTTGAAGAAACGCTGAACAGCCAGAATGCACAGCAGCGTGCCCAAGCCATACGCAACATTACGCAGGCTGACAGGGTTTTGCATGGTGCCCGTGCCTTGGCCATTCACAATATCATTGGCAGCCACCGGCAGCAGAGCCAGCCCGATAACCAGAATGACAGACCCGGTGACAACAGGCGGGAAAAAACGGATCAGGCGTGAGAAAAACGGCGCCACAAAGTAGGAAAAAATGCCTGCAACAATAACTGCGCCAAAAATCTGATGCAGCCCTTCAATCCCGCCCCCGGCAGCCGTGCCTATGGCGATCATGGGGGTGACGGAAACAAAGGTAACCCCTTGCAAAAGCGGCAATTTTACCCCAAGCGGGCCAATACCTACGGCCTGAATAAGAGAGGCAATGCCGCAGGTAAATAGATCGGCTTCAATAAGGTGTTCCAAGGCATCGTGCGAAAGCCCAAGAGCACTGGCAAGCAGAATGGGCACAATAACGGATGCAGCATAGAATGTGAGCACATGCTGCAACCCATAAACACCCAACTGCCAGAAAGGCAGGAATTCATCTACAGGATGAACCGCTTGCGGAACGTTTCTGGCAGCTTTCATCTTTCAGCTTCCCCTGTAAGTGGAATAACCATAAGGCGCAGCAAGCAGCGGCACATGGGCGTGCATGGCCTCACCCAACCCAAAAACAATTGGCACGACGTCCAGAAATAGTGGTTCTGGCAGGTTCATGCCCTGTTGCTGAAAATAGGCGCCTATTTCAAATTCCAGCCGATACGTGCCGGATTTGAGTTCAAGACTTCTGAGCTCCGCACACCGGCCATCGGCATTTGTTAGCCCCGTAAACACAAGGGTATCGCCCGCAAAAAGGCGGATCTGCACAGCGCTGGCCGGGCGGCCAGAAACTGTGTTGAGCACATGTGTGGAAAGAGAGCTCATGCCTGCACCTTATCCTGCAATCTCAGGGCTGCTATTGCATCAATCTGCTTTAGCGCCTCTGCAAGCTCTTCCGTAAAAGAGCTTGTTAGACGTTGTTCCATGGCTTCCAGAATAACGGCTTTGGTGGCTTGTCGAACACAAATAACAAACGGCATGCCAAACTTTTTCTGGTACGCATCATTCAGATCACGCAGTTGCCTGTATTCTGCGGGAGAGAGCTTATCTAACCCGGCACTCCCCTGCTCCTGCGTTGATTCAGCGCTTAGGTCCGGGTCTATGCCCATACGGTGGCCAAGTTCCGGGTGAGCACGTACCAAAGCCAGCTTCTGGCTTTCTGGAGCCTGTTGCACGGCTTGAGAAAAAGCGTGTTTCATCTGCTGCATGGAGGCAAAGGGGCGCTGCTTTGCAGCGGCTTCTGCCACCCACGGAGAATGCTCGTAAATGCCGCCAAATGCTTCAACAAACTGTTGAGGAGAGAGCGTGTTGACATCTTGCAGGGGTATCATGCCGGGTGCACCTTTTGCCAATGCCGGGCAATTTCCAGGCGGGTTGGTGCCCATACATCTTCATATTGCTGGATATGCTGTATGAATTTGGCAACAGCCAATGCCCGCGCGGGTTTGCCTGCCAAACGGCAATGCAGGCCAACGGACATCATGCGCCCGCCTTCCTGATACAGCATGTCAAAGCAGTCTCGCAGGTAGCGGAAAAACTGTTCGCCTTCCGTAAAGCCGTTCAGGGCCGCAAACTTCATATCGTTTACGTCCAGTGTGTAAGGCACAATCAGCTGTGGCTTGCCATGTGTTCTATCATAATACGGAAGGTCATCTGCGTAGGAATCTGCATCGTAAACAAAGCCGCCTTCTTCAGCCACAAGGCGTGCTGTGTTGGGGCTTGTGCGCCCCTGATACCAGCCTAGGGGGCGCTGCCCCGTAACCTGCGTATGGAGCGCTATGGCTTGCCGAATATGCTCGCGCTCAACATCTTCGGGCACATGCTGATAATCAATCCAGCGCAAGCCGTGGGAGGCAATTTCCCACCCGCTTTTCTGCATGGCGGCAACGGCTGCGGGGTTACGCGCCATGGCTGTTGCCACACCAAATACGGTGGGCTTTATGCTTGCCTTTTCAAACAACCGGTGTAAGCGCCAGAACCCCGCGCGGCTGCCATATTCATACAGACTTTCCATCTGTATGCAGCGTTCGCCTACGATAGACGTTGTGCCGATCATTTCCGAAAGAAAGGCCTCGGACCCTTTATCTCCGTGAAGAACAGAGTTTTCGGCACCTTCTTCGTAATTCACAACAAACTGTACGGCTATGCGGGCCGCATTCGGCCAGTGAGGATCCGGCGGGCAAGCGCCGTATCCAACCATATCGCGCGGGTAATTCTGCATTATTTCCCTACCTTCCAGAACACATCATCAAACACACTGAGGAGGTTCCAGACTAACCAATTCATCTACGTTGTAATCCAGCAAGCTTTGCAGGTGTTTTTCACCGTCCTGCACAAACAGATCACGCCCGATGCCAAAGGTTAGTTTTTCCACCCCAAAGCGCATGGCACTGATGGAGGAACCAGAAAGCCCCATGCTGGGTGTGGCAGAAAATGTAAAGTTATGGATAGCCGCAAGCATGGGAGCCAGCGGATCAGACGCATTGCGCGGCAGAAACTGGAAGCGTTCGCCCAGATAGGGGTGACTGCCCAAAAGTGTGCTCTGTTCGTCTTCCGGTGGGGCAAAACAATCCCGCCAGAGGGCAATATGTGGTGCCAGTTTGGCCAGTTCTGGCCGCTGGGCCAGATCAATTACAAAACCGGTGCCAATAATCAGGAAGTCAAACCGCATTTCACCATGTGGTGTGGTCACAACCACTTCCTTGCCTTC
Source organism: Acetobacter oryzoeni (assembly GCF_004014775.2). Classification (NCBI taxonomy): domain Bacteria; kingdom Pseudomonadati; phylum Pseudomonadota; class Alphaproteobacteria; order Acetobacterales; family Acetobacteraceae; genus Acetobacter; species Acetobacter oryzoeni. The sequence continues at coordinate 1,261,823 of NZ_CP042808.1, forward strand.
CTCCTTTACGGAAAGCCACGGAGTGCCCGTATGGAAGGCAAAGTTTTTATGGCTCCGGCAGCGCCAGAACGTATCCTGCGGGGGTGGCTGGTTGAGATCATAAATCCGCCGCATGAAGCGCCAGCGCACCAGATCATCCAGTTCTGAAAAATAGCTGAGGAACCCGGCATTTTCCATCCAGCGATAGGGATTTACAGATGGAATTTTTTTGCGGCGCAGGCACAGATCCACCTGCTTGGCGCCATGTTCCAAAGCTGTTGCAGCGTTATCAAAAGCCGAGGCCCCAGCCCCAAGAACGCCAATGCGTTTGCCACGCAGTTTTTCAAAATCAATCTGCTCGTGCGTATGGGCATAACGTGTTTTGGGCAGTGATTTGGTAATGAAGTCTGGCACATGCCATGCGCCACCGCCTTCAATACCGGTTGCCAGCACAATTTTACGCGCCCAAACCTGTTTTTGCACACCGCCAGCGCATGAAAATGTCAGTTTCAGCAGGTTGTCCTGCCACTCAATATCTACCAGTTCATGCTCATTTTTTACGGGCAGTTCCAGAACATCACGCACCCAATCCAGATAAGCCTGCCAATCCTGACGGGAGATTTTATCCAGCGTATGCCATGCGGCAGCACCGTAGCGGGCCTCATACCAGGATTGAGGTGTCAGGCTGGGGATACCGAGGTCCGGGCCAGTAACATATTTGGGCGTACGCAGTGTTAGCATACGTGCAAACGTAATCCATGGTCCTTCTCCCCCTTTAGGGGCTGTATCAAAAATACAGGTGTTTGTAATGCCGCGCCGCTTCAGCCCAAAGCAGGTGGCCAGACCACCCTGCCCGCCGCCAATAATAGCAACATCCAGAACATCTTCGCCATCATGCTTGCGGGGAATGCACCAATTGCCTGTTGCATACTGAATTTTTGCGAGATCATCACGCACACGTTTATTAAGCTGTTCCATGCCTGCATATCAGTCCGAAATATGCGTTGCCCGAAAACAATCTGATTCATGCCCCTGACAACGACGATAAAATCAAGCATAATGTTTCACATCCGCATCGTTCTTGTATATGACATAATTCAGCATGGTGCGTTCGCAAAATGAGAGCAAAAGCAAATGCCAGTTTTTTCCCGTTTTCTTCGTTACTTCATGGCTGTTGCTCAGCATGGCTCAATCCGTAAGGCTTCGGACGAACTGCATATTGCCGCTTCCGCTATTGATAGGCAGATTCTTCAAGGTGAAAAATTGCTGGGCACGCTGTTGTTTGAGCGCCTGCCAACGGGCCTGCGCCTGACAACCGCCGGAGAGTTACTCTTAACATCCTGCCGCCATTGGTCGCGAGACTTAAATACGCTTAAAATCCAGCTAGATAACCTTAAAGGCCTGCGGCAAGGCACGGCGGATATTCTTATCCCGGATGCGCTCACCAAAGGTTTTCTGCCGGTTCTTCTGGGGCGGTTGCGTGAAAGTCACCCAGGTATTCTGGTGAGTGTGCATGTACGCAAAAGCCAGAATATGGGAGAGCTTTTGGTAAAGGGACACGCAGATTTTGCCCTGATGTTCAATCCAAGCCACATGCGGGAATTGACCGTGCGGGCACATAAGGAAATCCCGCTAGGGTTTATTTCTCTGCCGTCTCACCCCGTTGCAGCGTTGAGTGAGGCACGCTTTAGTGTGGCGGCGGAATATCCGGTTATTGTGCCCTCTCCTCCTCTTGCACTTTGGCGGCCCATTGGGCTTTTGGAAGCGGAAACAGGGATAGAAATAGCCGCTGTTGCACGCGCAGATAATATTCAGATGATCAAATCTCTGGTGCTGGAAGGTACAGGTATTGGGATATTAAGTTATCTGGATGCCTATGATGAGGTGCAAAAAAATCAGCTGGCTTTCACCCCTATCGTGCATAAAAAACTTACGCCACTTTCCTTGGCTTTGTGTGTAGATCGTTCTCGCCAGCTTTCTACGGCAGCACGGTTTATTATTAGTGAAATTGAAAATTTCTTTCTGGAACAGCTATAAAATCATGTCAGTCTCTTCTGCAAAAACGGCTATTCGGGGTTGCTACATCACTTTCAAGGGCAATCCTTTTATGGTGCCCCCGGAAGAAAGTTTGAGCGTTGAAGAAGACGGCCTGATTGTAATGGAAGCTGGCCGCATAACGGACTGCGGGCCTTATGCGGCCCTTGCACCCAAGCTGGATAAGGCAGTTCTGGTTACGCATTACCCGGATAGCATTATTTCTGCCGGGTTTATTGATACGCACGTCCATTATCCACAAATGCCCGCTATTGCCTCGTGGGGGCAGCAGCTTTTGCCGTGGTTGGAGCAGTATATTTTTCCAACTGAAGCCAGGTTTGATGATTCCACTTACGCAGAAGTAGTTGCCAGTGCATTTCTGGACGAGCTTTTGCAGAATGGCACAACCACGGCGGCTGTATATTGCACTGTGCATGCGCAATCGGTGGATGCGTTTTTCAGACAATCAGAAAAACGTGGAACCCGCATGATTGCGGGCAAGGTGCTGATGGACCGCAATGCTCCAGACAACCTGCGTGATACCGCCAAAAGTGGATATGATGATTCAACCGCTTTAATCCAACGTTGGCACAATAAAGGCCGCCAGCTTTATGCCGTAACGCCTCGCTTTGCCATTACCAGCACGCCAGAACAACTCGAAATGGCTGGAGATCTGCTCACGCGCCATTCCGATGTCTTTATGCAAACACATCTGGCGGAAAATATGGATGAAATTAAAGCTGTTTCCAGCTTGTTTCCAGAATCCGCTTCATATCTGGATGTTTATGCGCAAGCAGGTTTGGTTGGAGCACGTTCTATTTTTGGGCATGGTATTTATTTGCAGGAAACAGATTTTCAGCACTGCCATCATGCCGGGTGTACACTTGCACATTGTCCAACCTCCAATCTGTTTTTAGGGAGCGGCTTATTCAAGCTGTTTGACGCCATTCGGTCAGACCGGCCCGTTCATGTTGGGCTGGGCACAGATGTTGGTGCTGGCACAACGTTATCCATGCTCGGCACAATGGGCGAAGCCTATAAAGTTTCACTCATGGCTGGCGGAGAACGGTTGCAAGCCATTCAGGCTTTTTGGCTTGCAACGGCTGGAGCCGCAGAAGCGCTTAAACTGGATACAAAAATCGGCCGTATTGCACCCGGAATAGAGGCTGATCTCTGTATATTGGATCCAGCCGCTACACCCATGCTTGCGCAAAGAACAGCCCACTGCCAGGCGGTGCAGGATATGCTTTTCCCGTTGATGATCTTGGGGGATGACCGCAGCGTAAAAGCAACATGGGTGAATGGGAAAGCTGTGTATGAGCGGCCTTAAAAAGCCGCCACACATCCATCGCTACGCGGGTCAGCCGCACCTTCCAGCACACCATCGGCATGCCTTACAATAGCGCCTGCATGCCCCATCATACTAGAAAAAGGTGCAACACGCTCTACGGGGTGGCCTGCTTTTTCCAGCTTAGCCACAACGCCCGCATCCATGTTGCTTTCCACTTTCAAGGATTGGCTTTCACTGCCCCATGTGCGGCCCAACAACCACCGAGGCGCCGTAACAGCCTGCTGCAAAGGCATGCCAAAGTGTGCATATCTGGTGAAAACCGCAGCCTGTGTTTGAGGTTGGCCCTCGCCCCCCATTGTGCCGTAAACCATCACGCGGCCATCATCAAAATGTGCGAGTGCCGGGTTAAGGGTATGGAAAGGCTTGCGTCCCGGCACAAAGGCATTCCATGCGCCTTCCTTCAGTTGGAAGGAGGCACCGCGATTTTGCCAGAGAACACCCGTTTGCGGCAGAAAAACGCCAGATCCAAACTCAAAATACAGGCTTTGTATCATGCTTACGGCAACGCCAGAGGAATCAATAGCGCCCATCCATGTCGTATCTCCAGCCTGTGAAGGCTGAGGCCACGGGGAAGCACGCTGCATGTCAATTTTATGCGCCAGTTTTGTGCAAAGCTCTTCATTGTCCAGAAAAGCCTGAGCGTCTTCTGTCATCCATCGTGGATCACCCACATGGGCATTGCGGAACAGAAAAGCCTGTTTTGTTGCTTCTACCAACCCATGTATATGGGCAAATCCCTCGCCTTCCTGTACACCCAGTTTTTCAAATAGCCGTAGAATAGCCAAAGATGCCACACCCTGCGTTGGAGGTGGCGCATTGTAAAGCTGGGCATGTTTCAGCTTTGCGGAAAGCGGTTTCCTGAAGACGGCCTCATGTAATGAAAAATCTTCAGAGCTTAAGGGGCTGCTTATTCGTTGTAGATCCTGCAAAAGGTTTTGCGCGGTCGTTCCAGTATAGAAACTTTGCAGTCCATCTTGAGCGAGTTGACGTAGCGTATGCCCTAATGCTGGGTTCTTGCGCACCATGCCATGTTGAAACAATTTGCCATCGGGCGCATAGGATTGCGCAAAATCCTCATTTTGCAAAAGCTCATTTTGCTTGGAGGCCAGAAGTTCTGCTTCACTTTCTGAAACAACATAGCCATTTTCTGCATACCAAATAGCATCTTCCAAAAGTGCGTTTATTGGAAGGGGATTTTTGATAGATGCACTCTGTTGCAAGGCAAGCTGCCAGCCAGAAACAGTGCCTGCCATTGTATTGGCCGCCCAGCCCCCACGCCATGGCACAGTTGTATGGCCCGCGTTACGATATGCGTCTATCGAACCCTGCAAAGCTCCGGCACCACAGGCTTCTATAACTTCTACCCGGCCATCTGGGTAAGAAACCAGCCAAAAGGCATCGCCCCCAATGCCGGTCATATGTGGGTAAACGGCACATAAGGTAGAGGCCATTGCTACAACGGCCTCCAGGGCTGTGCCGCCCTGTTTTAGTATGGAAAGGCCGCTCTGGCTGGCCAGATGATGCGGTGATGTCACCATCCCGCGCCCCGACTGGAATGTATGTTGCATGACAATCAACCGCTTTTCATCAATGGAAATAAGATAATACGACGTATCAGATACTTGACCACACCAGCAGGTCAAACCCCTCCCTATTACTTACCGTCAGCGAACTGTTCCTGTCCGACGATTCCGAGTTTTGTGACGCCGAGGCGCTGTGCGTCGGCCATGACGTGGATGACGGTTTTGTAGTCAGCCAGACGGTTGGGCTGGAGGTGGAACTCCGGGCGGGAAGCCTCTGGCCCGCTGGCGATCTCACGCAGATGCGCCTGCAGATCGGCCTCGCCATTGATGGGCTGGCCATTCCAGGTCAGCGAGTTGTCAAAGTCCACAACCAGTGTCACCACAGGTGTTTCTTCCGTGCTGGGCGGCGGGTTGCCCTGCGGCAGATCAATCGAGACCGCCTGCGTCTGCAACGGGATGGTGATGATCAGCATGATCAGCAACACCAGCATCACGTCAATCAGCGGCGTGGTGTTGATATCGACAATGCCTTCATCTTCCGTTGTGCTCTCGGAGCCAACATTCATGCCCATGGCCTGTGCTCTCCCCCACAGGATGGGGTGGCGTGCTGCGCCACCCGCCCCTGCCTATTTCGGCTTTTCCGTAATGAAATCGATATGGCTGATGCCCGCTTCCTGACACGTCGCCACCAGACGGCCCACACTCTCATAGCGTGTGGTCACATCTCCGCGGATCTGGATCTGCGGCTGGGGCTTCTGCACCGCCGCCTTCTCCAGCCGGGCCAGAAGATCGGCCCGGTCCCTGATCGGCGTTTCATCCCAGAAGGTCTGACCATCCGCCGTGACTGCCAAAACCACATTGCTCAGCTTGGTCTGGGTTGGCTGGTTCATGTCCTTGGGCAGCTGCACCTTCACGGTATGTGTCGCCACCGGAATGGTGATCAGAAAGATGATCAGCAGCACCAGCATCACATCCACAAGCGGTGTGGTGTTGATGGCGGAGACGACGTCGTCTTCCCCGCCGCTATCGCCAACCTGCATGCCCATAAGCGTTCTCCTTGCCTTGACCTGAGCGATTAGCCGACGCGGTTGGAAACCGTGGCCGTGGTGGGGGAGTTGTCCGGGCGCACCACAATCTGATCCACCGCAGCCCCATGACGCACGCCACCGATGAGGATGGATTGCAGGTCAGCGGCAAAGTCACGCACCAGGTCCATGGCTGTCTTGTTACGGCGCACCAGCAGGTTGTAGCCCAGAACGGCCGGCACAGCGGTGGCCAGACCAATGGCCGTCATGATCAGGGATTCACCCACGGGCCCTGCCACCTTGTCGATGGAAGCCTGACCGGCAATGCCGATGGCTGTCAGCGCGTGGTAGATCCCCCACACCGTGCCGAACAGACCGATGAACGGAGAGGTGGAACCCACGGTGCCCAGAAAGGCCAGACCCTTTTGCAGGCTGTTCTGGATGTTGTTGACCGCGCGCTGGATGGACATGCCCGTCCAGCTATGCAGGTCAATGCTTTCCTGCATCGTGCCTTCATGGTGTTCGGCAGCCACAATACCGGTATCGGCGATGTAGCGGAACGGGGATGTGGAAGTGAGTGCGGAAGCACCTTCCTGAATGCTGTGCTTGGTCCAGAAGCTTTTGGTGGCTTCCTTGGCGGCGGCGAACAGGCGGGCCTGCTCGATGAACTTGGTGATCATGATATACCATGTGCCCAGGGACATGGTGAGCATGATCAGCAGCACGCCGCGGGCAATGATATCCCCATTGGACCACAGAGCACCCAGACCGTAGGGGTTGGCTTCTTCCTTGGTGTCTGCTGCAGGTGGCGCCTGTTCGGCCGGGGCGCTGGCAGCAGGTGCAGGCGCTTCTGGCGCCGCAGGGGCTGGGGCTGCATCCGGTGTGGCGGCAGGTGCCGGTGCGGAAGATGGCGCCGCATCAGGAGCCGGGGCCGTGGCTGCGGGTGCGGGTGCTGCGGGCGCGGCATCCTGCGCAAAAGCCGCAACTGGGGCTGCAGTGCTCATCAGCAGCGCCAGAGCCGGAGCCGCAAGACCTGACACAAAAGAACGGGGCAGTCTGGTCATCTTCCTCATAATCCTCATCATCAGGGCCCGATCCGGCAGGGTATGGCCATTATGGGCCGGGCAATCCGTTATTGTGTTCGTAAGCTGATCTTAGTCATCCAGCTTGAAGTGGATGACATAGACCTTGTGCAGTTCCTTCACCGGCACACCATTGCGCATGGCCGGGCGATAACGGGCCTTGTGCACGTAATCCAACGCCGCCTGGGCAAAGGCCTGACCACCAGAGACCGACTGCACCTGGCAGTTGCTGGTCATGCCCGTGGGTTCCACATCACATGCAACCGTCACGCGGCCCTCGATGTTGTCTTCCTCCATTTCTGGGGGATAGACCGGCTGCACATGGTTAAGCGGTGCCGTTCCGGCCGTGGTGTCTGGCGCATCGGATGACGGTGCGCTGGCGGCAGGTTCGGTGGCGGCAGGTGGCGCCTTGGCCGTTTTGGTCTGTGGGGGTGCCGGATGTTTGGGGGGCGCCTTGGCCACATGCTTGATAGGCGGCTTGGGCGGCGGCGGCACCTTGATCTTGGGCGGTGGAATGAACGGCGGCGGCGGCTCTGCCATCACCGGCGGTGGTGGCGGCGGTGGAGGTGGCGGCGGTGGCGGCTGAGGTGGTGGCAGCACTTCCGTCTGGATGGGCGGGTGTTCAACGGGCACGCTCGCCTTCGTGCCCATCCCATACATCAGCCCCCACACACCAGCTCCATGCAAAAGAAGAACCGCTATAAGCGCACCAGCCCCAACCGCACCACCAGCGCGAAGAACATAACGCTCCTTCCCCTCTGTTCGTTGAGAGTTATCCTGCATTGCGCCAGTTTCCCTCCGTTGCTTTCTTGAAAAACCTCTGGAAAAGCAACTCTAGAAAAATATTATTCCTGATAAATAGTTACTTTTAAAAGTTAAGATAAATTTTCGTTTCTTACCAAAAACAAAAAATGCACTTCCTCGTTGCCAAATAGTGATCGGGTGGGAAATGTCCGTCAGAATCATGGCAGCGCATATCAGTTCCTCACGCAAAATAACGAAGTTAAAAGTTATATTATTAAATTACACATAAAAAATTGAGCCAATTATAAAACACAAAATTTTAATCGTGATTTAAACTTGAAGCTCTGCCCTATCTTAAAAAGCGTGATGCGTGAGACGGCTCTGCAAAACAAAATGTTTAGGCACACAAATGGGTGCGCGAATATCAAATATATTTTTGCAATTATGTAATTGTTATATCTGCATACTCATAAATGAATATTTTATGAGTAATAAAATGGAGAGAGAAAGGTGAGAGTAATTATTTTAAGTTCTGTATGCGCTTTTTTATCGATCTATGTGACCCAAATCTTTTTCTGGGGCAATAATATTTCTTACTCTCTGTTTGAGTTCTTTGGGGTTGGGAAAGCCCCCGTCCCGCTTGCGTTCCCATATTACTTTATCATCTAAACGGATTTCAAATTTTCCCCCTGTATCAGGGCAAAGTGCAACCTCGCCCAATTGATTTCCAAAAGTGGAAAGGAGTTCTTGCGCCATCCATGCAGCGCGCAAAAGCCAGTTGCATTGTGTGCAATAGTAAATGGAAACGCGGGGCAAAGGCATAAGTGTGTTTTCCGGTTTGAATCTCTAATGTCAAAGACGAATGGGCAATGGGTAAGGTTGCTATGCTAACGTCTGTTTTTAAAGCGATATAGATGCTTTAGGTATGTAACAACTTCATTATGATACACTTCAAGCATGAACAAAATGTCAATTTGTTTTGGTGCAATTGTAAGGTGTTTATGCTGCTTTTTTGATCAAGATCATTGAGGGGTTTTTGTTGTTCTTTTAATCTGCAAAACTCAGAAAATTATGGGTTATGCAGCCTGTGTAGAGCAATGTGTTGGTATATAAAATAATAACTTGACCATTGTGTCATAATTTAATCATATGCCCCGTCTGCATTCTGCGCGTTGAACATATTGTTATCAGCTTTTTTCCAGCAAGGTTTATTGTGAAAACTCCTGCCAAAATTGCAATCATCGCTGTTTCTCTCTTTGCAGTCGCGGGCGGGGCCTTCGCATGGCATGAACATCAAGTCGCTCAAAGTGTGCCAGATGGCATTATTTACGGAAACGGGCGGTTGGAATTTACCCGTGTGGATGTGGCCGTGAAATATCCGGGGCGCATTACGCAATTATTGGCGCAGGAAGGGGACACCGTAACCTCCGGTCAGATTCTTGCGCAGGAAGATAAGGCAACCATTCAGGCGCAATACGATCAGGCAAGTGCACAGCAAAATCGCGCAGCAAGTGCGGCAGGCCGAGCCTCGGCTGAGCTTGTGGCGCGTCAGGCAGCCTTGCAGCTTGCACGTGATGAATTGCGGCACGCCCAGAAAATGCGGCAGCAAAACCTTGTTTCCGATATGGAGGTTACGCAACGGCGCACGCAGGTTGAAACTGCACAGGCTGCGGTAAATGCGGCCTCTCAGGCGGTACAGGAAGCCGTGCATGCCAAAGAGGGTGCCGCAGCGCAGGTCAATCAGGTTCAGACTGTTCTGGATGATATGACCATTCGCGCCCCTGTTTCTGGCCGGATTGAATACCGTGTTATTGAAACGGGAAGTGTTCTGCCGCCGGGTGGGCGTGTGTACTCCATGCTGGATCCGGTGGATCCTTACATGACGCTGTTTTTCCCCACCGCATCTATTAGCAATCTGAAAATAGGTGATGAAGCGCGCATCCGGTTTGATGGAATGGATACGCCTGTTGCGGCCACTGTTTCCTTTATTGATAGTCAGGCCCAGTTCACCCCCAAATATGTGGAAACAGCCACCGAGCGTGAACAACTTGTATACCGCGTGAAACTGCGCGTAACCGCAGATGAGCAGAAGAAACTCGGCACATGGTTAAAAGCCGGAATGACAGGTGAAGGTTATATCAAGCAACGGCCAGATGCCGCATGGCCTAAAGCAGCACTGTCTGGCGATGCCAGATAATGGGGGCATCTGCTTCTGAAATTCGTGTTGAAGGTGTAAGCCATGCTTATGGTGGGCGTGATGTTCTGCACGATATTTCCCTTACCCTTCCCGCAGGGCAAACCATTGCGTTTATTGGGCCGGATGGTGTTGGTAAATCAACACTTCTGGGGCTGATTGCGGGGGTTCGGCATCTTCAGCGTGGGGCCATTCACACACTTGGTGTGGATATCAGCAACAGAGCCGAGCGAGAGGCTTTTCTTTCTCGCCTGGCTTTTATGCCGCAAGGGTTGGGCAAGAACCTCTACCCTACCCTTTCTGTGCGTGAGAATATCGACTTTTTTGGTCGGCTGTTTGCGTTGGATGCCACAACCCGCGCCAACCGTATTACGCATCTGCTGGATGCTACCGGTCTTGCGCCTTTTCCAGACAGACCTGCAGGCCACCTTTCTGGCGGTATGAAGCAAAAGGTCAGCCTTTGCTGCTCCTTGGTGCATGAGCCAGACTTGCTTATTCTTGATGAACCCACAACGGGGGTGGATCCACTTTCCCGGCGTCAGTTTTGGGCGTTGGTGGAGCAAATGCGGGCTGAGCGCCCCTCCATGACCGTTATTGTTTCTACCGCTTATATGGATGAAGCCGAGCGGTTTTCATGGCTGGTGGCCATGAATGACGGGCGTATTCTGGCCTCTGGCCCCACAGATGAGGTGAAGAAGCAGACCCACACCACAACGGTGGAAGCTGCGTACATCTCACTTTTGCCTGCGGCGGATCAGAAGGAAATTTCTGATTTTGCAATTCCGCCTTATCAGGATGATGGCAGCCCCCCGGTTATTGATGCTGAAAACCTGACGCGTAAATTTGGATCTTTCACGGCGGTTGACCATGTGAGCTTCCGTATCCGCCGAGGTGAGATTTTCGGGTTTTTGGGCTCTAATGGCTGCGGTAAATCCACCACCATGAAAATGCTGACAGGGCTGCTGGATATTACCAGCGGCACAGCAACCCTGTTTGGCCGCCCGATAACACCGGGAGACATGAAAACGCGTATGCGTATTGGCTACATGTCTCAGGGTTTTTCTTTGTATGAAGAACTGACGGTACGCCAGAACCTGATGTTGCAGGCAGAGCTTTTTCAGCTTTCCTCAACCGAGGCCAAACAGCGTGTTGAAAACATGCTGCAAAGCTTTCAGTTGGCAGATGAGGCCGATAGCCGCCCAACGGGCTTGCCCTTGGGGTTTCGGCAACGGCTGCAACTTGCCGCCGCCTGCATTAACAACCCGGATATTCTTATTCTGGATGAGCCAACTTCTGGCGTGGACCCGGCCGCGCGAGACATGTTCTGGAAGCACCTTGTAGCGCTTTCACGCCAGAAACATGTGACCATTTTTGTTTCCACACACTTCATGAACGAAGCCGCCCGGTGTGACCGTATTTCCCTTATGGATAAGGGTAAGGTGCTGGCTATGGGCACCCCTGCCGAGATTACGAAGGAGGAAGGTGCCTCCACTCTGGAAGATGCGTTTATTTCATGCCTGGAAAAAGCAGGTAATTCCATAGCTGTTGCCAAGCCTCAGCAGGCTGCCGCAGCAGCAACGGGTGCAATGCGCACAATACCGCCCTACATCCGCTGGTTTTCACGCTGTTGGGCTTTTGCACGGCGTGAGGCTGTGGAACTGATGCGTGACCGCCTGCGGTTGATGTTCGCCATTCTTGGCCCGACCATTCTACTGCTGATTTCAGCTTATAGTATCTCGTTCGATATCAACACCATTCGCTACACTGTGGTAGATTACGATCATACCCATGCCAGCCGTGAACTGGTGGAGCAGTTTCGGGGCTCTCGTTATTTTCAGGAAACCGCGTTTTCACCAGATCGCGAAACACTGGAAACACGCATACGCCATGGGCAGGTTGCAATGGGGTTGGATATCCCGCCCGGTTTTGGCCGAGATGTTGCCGCAGGGCGTAACCCGGCCATTGGGGTGGTTATTGATGGCTCCATGCCCTTTTTAAGCGCCAATGTGCGCTCTTACACAGATGCCGTGCTGTTAACCTATATGGCGAATATGCAAAAAACACTGCCGGCATCCGTAACACCTAGCCTGATACCCGTAAGCATAGTGCCGCGCTTTGTGTACAATCAGGAATTCCGCAGCATTTTTGCCATGACCCCCGGCACCATCATGCTGGCGCTTATTCTTGTTCCCACCATGCTGACAGCTCTTGGTGTTGTGCGGGAAAAGGAAATTGGTTCCATTATGAACCTATATGCCTCCCCTGCCAGTTCCGGGCAGTATCTGGTGGGCAAGCAACTGCCTTACGTGGCATTGGCTGTTATGGCTTATCTGGTGCTGGTGGCGCTTTCTGTTACCGTTCTGGGGGTGCCGCTTAAAGGCTCTTTTATAGGGCTGAGCATTGGGGCCACGCTGTATATTCTAGCAAGCACCGGGCTGGGGCTGCTGATTTCAACTTTTGTCAGTTCTCAGGTGGCGGCTATTTTTGGTACGGCCATTATCTGCCTGATTATGTCTGCCAATTTTTCTGGTCTGCTGTATCCGGTTTCAACGCTTACCGGGTTTACCTATTATCTGGGCAAATCTTTCCCGGCTTCGTGGTTTCAGCTTATTAGCCTTGGCAGTTTCACCAAGGGATTGGGTATTAAATCCTTTCTTTCCATGTATCTGGCACTGGGTGGTTTTGCCGCGCTTTACATGGTGGGGGCACGCCTTTTCTTGAAAAAGCAGGATACGTGATGCTGCGCTGGCTCATAAATGTCGGCCTGCTGTGCCGCAAGGAATTCCACAGCCTGATGCGTGATTTTGTGCTGATGGGTCTGATTGTTTTTGCATTTTCTGCGGCCATTGTTCTGGTGGCGCATGGGGTGCGTGTGGATGTTGCAAACGCAACAGTTGCGTTTATTGATGAAGACCACTCAGCCCTTTCACGCCAGTTACGTTCTGTTGTGCTGCCGCCTTACTTCAAGCCCCCTACCCTAACCAACCGTATTGACGGCAAAACGGGCATGGATAACGGAACCTACAATTTCGTTATTGATATTCCACCGCGTTTTGAAGCCGATGTGCTGGCAGGCCGCACGCCACAGATACAGGAACTGATTGACGCCACGGCCATGACGCAGGCCGGGCTTGGCAGTGTTTATCTGCAACAGATTTTTCTGGGTGAAGTAGAGGCGCAGCTCCATTCCCCCGATATCAACAAGCTGATGCCGTTTCACCCTGAAAGCCGCATCCGTTTTAACCCGAATAGTGAATCTGCATGGTTTACGTCTGTTATGCAGGTTGTCACCAACGCAACAATTCTTTCCATCGTGCTGGTTGGGGCTGCGGTTATTCGTGAGCGTGAGCACGGCACCATTGAGCACCTGCTTGTTCTGCCCGTTTCCGCCAGCCAGATTGCTATTGGGAAAATTCTGGCAAATGGTGCTGTTATCTTTGTAGCCAGCATGCTTTCCCTTTGGGTTATTGTGCATATCGGGCTGGCTGTGCCTATTTCTGGCTCGCCTTTACTGTTTGCCGCCTGCCTTATTTTATACCTGTTTTCGGTAACATCTCTGGGGATGATGCTGGCCACCATTGCGCCCACCATGCCGCAGTTTGGGCTTTTGGTCGTGCCGGTTTATGCCGTGGCCTACCTGCTTTCTGGCGCGGCAACACCAGTGGAAAGTATGCCAGAGGCTGTGCAATCCTTGGTGCGGTTTTTCCCTACCACGCAATTTGTCAAAATCTCACAATCCATTCTGTATCGCGGTGCGGGGCTGGAAAGCATCTGGCCTTCGCTACTGGCTATTGTGTTCTCTTCTACTCTCTTTCTTGCCATGGCGCTGCTTCGCTTCCGTTCCATGCTTGCCCGCCAGGATTGAATGCTGATGTTTCTTTCTTCCTTTTCTACGCGCTTATTGTTCAGCACTCTTCTATGCACTGGCTTGGTGGCGTGCTCTCCTTTCCATACCAAACTGCCGCCTTCCCACGTGGTGGTTCCGGCGCAGTTCAGTGCCACACCGCAGGATGCACAACCTACGGACCTGACAAACTGGTGGACAGCGTGGCAGGATCCGTTGCTTGATCAGCTTGTGCAAAATGCGTTAGCCGCCAACCCGGAAATACGCATGGCGCAAGAGCGCGTGCAGGAATCTCGCGCCTATACCCAAATGGCCAAATCCGCCCTGTATCCCACCATTGGCGCAACAGGCGGCATGATGGGTAGTGGTGTAGATTGGCGTCACCCGGTGCCACCCCTTATGAAAATGGCAGACCCAGACATTCAGGACCCGGCAACGGATGGGCATCTGGCCGGCATAACTATGGCGTGGGAGCCAGATATCTGGGGCCGCAACCGCGCCCGCAAACGGGCTGCGCAACATATGGCCTTGGCGGCGGCAGATGTGCTGCATGGCACACATATGGCCATTGCGGCAGATGTGGCTGCTAATTACCTTACTGCCCGCGGGCTGCAACAGCGTATTGCGTTGCTGGATCAATCTGCCCGCACGCTGCAGGAGCTTTTGCATTATGCCTCAGCTCGGTTTGATGCCGGCCAGACAACACGGGCTGATCTGGAAACCATAACGGCCCAGATCAATCAGGTACAAGCGCAACGGCCATTACTGGTTGCCGCGTTTGATGCGTGCCGGCATCGGCTGGCTATTCTATCCGGCCTCCCGCCGGAACAGGCGCCTGATCTGTCAGCGCCGGCGCAATACCGAGTGCCAGCGCCACCTGCTACCGAATTGCCTTCTACAGTGCTGGACCGCAGGCCAGATGTGTTGTTGCAAAAGAATATTGTGCAAGCCAATCTGGAGCGGTTGATCAGCACAAAAACAGATTTGCTGCCACGGTTTGGGTTAGAGTTTTTTGGTGGCGATGGGCGCTTGCGGTTTGATGGTATTCCGGGTGTATCCGGCTCTGGCGGGCTTATGGCTGTTAATGCCTATCTGCCTATTTTTACGGCTGGGCGCATACAGGCCAAGATACGCGCGGCGGACTCTCAGCTAAAGCAGGCTGTGGCATCGTATGATCAAACGGTTCTGACAGCTTTGGCAGAGGTGGAAGACGCTTATGAAAGCCGTTCCAGCGCAGACCAGAACATTGCCAGCCTGAGTGGAGAAGTTTCATCCCTCTCTCTCGCCACAACTCAGGCGCAGGGCCTTTACGAGGGCGGGCAGTTTACCATGCAGGATATTCTGACTACCCGGATAAAAAAGATTTCCGCACAGGATGAACTGGCAAGTGCCCAAACCCGGCAGGCTTTGGCAACAGTGCGCCTTGCGCGGGCTTTGGGCGGTGGCTGGGATACGCAAACAACCAAGCGGTAAAAGCCTAGCGCCCATTGCTGTGCTTTTAGGTCTGAACTTTGCTGGATTGGGCAATTAAATCCAACAGAGCTTCTGCTGCCGGGCTGCGATAACGCTCCTTATGCCGCAAGCCATAAAAGAAGCGTGTGCCCAACGCTTGGGGCACGGCATGCAACGTGCCCGCCTGCACGGCGGGTGCAATGACGAGCGCAGAAAGAGCACCAATACCAGCCCCTGCCTCAATGGCAGTGCGCACACTCTCGTTAGAAGGCAACACAAGCGTTACATCCAGTTCTGCCGGGTCTATGCCGTGTTGGCGTAAAGCGTGTTCCAGTGTGGTACGGGTGCCAGAACCCGGTTCACGCATGACCCATTTGGCAGATCGAAGCCACGTGGCATCTATAGTGTCAGGTACATGTGCATCGGCTTGCACAATGCTCAGGCTATCTGTTGCAACGGGCCATTGCGCTAAGGCGGGATCATCCACCAGCCCTTCTACAATACCCAAATCAACTTCACCGTTTTTAACGCGATGTGCTGCTTCTTCTGTGTTGCTGATGGCAATATCCATAACAATTTGCGGATATTGCCGGTGGAATTTTACCAAAAGCGCTGGCAGCCAATAGGCAGCAATAGTCTGGCTGGCAACAACGCGTAATGTCCCTTGCTTTAGCCCGCTAAAAGCTTCCAGCATGTTTTCGGCCGTTTCTGCCTGCGCCAGAACTGCACGTGCTTCTGGTAAAAACAGACGGCCTGCTTCTGTGAGGCAAATGCCACGCCCAACACGGTGAAACAGCTTGACCCCATGCTGTTCTTCCAGCGTGGCAATGGCGGCAGATACGGCGGATTGCGTAACATGCAGAGCCTTGCTGGCCGCAGTAACGTGCTCGCGCTCTGCAACTGCAATAAAAAAGCGAAGTTGTTCTAGTGTCATGCCTGATTTCATACTTCAATCAATCATAATTTTCGATTGGAATGAATAGAATAATGAGTTGGAGTGATGAAATGGCTTTCCCTTATTTTTGCGCAGAAAGGGAAATTGCCATGTTCACCACATCTCAGGCGCAGCCACTACTATTCAAACAGCGTATATTGGACGTTATCAGCCATAATCTCCCTGGTGTTTTATTGTGCTTGGGTATTACGGGCATTGCTTACCTTTGCCAGCAGGTTGAAGGATTTTTATTTGGGAAAATCTGGCTGGAAATGCTCAATCTGGCACTTATTGCCGGTGTTGTGGTGCGGGCTATGCATAAGCCAGATCATCTGTGGCAGCCGGGTATCAGAACATGCTCCAAAACGCTTTTGAACATCGGGATTGTGCTGCTTGGGGCTTCTTTTAGCATTGATGCCGCATTTGCTGCCGGGCCATGGCTTTTGGTTGGCGTTATGGGGCTGGTGGCATTTAGCCTGATATTTACCAGCTGCATTGGCCGCTTGGTGGGGTTACCTTTACCCCAAACTCTACTGGTAGCTTGCGGAAACTCCATCTGCGGCAATTCGGCCATTATGGCGGCAGCCCCCACCATTCATGCCAAAGATGAAGATATTGGCGCAACTATTGCCTTTACGGCAGCAGGTGGCCTGATACTGGTTGTGGGTTTGCCACTTGTAGCGCCCTTTCTGCCCCTAGATAGCCGCACCGGTGGCGCCCTTGCCGGGCTAACGGTTTATGCCGTGCCCCAGGTTGCTGCTGCGGCCTCGGCTTTTGGCGGTAATGCGGGCCATATTGGTATGCTGGTGAAGCTGATGCGTGTGTTGATGTTGGGGCCAGTGTGTATTGTCCTTTCCATACTTCATGCACGTTTCAACCGTGGAAAAGTGCAGCATACGCATCGTGCTCCGCAGATGGTGCCATGGTACATTGTTGGCTTTATTGTCATGATGATTGCGCGTTCCGTGAACGTTATTCCGCATGAACTCATTGCGCCGTTAAGCTTTACAGCCAATTTTTTAACCATTCTGGCCATGGCTGCGTTGGGCTTGTGCATAGACATACGTTCGGTTTTTCGGGCGGGCCGTCCACTGCTTCTGACGGAAGGGTTTTCTCTGCTCGGGCTGATTTGTGCCAGTATGTTACTGCTTAAAGTCATGTTCTAGAACAGCCATCAGCATCGGGAGCCCATATTGCATAATCTAGACTTCAGTTCATGGCACAGCTTCCTGTTCACCATGATTGGGCTCTCGCTCATTACCCTGATTGGTGTGGGCATCAGACTGTTGATGATGGTGCTCATCCAGCAGCGGCGAGAGCGTATGAACCGCCAGATCAATGAACGTTTGCGCACATTGATTGCAGCCTACCGCACATTGGGTGGCTCTTTTACCGGAGATCTGGCGGTAGACCCGCGGCATAAGCGAGATTTCCGTGTTATGGCGGACACGGATGCCACAACAACCACTTCCATATTGGAAGATGCCAATGCATCAGACCGGGCACGGCGTATTCGTGATGCTGTAGAGGCAGCTTTATCCGACATCATTCTTCTGGGTACGGAAGAACATGTGCGTTTAGCAGAACATGCGGCGCGTGAACTGGTAGCAGGCCAGCGGGTGCATACGCATGATCTGGTTGTATCCTTGCGTAATTTTGTAAGGCAGGCGCTGGATCTTGCCCCTATTCCATCTGATCTGAGTATTCCCACACAAGGCCCAACCCGCGTGCAGGCTTCTGGTGGCAAAGGGAAAGATGGTGGAGCAGAAAAAGCCGGTGGCGGCGGGGGTGGTAATGGTGGAGGTGGCGGTATGCAGGGCGGTGGCGATATGGCCATAACCGGCAGCCACACCGCAGATAATCAGGACTCAATCACCCCTTCAGGGCATTAAATACTGCTAAGTCGGATGACGTAATGTCTAAATTATAAAGGATGCAGAAGTTTCCCTCTGCATCCTTGTTGTAAGTTAGTTTCCGATTTTGATTAAACGGGACGCACGGCTGAGTGCAATAATCGGGAAGAGTTGGCGGTAAAGATCATAACGCAGCATAAAGGCGCGTGAGAGCTCGGCCCCCTGCATCAGGCGCTTTGAAATGGCAGGGTCATCCAGCTTGATGGTCTGGCCTACACCGTAACCGGGGAAGCCCGTACCGGTAAACTCCTCTTCATTCCAGCTTCCGTCTTCTTCCTGCAAGTCAATCAGGTAGCGGCAGCCTTTGGCTATGGCCTTATAATCCTGCGGACGGTTGGCTGCTATCAGCCCCATAAGAGCCCAAGCCGTTTGGGATGGCGTAGTGGTGCCGTGGCCGATGGAAGATACTTCCATATAGGATGCACAGCTTTCACCCCAACCGCCATTTTCCTGCTGACAGTTAATGAGCCAATCACACGCCTTGGAGATGTAAGGCTGTGTCATATCCTCACCCAGTGCCGCCAGAGCAGGCAGAACAGCCCCGGTGCCATACAGGTAATTTACACCCCAGCGGCCAAACCAGGGCCCTGTTGGATCTTGCTCCTTACGAATGTAAGCCAGCCCACGCTGGATACAGGGCAGATCACGCGGCAAGCCCAACAGGCCAAAAGCTTCCAGAACGTGCGCCGTAACGTCTACCGATGGCGGATCCAGCGCTTCCCCAAAATCGCAGAACGGGATTTTGGCAAGAATGCTCTTGTTGTTGTCCTTATCAAAAGCGCCCCAGCCACCGCAGGAACTTTGCATGGCAACCAGCCACCGCACGCCACGGCCAATGGCTTCTTCTACGCCTTTGGCTTGCCATTCAGGCCGGTTACGGCAGGATGCCAGAGCAATCAACGCAACGGCGGTATCATCTGTATCGGGGTATCTGTCATTGGCGTATTCAAACGCCCAGCCACCGGGTTCTGTATTGGGGAGTTTAACAGACCAATCCCCTTTCACGCGCACTTGGCGAGAAAGCAGCCAGTCCAGAGCCTTATCCATTTCTGGTGTAAAGCGTTCTTCGGCATTGGCATCATGCAGCGCCATGAGCGACAGCATGGTATCCCATACCGGGCTGTTTGTGGCCTGAATCCAGCTGGCATCCCCTTTATCATGCCGCCAACCCGGATCATTCAGTGCATCCAGTGCCTTTGCCATAACAGGGTGGTGGAATTGATAGCCCTCACCATGTAGAGCCATCAGCCCGTACACCCATGGCGGCTGAATACCACCCCAGCCACCATCTGCATCCTGATGCCAGATAATCCATTCCAGCACGTATTTAATGGCCGCTTCCCGCGAAGGAGCGCGTTTAAGAAAAGAAGACTGCAGCCAATGCAGGCCTTTATCTGCTAGACGGAAGAAGTCCGCAATAACATCCCTGCCCTCTTTGGTGGGCAGTTCGTAATCAAAATTTGCTCGCCCTTCAGGGAAAAGAGCATCCAGCCGATCTTGCGGGCGCAGCGGGCGTGATGGACGACGCGCAGACAAAATTGCCAGCGGCATCATGGTGGCGCGGGCCCACTGCGCAAAGTTGTAAATGGAAAAAACAAAATTATCGGGGAACCAGATAATTTCTGGCGGAAGGTTCGGTGTTTTCTCCCACGGCCATTCCCCAATCAAGGCCAACCAGTAGCGGGTGAAAACACGTACGTTTTTCAGGCCGCCTTTGCTGATAATCCATGCAGCAGCTTTGCTAACGGCCGGGTCATCTTCTGCATAACCCAAAGATCTGAGAGCTGCATAAGATTCCACAGTCGCGTTGATATCACCACAGCCAGCACCATAATATGTGCCCCAAGAGCCATCGGGCCGCTGCATTTCAAGCAAAGCCTTGCCCAGACGTGGGCGCAGAGGGTGATCTTCCAGCCCCAGGAACCACAAGGCCAAGCACCATTCAGCTTCCATGGAGGCATTGGACCCAACAGAACCCACCCAATGACCATCGGGCTTTTGCTGCTTCATCAACCATTCACAGGCGGAAGACAGCGTGTGTGTCAGGCTGTTCCCCATGGCTTTCAGGGCTGACAGATCTGCCGGAACCTGTGGAGCAGGTTTTTGACGCACAATATCCGAGGTTCCAGACTGAATAAGGGTGTTAACGTTTGTTCCCTGTGTGTCTGAACCGGAACGCAAAATCTTCTTTAATGAAAAACGGCTTGCCATATTCATTGTGTCATACCTGCGCGAAATATCATGAAAGACTCATTGGTTCCTGTTTTAAAGATTACGGTGTTTCTGCTTGGGGCGTAATAAGCCGCAGGCAATCTGTAAACACTGAATCCCACCCAGACTGATCCATAGCGATAAAGCCGAAGCTTCTGAGAAGGAAAGCCCCTTCGGCTGCAAAAATTGCAGTACGTGCCTGCCGCGCATCTTCTGCGGTAACGTTACAATCCCCAAACCATCCGGCGTACCATTCCCGTATCCGGTTAAGGTATTTGGGGGATTGCAGCAGGGTAATCAGCATACCCACCATTCTGGCTTGGGTGGCGGCATCTATCTGGCGGCATGCCAGAACATAGGCGCGCGCCCGCTCTGCCAAAGATGCCTTGGGCCCCGCATGTTTTTCTATTTCCAGATCAAAAGCCGCTATCCAGCGATCAATCATGGCGGTAATCAGGTCATCCTTGTTGCCAAAGCAGTATTGCAGGCCACCTTTGGTAATTCCTGCGGCTTTGGCTACGGCATCAAGCGTTAAAGCGGTGGCGCCGCCTTTCTGAACAAGCAGTTCCGCGCTGTCCAGAACGCTCTCCCGATCAATGGTTCTGCGGCGGCCCATGCACCGTCCTCTATTATTTCAATCCGTCCGGATGGAATTAAAATGAGAGCGATGATTGTGCAACCATATTATTGGAATACACGGATGCATTTTTAGAATGGCAGAAAGCAGCCCGGCACAAGTAAGAAAATACCTATAAGCCCATAATAATAAAAAATAAATTCCGATTTTTACGACCTTAGTGCATCTTCAATAAGGGCATTGAGTGTCATCTTCTCACCTTCTCGCATCAGCAACGCTTCCAGAAGCCCGTCTATGGCCAATACAGCCAAGCCATGCACTTTGGCCCACAAGGCTGCGCGCGCACCGGTACGTGTATGGGCGGAATGCTGACCTTTCAGTTCTCCCACCAATTGTGTGAGCATGGCAGATGTTTTGGCTGCGGCGGCATCCAGATGCGGGTTTTTCCTATCAATTACATCGCTGCGGAACATAAGTGTAAACAGGCCGGGGTGCTGCATGGCAAATTGCACATAGGCTACACCCACGGCATATGGCCCTTTATCAAGCAGCGGCGTAAGCGTTGCGGCCAGTTCCTCATACCCTATGGTTGCCAGTGCGCTAAGCAGGCCAGTTAGATTACCAAAGTGCGGAATTGCTGCGGTTTGTGAAACACCCGTATGGCGTGTAATGGCCCGCAACCCCAGCGCAGCAATGCCCTGCTCCTCCAGAATAGTGCGCGCGGAACGCAACAGAGCGGCACGCAAGTCTCCATGATGATAGGCTTTTTTAGGCTGAACAGGCTGGCCCATTACATATTTTCCAGAATATTCACGATGACCATCAGAACACTTGACATTCTATCCCCATGTTCCATTCTTAACATTGTTAAGTTTCAATTTGTCGGGCGGTCAAACACAAGACCAATAGCCTGAGGAAGGATCCCTCTTGCGTTTTCTCCCCTCTGTTTATCATGTTTCTCGTCTGGTTGCTGGTCTTTGCCTTATGGGGGTGAGTTCTGGGGCCATTGCAGCAACAGCATCCCCTTCTGGCACGGCTGGTACGCTTACATCGACGCAATCCTTACCAGAGGCTTTTACGTTGCCAGATGCTGGGCGTTCCCTGCGCATTACGTACCTTTCCACCAATGGCATTACAGGCAAAGGGCTTGTGCCGGTTACGGCAGAGGTGATTTTGCCCGCGGGTAAGCCGCCAGCTGGTGGGTGGCCCATTGTTGCCTGGGCGCATGGCACGGTAGGCGTTGCAGACCGTTGCGCGCCCTCTAACAACCCGTGGAGCGCACGTAACAAGCGTTATCTTTCTGAATGGATGAAGCGTGGCTTTGCCGTAGTGGGCACGGACTATCAGGGCTTAGGCACTCCCGGCACGCACCCATACCTAAATACGCGTGTGGAAGCCTATAGCCTGCTGGACGGCGTGAAGGCAGCATTGGCCTCGGTGCCGGGTTTGCAGAACAAGATCATGATTGTCGGGCAGTCTCAAGGTGGAGGGGCCGCTTTTGCTTCGGCTGCTTTTGCTCCAACCTATGCGCCAGAACTGAATATTCGGGGCACGGTGGCCACGGGTGCACCTTATATTACACCAGAACTGCTCAAGCAGATGGCAACAGCGCCGGACAATGCGCCATATAACCCCGTTATTGTTTATGCGCTTTATCTGGCACAGGGCCTTTCTGGCTATGATACAGGCTTTAAGCCGGAAAGCGTTTTTACGGCCAAAGCCATGCCAGCCTACCGTGCCGCAGCCAATTTGTGTGTGTATGAGCTGACAGACAAGGTGAAGGAAGATGGCCTGAATTTCAGCAACTCCCTTAAGACCGATTTTGCAAAAAATCTGGCCCCGGCTTTACAGGCAATGCAATACCCTACCATGCATCTGGCTCAACCCCTGTTTATTGGCACCGGAGAGCTTGATAAGGATGTGCCTCCGCCGCTTCAGTACGGATTGGTAAAGGCAGCCTGCGCTGCTGGCACACTTGTGCAGGCGCATGTTTATAAAGGCCTGAACCATGATCAGACGGTAAATGCCTCATTACCAGATTCAGCTTCTTTCACGCAGGCTGTCATGAACGGGCAAGCTGTTACGCCTCAGTGCACCCCCATGCCAGAATAAAATCACCTACATATATTTAGGTTTGATTGCGGGAGGGAAAGCGGCGGCTTTACGTTTTTCCTCCCTTGTGCGGGGCATATAACGCCTTCAATATTCACGCATGACAGAAACCCCTGCTGCGTACGTTCATCGCATCCATCATTTTTTGCAGTCTCCGGCAGGAGGAGCAACAGCCCTGCTTCTGGCCTCGCTCACGGGGTTTGTGCTGGAAAACTCGGCTTGGTGTGGTGGTTACGAAGCCCTGATTACAACACCCATGCGGCTTTCTATTTTAGGACCGCACACGCCAGATACGCTTGAGGCATGGGTATCTGATGGGTTGATGACGCTTTTTTTCCTGCTGATTATTCTGGAAATCAAGAAAGAGATGGTTTCTGGCCATCTTTCATCCATGCGTCAGATTGCCTTGCCGTTGATTGGCGCATTGGGCGGTATGGCTGTGCCCGCGCTTACCTATTTTTGGGTAACGTATCAGCATGCAGATGCGGTTCATGGATGGGCCATTCCTGTAGCTACCGATGCCGCATTTACACTGCCCGTTATTATGGCGCTGGGTGCGCGTGTTTCTGCCGGGGCGCGAGCATGGCTTATGGCGCTTGCCATTTTTGATGATGTGTTGGGCATTGTTGTTATTGCCCTGTTTTACGGTGCTGCACTTTACTGGCCTGCACTGGCTGGTGTGCTATGTGTAACTGTAGCCATGATTGCTGCAAACCGGTTGGGATGCAGATCTTTATGGGTGTATTCTGCCGGATGTGTGCTGCTGTGGGGTATGCTTTTATCTTCTGGCCTGCATCCAACACTTGCCGGGGTGATTACTGGCCTTTGCCTGCCGGCTCAACCGCGTACAACCGATGCAGAACAGATTACACCGCTTGAAAAAGTATCATCCGCATTAACACCATTCGTGACATGGCTGGTGCTGCCCCTGTTTGGCTTTATGAATGTTGGGGTTTCTCTTGCTGGTGTGCATATGGAGGCACTTTTTGCTCCTGTTCCCTTGGGTATTATGCTGGGGCTGATTATGGGAAAGCCCGTGGGAGTGTTTGGAGCAACCATATTGTCACTCCAACTGCGCATAGCGCCTGCCCCAGCAGCAACATCAATAAAAATGCTTTTCGGGCTTTCTCTGCTGTGCGGCATTGGCTTTACCATCAGTCTGTTTATTGCTGGTTTGGCCTTTAAGGATGCAGATACAATCGTATCAGCAAAACTGGGGATATTTGCAGGATCTGTTATTGCAGCATTGGCTGGCTGGAGTTGGCTGCGTTGTTTGCCTGTTAAACAACCAAGCCAGCATTCTGCAAACCTTGCGGCTGTAAGTGGTAAATAGCTTGGCATGTTCGTTTGCTTTGTGTCTGCCGCGTTTGTTAAGGGCAGACACAAAGCAGAACGATACGTTTTTTAACCTATACGAATAAGCTTGCGGTTAATGAATTCCTCAATCCCGAGGAAAGAAAGCTCCCGCCCAAAGCCAGAATTTTTAATGCCACCAAATGGTAGTTCGGGCGCGGCAGCAGTGGCTGTGTTAATAAACATCATGCCGGTTTCAACCTGCTCGGCCACCTTTTCTGCCCGTCCGATATCGCGTGAAAATACGGAACCACCAAGGCCGTAGGGTGAATCATTCGCCAGATCAACGGCTTCCTGCTCAGATGCCACCTTATGAACAACCGCAACCGGGCCAAAGATTTCCTGATAAAAAACAGGGTTATCTTTTTTGACATTGGTCAGAATTGTGGGCTCCATAAAAAACCCTTTACGGTTTATCCGCTTGCCACCAGCAACCAGTGTTGCGCCGGCTTTTACGGCTTCATCAATCTGTTCCAGCACCAGATCCAAAGCGCGTTGGCTGCTCATGGGGCCATGTGTTGTGCCTTCTGCCAGTGGGTCCCCAATACGGAATTGGGTGATGGCCTTTTTTAGCCCATCCAGAAACGCATCATAAATTTTTTCATGCACAATCATGCGTTTGGCAGCGGTGCATACTTGCCCGTTATTGGCAAAGCGGCCCCATGTAGCCCATTTGACGGCAAGTTCCAGATCGGCATCATCCAGCACAATAAAGGCATCACTGCCACCCAGTTCCATTGTGTCCTTCTTGAGTGCAGCCCCTGCTTCTGCCGCTACGGTCTGCCCTGCCCGCTCACTACCGGTAAGTGCCACACCACGAATACGCACATCCTTGATCAACTCGGCAGATTGATCATTGCTTAGGAAAATATTGGTATAAACGCCTGCTGGCGCTCCGGCATCATGAAACAGTTTTTCAAACGCCAAGGCACATTGCGGCACGTTAGGGGCATGCTTGGCTATTACCACATTGCCTGCTATCAGGTTGGGGCCGGCTACACGGGCCAATTGGTAATAGGGAAAGTTCCAAGGTTCGATGCAATAAATAACACCGAGTGGCTGATTGATTATTTTTGCGCTGCCATCTTTCACCTTAAGTGGTGTGGGAGCCAGAAACTCCTCTGCCCCATTGGCATAGAAGGCAAGAATATCTGCCGTAATATCAATTTCTTCCAATGCATCTGGCAGCGCTTTGCCCATTTCCGTGGCAATCAGGCGCGCATGGGCCTGCCGATCCTTACGCAGCAGACCAGCCGCCTTTGACATGATGACTTTACGCTCGGCAATGCTGCGCTTTTTCCAATCTGTGCGCCAGATATGGTCTGCCTTGTCTATAATCTGGCGCATCTGTTCTGGGGTATGCAGCTCAAACGTGTGTTCAACAGCTTCAGTTGTGGGGTTAATTGTCTGATATGTAATCATTTTTTGGCGTCCTGATTATAGAAAGGGTAATCGGTGTATCCGTGCGCGCCGCCGCCATACATGGTTGTGGGGTCTATGGCGTTAAGGGGCCATCCGTGCTGCAAACGCGCAGGCAAATCCGGGTTGGCGATGAATTTGCGGCCAAATCCGATCATGTCTGCCCAGCCATTTTGCAAAACGTGGTCTGCTTTGGCTTTATCGTAACGGCCCGCGCACAAAATGCGGCCCGGAAAGATATCTCTTACGGCCGCACGGAATGAATCTGGCATATCTGGCGCGTTATCCCAGTCCGCTTCTGCCAGAGAGAGATACGCAATGCCTGCATCGGCCAAAACACGTACCGCTTGGGTATAGGTTTCTGCCGGATTGCTTTCCAACAAGCCAAGATAAACGCGTTCTTCCGTAGTTGTGCTGAACAGTGGAGAAAACCTGACGCCCAGCCTTTCAGGGGAAACCACGGCAGAAACAGCCTCAACCACTTCACGCAGAAATCTCAGACGGTTGGAGAGTGAACCACCATAGGCATCTGTGCGAAAATTGGCGCGTTCAGAAATAAACTGGTTGATGAGATACCCATTGGCAGCGTGAATTTCCACGCCATCAAATCCGGCTTGCAGTGCGTTTCTGGCGGCCTGCGCATAAAGCTCTACCAGTTCATGAATTTCGGGAATGGTTAAAGCGCGCGGAGTATCGGGCGGCACCAGTTTTCCGGTGCCCGGGCCAGTTGGGATAAAAACATTCACACCCGTTGCAGCCACAGCAGATGGTGCAATAGGCGGTTGGTGATTGGGCTGCAAAAGATGATGAGAAACACGGCCTACATGCCAAAGCTGTGCAAAGATGGGGCGCTTTTGGGCATGCACTGCATCTGTTACCAGTTTCCAGCCCGCAATCTGTTCAGGAGAGTAAATGCCGGGTGTCCAGGCATAGCCCTGCCCGCGTGGTTCAATTTGCGTGCCCTCGGTAATCAGAAAACCTGCCTGTGTGCGCTGGGCATAGTATTCGGCCATAAGCGCATCGGGGATATCGCCCGGTTGGGTGCTGCGGCAGCGCGTGAGAGGCGGCAGAAAGATCCGGTTTTTCAGGGGCAGATCACCCAGTCTTATGGGATCAAAAAGAGAAATTGAAGTCATGATCAGCCTTGTTCAGAAGCAGAAATAGTCTCTGGTCTGCTCGTAAACATTGGCCTATTAGGTTTAAGGCGCAAGAACGCACATAAACCGCCTATAGTGTCAGGAATGATACCATGCCCCGTATTCGCCATACCACGCTAACATGCAGCCCCGGCTGCACCGTAGAAGCCACGCTGGAGTTGTTTGGGGGTAAATGGAAGGCGCTTATTCTGTATCATCTGTTTGAAGATGGCGTGCTGCGCTTTAGCGAATTCCGTAGGCGTATGCCAAATGTAACGCAGCGTATGCTGACAAACCAGTTGCGAGAACTGGAAGCCGATGGCCTGATTTCCCGCACGGTTTTTCCAGAAGTGCCACCACGCGTGGAATATGAACTGACCGACTTGGGTAAAACACTCAAGCCGGTCATCCATGCATTAAAGGAATGGGGTGATAAATATGCCCACAGCGTGAGGCAGAAAAAAGAATCAAGTGGTGGGTAAAAGCCCCCTCACCTACGCTCCTAAACGCACATGAGGGAGAGTTTCTTTTTACTTCAATCCAGTTTTTCACGCTGCCAGAAGCGGAGATTGCCACAGGTTTTTACAAATGCGTTGGCATCGTTTTGACTGCCCAGTTTAATGCAGCCTTTATCAACATCATCTGCCAAACCTGCCTTTTTGAATAATGTGCAAGCTTCTGAAGAATACCCAATATATTTGCAGTGCGTGAAAGCGTCCGTCAGGAAGTCTTTGGCAGCAGGAGTGCTGGCCAGCACTTTTGTGCCTTCCTTGGAAGCCAGAATGGCTACAGCATCGTATAATACCGATGGCCCGCCGTCTATTTTCTGCTGCGCAGCTACCTTGGTACCATCTGAGAGTGTAATGCCGCCAATTTTGGGGGCGATGACTTTATAATTGGCTTTTTCTGCCTGAAGAGCGGCAATGAGCGCAGCAAAAAGGTCTGCATCTACGCCATCTGTCGCCAGAATACCCATTTTACGGCCAGCAAACGTTTTTGGCCCATTTTTAACGATACTGAGGGCATCAGATGGAGGAAGATCAGTGCGTGTAGGCTGCGTTACCTCAGCGGGTTCGGGCACTACAGGTAAGCCCAGATGATCGGCCACCGTTGTTGCCAGTTCCTCATCAATATGCAGGAGATGAGAGACAACGCGCGAACGGATATCAGGCCGCTCCACCTTGCTCAGTTCAAACGTAATGCCATCTGCAATATGTTTCTGTTCAATAGGCGTCTGGCTGATGTAAAACTGCCGGGCCTGACTGTAGTGGTCTGAAAAACTTTCGGGCCGCAACCGCCGTTTGGGGCCGGTTTCCTCACTTGCAAAACTGCGGAAGCCCTGTTTGGGGTTTTCACGCGGGCCACCTGCTGCGCCCCAACTATTTGGCTCGTAATTGGCACGGCCCACGGGGTTGTGCATGGCCATATGCCCATCTTGTTGAAAATGCGCCATGGGGCATTTGGGGGCATTAATGGGAATATGCGTAAAATTGGGGCTGCCAAGCCGTTTTACCTGCGTATCCAGATATGAGAAGTTGCGGCCCTGAAGCAATGGGTCGTTCGAGAAATCAATGCCAGGCGGCACATTTTGGGTGCAAAACGCAACCTGCTCTGTTTCGGCAAAAAAGTTATCAACTACGTGGTCTAGCACCAGGCGGCCTACCGTTCTTACAGGCACTAACTCTTCGGGAATGAGTTTGGTGGGGTCCAGCACATCGAAATCGAACTTTTCAGCAAATTCTTCATCAAAAAGCTGCACGCCAAGTTCCCATTCAGGAAAGTCTCCGCTGGAAATTGCGTTCCAAAGATCTCGCCGATGGAAATCAGGGTCCGCCCCATTGATCTTGACCGCTTCGTTCCAGACAACAGACTGTAAGCCCTGCTTTGGCTTCCAATGAAACTTCACAAAGGTTGAGCGGTCATTGCTGTCCAGAAAACGGAATGTATGCACCCCAAACCCTTCCATAAAACGAAAGGATCGCGGGATACCCCGGTCTGACATGACCCACATGATCATATGGAAGCTTTCTGGGGTAAGCGAAATGAAATCCCAGAAGTTATCATGGGCCGATTGAGCCTGCGGAAAATCACGGTCTGGCGCGGGTTTTACGGAATGCACCATATCGGGAAACTTGATGGCATCCTGAATGAAGAATACCGGGATATTGTTGCCAACCAGATCCCAGTTGCCTTCCTTGGTGTAGAGTTTAACGGCAAATCCGCGAACATCTCGCGCAACATCAAATGAGCCTTTGGAGCCTGCAACCGTGGAAAACCGCACAAAAGCAGGTGTACGTTCTCCCACATTCTGGAAAATAGCTGCGCGGGTAACGTCTGCAAGGCTATCTGTCAGCTCAAAATAACCGTGGGCACCATAGCCACGGGCATGCACAACGCGTTCGGGAATACGTTCGTGGTCAAAGTGGAAAATCTTTTCCCGAAAATGGAAATCCTCCATCAATGCCGGGCCGCGGGCACCGTAACGCAACGTGTTCTGATCATCCGCTACGGGAATACCCTGAGCAGAGGTAAGCGTTGCAACATCACCCCCAGCTTGTTGGTGTGTTTCTCCCCCATTTCCCTGCTGTTCTGTATAACTCGGTTCAAATTTGGTTTTAGCAGCCTTGCCTGACGTATTTTTTTTGACAGCCATGATCTTCTCCTCGCCGTTGTTTTGGCGGGAGCGTCGTCCCTTTACATGTCTTAAAATCGTACGCCTTTAAGGTTTCGTCGCTCCCCGTATTTTAAGTCTTACGTATGGGGGGCAGAATAGTTCCTGTGGTGGATGCCAGCACGCAAGCACAACAGCACAAAACGTGTTATGTTGAGTTTATGGCAATTTCTATCCTTCCCAATATTTCTCTGGCCGATTCCGAATTGGAGGTCACTTATATCTTGGCGTCTGGTCCGGGTGGGCAGAATGTCAACAAGGTTGCCACGGCTGCTCAGTTACGGTTCGATGCAGCGTATTCTGCATCCTTGCCAGATCGGGTGCGGGCGCGTTTGCTGGAATTGGCGGGCAGTCGAGCCACGCGTGATGGCGTTATTGTTATTACGGCACGGCGTTTTCGCACGCAGCAACGCAATCGGGAGGATGCAATAGAACGTCTGGCGGCTTTAATACGTGAGGCTGCGCATCGCCCGGCTTTTCGTGTTGCCACCCGTCCTAGCCGCGCAGCACGGCAGCGGCGCCTACAAGGAAAAGCTCATCGCGCACGTATTAAACAAGGGCGAACAGTGCGGTTGGATGATTGATACCGCCCAATAAGCCCAAGCTGAATGAGCGGCTATTTTCCGTTAAAAATTATTTCTGCTTCTACTTTTTAAGATACATCCCGTTCTGGAACGTTTAATGCATTCCAGCGTTGAATAACGGCTGAATACTTGGCGGTTAGAATAATATTTTATCTGCCGGGTAACTTCATTTTCTTTTTTGCAATCTACCCAAAGTACACGCGAAACACCTGCGACTGCTTCTCTTGGATGGAGAACGAATATGCGCACTCCTTTTGTCAATACTCAGGCCCCTTCCCGTTCCTCCAAAACACAGAAAAAGGCGGAGCAGAAGACAGCTGATGCCAAAGCAGGCGGTAAAAAGCCGGCTTCAGAAAACAACAAAGCGCAAAATGAAGCGGTGAAAAAGCAGACTCTTCTAAAAGAAAAAGCACCGTCTTCTACCTCAAAAACAAGAAAAAGCCTGTTTCGGAAATAGCACATAAAGGCCGCGTTTAACGTGAGTACGGCCCTTATAAGGGAGTTGGTACATGCATACAGAACAACCATCTGATACCGGCCCCAAAAGTGCCAGCCGTTCGTTTTTACGCCGTTTGTTCGGGGGGCATATTCATATCAACATACAGGATGACCTTTTCCCGATAAAAAGCGAAATTTTTGGCATTGAACGTTTGGAAGCGCACGCCAAAAGCTTGGCAGTTGCACAGGCCGTTGTGCCCGCCAAACATAATCGGCGCGGGCAGCCTCTTAAGCGCAGATTGGCAGAAAATGCGGCCCTGCTGGCTGCGGCGAATGAAACAGTAACCAAGGCAAGCCAAAGAGGACGACTGCTACCACCAGCCGCCCAATGGTTGGCAGATAACTATGCCCTTATTGATATGCAAATTAGAGAAACCAGTCTGGATTTGCCGAGTGGTTACTATACGCGCCTGCCCAAGCTTGCGAATGGCCCTTTTATAGGTTTGCCGCGCGTGTTTGGCATTACATGGGCTTTTGTGGCCCATACAGACAGCTATCTTCAGCCCGATTTTCTGCGCCGGTTTCTGCTTGCCTACCAAACGGTTACACCACTTACGATAGGTGAGCTTTGGGCTGTTCCCATTACCTTGCGCATTGTTTTAATAGAAAATCTGCGCCGGATTGTAAGCGCCATTATAGATAGCCATGCCAGCCAACAAGCAGCGGATATTTTGGCTGATCAGCTTGCATCTGCGCGAAAGAGCGATGCGCCCGCATTGTCCGCCATATTATCTCAAATAGATCCACGCATTATTACGCCTGCATTTACGGCGCAGCTTGCTCATCGCTCAAGAGGAATAGATCCAGAAAAAGATCCTGTGCTTATATGGCTGGAGCAGCGTCTGGCAGACAAAAAAACAAATATCGAGCAAGGCATTCAGGAATATTTACAAACACAGGGCGCCTTTAACGCTACCATTCGAAATATTATTACCAGTTTGCGGCATATTGCAGAATCCGACTGGACAGAAACATTTGAACAAGTGTGTTTGGTAGATACAGTATTTGCAGAATACGCAAGTTTTACATGCGCAGATTTTGCCAGCCGAGACCTTTACCGCAAAGCCATTGAAGATTTGGCCTATGGCAGCACTGTTGATGAAATTGATATTGCCAAAAAGGCGGTTTCCTTAGCGCAGGAAGCTGCTTCTTCCAATACGTTTGACCAACGCAAGAATGATCCCGGTTATTATCTGGTAATGGAGGGGCGCTCCATTCTGGAGGCCTCCATCGGCTTTCGCCCAAGCCTTACCAGAAAACTGGCGCAAACATTCTGCCAAAGCGGCATTACAGGTTATGCCGTAATTGTTTTTATGCTGGCGCTGATCTTCCTAGTTGGTCCTGTATGGCTTTCCTTTCAGGAAAGAGCATGGTTCCCGTGGGTAATCTTGGTGGCGGTTCTGGCATTTGCCCCCGCATTGGAAGCAGCAGTTGCGTGCATTAACTGGATGGCTTTGCGCGTTACCAAGGTAACGGCATTACCGGGATTGGAGCTTTTAGGCGGTATTCCGGTAAAATTGCGCACAATGGTGGTTATTCCTGCCCTGCTTACCAACGTAAAAACGGTGGAGGAGCTTTTATCCCGGTTGGAAGTCCACTACCTGGCCACACATGATAGCGGTGTGTACTTTGCGCTTTTGACAGACTGGTCTGATCATTCAGAGGCTTCTGCCCCAGAGGATGCGGCACTTTTTCAGTCCGCTTCTGCCGGTATTCATCATCTTAACCAAAAATACGGATCTGTCCCGGATGGTAACAGGTTTCTCCTTCTTCATCGCCACAGGGTTTGGAGCGAGAGTGAAGGTGTATGGATGGGGTGGGAACGCAAGCGGGGCAAGTTGCATGAACTGAACCGACTGTTGCGCGGTGCAACAGACACCACTTTTTTGGCAGAATGCTGCCAGAATATTCCTCAAGCTGTAAAATATATCGTCACGCTGGATGCAGATACACGCCTGCCCCTTGAAACCGTTAAAAAACTGGTGGGTAAACTGGCGCACCCCCTTAATGCGCCACAGTTCAATGCCACAACCGGGCGTGTGCAACAGGGTTATGCCGTTTTGCAACCGCGCGTTACCCCCTCTTTGCCTATCGGGCATCAGAGCACGTTGTTCCAACGCATTTTTTCTGCATCTAGCGGAATAGATGCCTATTCATCTGCCATATCAGATCTTTATCAGGATATGTTTGGAGAGGGATCTTACGCGGGCAAAGGCATTTACGAAATTGATGCGTTTGAAGCAGCCTTGGCCGGGCGTGTGCCAGAAGCAACCCTTTTAAGCCATGATCTGTTTGAGGGTATTTTTGCGCGTGCCGGGTTGGCGTCTGATATTGAGGTGATAGAGGAGTTTCCGACAGATTACCTGGTTGCGGCTCAAAGGCTCCATCGTTGGACGCGGGGAGACTGGCAACTGCTTCCCTGGATTGTTTCAGGCATATTTCGCACCCCTTCCCCGCGCGACAGTTTATCTGGAATTGCGCGCTGGAAAATGGTGGATAATTTGCGCCGCACCTTATGCGCGCCCTTTACTTTGTTGGCTCTGATTATCAGTTGGATTTTGTTGCCAGAAAACGCCGGTATCTGGACGTTGTTTATCCTTCTGATTATGGCCGTACCTGCTTTTCTGCCAGTTATTCCCGATATTGCTCCACGCCGAGAATGGATCAGTTTTCGTAGCTATTTTAATGTATTGGGAGCATCCATTTCCAATGCCGTTGTGATGTCGGCACTGAACATCACGTTTCTGGTGCATCAGGCCTGTTTGTTAGGTGATGCAATTATACGCACCCTTGGGCGCGTTTTTGTAACACGGCGATATTTGTTGCAATGGGTGCCTGCAGCGCAAACGGCAGATCTTTTGCAATCCGGGCTGCTTCAATATTACCTGAAGATGCTTTCTGCCCCACTTATTGCGGTTATTCTTGTCATACAAGTAACCATGCAGGATGTGGAAAACCTGATTTTTATTGGCCCACTGGCTGTTCTGTGGGCGTTTTCTCCCGCTATTGGGTTATGGACAAGCCGGGTAGCTGTTTTAACGGCGCAATCCCGCCCATCTCGCACTGATATTCGCACTTTGCGACTGACAGCCCGCAATACATGGCGCTTTTTTGAGGAGTTTGTTACAGCGGATGATCACATGCTTCCGCCAGACAATTTTCAGGAAGTCCCCTCTCCCGTTGTAGCCAGACGCACATCTCCCACCAATATAGGGCTTTATCTTTTATGCACTGTCAGCGCCTATGATTTTGGCTGGAATGGCTTGGCAGATACAATAGAGCGGCTTGAAAACACATTTAAAACACTGGATGCATTAGAAAAACACAAAGGGCATTTGTATAACTGGTACAGTACGGCTGATTTGGAGCCTCTGGCACCTTTATATGTTTCTACCGTAGATAGCGGTAATTTTGCTGGCCATCTTGTTGCTTTGGCCCGTGTTTGCCGAGAATGGACTCTCAATTCAGCCCAACCATCCATGTGGCGTGAGGGAATAGCAGATGCCATTACTTTAGCCATTACAGATCTTACTTTCCGTAATGGTGAACGATTGCAGAATACAAAGCAGCAAAAAGTTCTTGTTCGGTCACTCGCACGGTTAAAAACATCTGTTCTGAGCGCCTCTGAAGTAAAAACCGAGGCCAGTTTGCTTTCATTGCTGAAGCAGGCGCAAACCATAGCAGAACACGCATCCCACCTGTATGCCGAACCCACTGCAGCAGAAGAACAAACTGCCGCAGACCCACTTTTTTGGTGTTTGGCACCATTAAAAGCGATTGAAAGCCATTTGCGTGATTTGGACCACGCGCAAGGCACAACATTTGAAGCCCGGCTGAAAGAGCTGCAAACCAAAGCAACCATGCTTGCATATGGTATGGACTTTGCCTTTTTGCGCGATCCTGCACGCAAGCTTCTGTCTATCGGGTTTGTGGTAACCGAAGATACGCCCGATAGTAACTGCTATGATCTGCTGGCCTCTGAATCTCGGTTGGCGGTCTTTTTTGCTATCGCAAAAGGAGACATTCCCGCGCGAGACTGGTTCCGTCTGGGGCGGGCCCTTACCTCGGCTGGCAGCGGAGCCGCACTGGTATCGTGGTCTGGCTCAATGTTTGAATATCTTATGCCTTCTCTGGTTATGCGCGCGCCTATAGGCAGCCTGCTCCAGCAAACCAATGCGCTTATTGTGCAGCGCCAGATTGCTTATGGGCAATCGCACAACATTCCATGGGGTATTTCGGAATCAGCCTATAATGTGCGGGATGTCGATTATACGTATCAATACTCCAACTTTGGCATTCCGGGGCTAGGGTTAAAACGTGGCCTTGGGCAGGATAGAGTTGTGGCGCCCTATGCCACCCTGCTGGCCTCTATGGTTGATCCGCAAAAAGCTGTGGCCAATCTCTCTGTTCTGGAAAAAACAGGCGCGCACGGTCGATACGGTTTTTACGAAGCCCTGGATTACACTCCAGAACGCGTGCCGGATGGGCAGAAAATGGCCATTGTGCAGGCTTACATGGCGCATCACCAGGGCATGTCTATTCTTTCCGTTGCAGATGCCGTTCTGGACGGCATCATGAGAAAACGCTTTCATGATGACCCGGTGATAGCCTCGGCCGAATTGCTGTTGCAGGAACGCGCCCCACGCACCGGTGCGGTGGCTCACCCTCTGCCAATAGAAGAATACCCGCTTCCCCGTTCGGAATTGCCGCAAGCTACATCTGGCCGCTATTACGGTACGGATTATACGCCAGTACCTTTTACGCATCTTCTTTCCAATGGCCGTTATACAGTTATGCTCACGGCTGCAGGATCAGGCTACACCATGTGGCAAGGCTTGGCTGTTACGCGGTGGCGGGAAGACCCAACGCTGGATAATTTTGGGTCATATCTCTACCTCAAAAACGTAAAAACCGGGAAAGTCTGGTCTGCTGGCATTCAGCCCTGTGGGGAGGAGCCAGATGATTACGTAAGTGTTTTTCATGAAGATCGTGCAGAATTTACCCGGCGTGATGGTGCTCTCACCACAACGGTTGAGGTTATGGTTTCTGCGGAAGATGATGCTGATGTGCGCTACCTGACCGTTTTTAATGGTGGCTATGAGAATGTTGAAATAGACATTACATCTTATGCAGAACTCGCTTTGCTTGCGCCGGATGCTGATCTTGCGCATCCAGCGTTTACAAAACTGTTTGTAGAAACAGATTATCTACCAGAAGCCAAAGCGCTTATAGCAACCCGTAGGCGCCGCACGCCTGATGAACCGGAAATCTGGGCTGCGCATGTGGCTGTGTGCGCCACACCCATGACGGTAGAAACAAACCGCGCACAGTTTGTTGGCCGTGGCCGTACACTACAATCCCCTGCTGCATTGGCGGGAGAAACAGAATTATCTGGCCAAACAGGAACAGTGCTGGACCCCTGCTTTGCAATGCGCAGCCGTGTCAGCATTAAACCAGGCGCTACAGCGCGGATAACATTCTGGACAATGGTGGCTTCATCCCGTCAGGAGCTCGAACGCCTGATTGAGGTGCATCAGGATGATACAGCGCTGGACCGTGCGCGCACACTGTCCTGGACACAGGCGCAAATCCAGTTTCGGCATTTTGATATTACACCAGCAGAAGCAGATCTGTTCCAGCGTTTGGCAGGCCACATTCTGTTTGCAAATGCTGCCTTACGGGCACCATCCGCAGTTATCATGCAGGGTATGGCCGCCCAGCCAATACTGTGGGAACAAGGTATTTCTGGTGATCTGCCTCTGGTGGTTTTGCGCGTAAAGGATACGCCAGATACGGATATTATCCGGCAGGTTCTGCTGGCCCATGAATACTTGCGGCTTAAGCAGGTTGCTGTCGATCTGGTGCTAATGAATGAACATCCATCTTCTTACCTGCAGGATTTACAGAACACTCTTGAAAACCTTGTTCGCTCCATGCCCAAAACGGCAACCGTGGCGGGCTCTATCAGCATTTTACGGGCTGATCTGATATCCGCACCAGTTAAGAACCTTTTGTTGGCGGCAGCCCGGGTTGTTCTTTCAGCAGATAAGGGTTTGGCAGAACAGCTTGATCAGGCCGATGTGGCCGTGGCTCCAAAATCTGTTTTGTTTCAAACACCGCATGTGTTCACGCCCAGTGCCTTCAAGGTACCAGATATTCCCGAACTTGAATTTTTTAATGGCCATGGCGGGTTTGCTAAGAATGGCCAGGAATATGTGGTGGTATTGGCATCTGGCCGTACAACGCCTGCTCCATGGATTAACGTGATTGCCAATGATACTGCGGGTTTTCAGGCATCTGCCGAAGGAAGCGGTTATACATGGGCGCTGAACAGCCGTGAACACCAGATAACCCCGTGGTCCAATGATCCTGTCAGTAACCAACCGGGCGAGATTTTTTATCTGCGGGATGAAGATACAAAGGTATTATGGAGCCCCACAGCCACTATTCGCCGTGATATAGAAGCAACCTATGTTTGCCGACATGGGCGAGGCTATACGCGGTATGATCGTATCGCGCACGGCATAGGCAGCACGCTGTTGCAATATGCGCCGGTAAAAGACCCTATAAAGATTTCGCGCCTTCAGTTGCATAACCTTTCAGGCCATGCCCGCACACTTTCTCTGACCGGATATGTTGAATGGGTGCTTGGTACGGCGCGCTCCAAAACAGCGCCGTTTATTACAACGCAAATAGATGAAGCCACAGGGGCGCTGTTTGCACGCAATCAATGGAGTGCGGTTTATGGTGGTCGCGTTGCCTTTGCCGATATTGGCGGTTACGTCACTGCCAGTTCAGGAGACCGAACCTCCTTTGTAGGTAGAAATGGTACACTGAATAGCCCTTATGCCCTAACATTGGCAGATACCGTGCAGGGAAGCACCGGTGCTGGGCTTGATCCGTGCGGTGTTTTGCAAACCATAGTTACTCTGCCAGCAGATGGACGGGTGGAAATTGTTTTCCTGCTAGGAGAAGCAGAAAACGAGGCTGAAGCCAGACGAATAATTGCCCATTACCGGACGGTTGATCTGGACACCGTTCTGGATGAGGTCAAACAGCAGTGGAACAGTATTTGTGGGTCTGTTCAGGTTAAAACGCCTGATCGCAGCATGGATATCATGCTCAATGGCTGGCTGTTGTATCAAACACTTTCCAGCCGCGTGCGTGCCCGCGCAGGTTTTTATCAGGCCAGTGGGGCTTATGGGTTCAGAGATCAGTTGCAGGATGGCATGGCCCTTGCGGCCTCCTGCCCCGCTTTGGTGCGGGAGCATCTTGTTCGCGCAGCCTCCCGCCAGTTTGTGGAAGGCGATGTGCAGCATTGGTGGCTGCCGCAAACAGGAGCAGGCGTGCGCACCCATATTTCGGATGATTGCACATGGCTTGGTTACACGGTTGCGCATTACGTAACCACAACAGGTGATCTGGCTGTTCTGGATGAAAATATCGGTTTTCTGGAAGCCCCTCCGCTACCCATAACCGAGCATGACAACTTCATGGTTCCAGCACACTCGGCCGAAAGCGCAACACTTTTTGAGCATTGCGCCCGTGCGCTTGATCGGAGCCTTGCCGTGGGTGTGCATGGCCTTCCCCTTATGGGCACGGGAGACTGGAACGATGGCATGAACCGTGTGGGGGAACAGGGCCGTGGAGAAAGTGTGTGGCTTGGTTGGTTCCTCTACACCACGCTTGAGATATTTATTCCTATTGCTCGCGCCCGTAATGAGGATATGCGGGCAGATAAATGGCAACAACACACCCGTAAACTGGCCAAAGCGCTGGAACACACATGGGATGGAGATTGGTACCTGCGGGCCTATTTTGATGATGGCACGCCCCTAGGTTCCCACACCATGCCGGAATGTCAGATAGATGCCATTTCTCAATCATGGTCTGTGCTTTCTGGGGCAGCCATGCCGGAACGGGCCAACCACGCCATGCGCTCTGCCATTCATAGGCTTGTGCGGCAGCAGGATGGGCTCATTCTGGTGCTTACGCCACCATTTGATAAAGCCATGCCAGACCCCGGCTATATTCGTGGATACCCACCTGGCATACGTGAAAATGGCGGCCAGTACACCCATGCCGCTTTATGGACGGTTATGGCTATAGCGGCCTTGGGTGATGGTAATCTGGCCCAAACGTTGTTTCATATGCTCAACCCCATCACCCATAGCCAGACACAGGAACAAGCAGCCCGTTACAAGCTGGAGCCCTACGTTATTGCCGCTGATGTGTATTCCGAAGCCCCGCATGTTGGGCGTGGTGGGTGGTCTTGGTACACCGGGTCTGCCGGTTGGATGCAACGGGTGGGAACCGAGACCATTCTTGGCGTGCGTATCCATGCAGACAAGCTTTTGATAGACCCGTGCATTCCGCAGCATTGGCCGGAATTTGAGGTAACATTGCAATGGAAAACAGCGCGATACAATATTCTGGTGAAAAACCCGGATCATGTCTGCCGTGGTGTTAGAAAGATCACCGTAGATGGTCTGCAAAGTTACATGATGCATGAAGTGAACATGCAAGATGATGGGCTTTTACATAAAGTAGAAGTGATCCTTGGCTCATGAATATCTGCTAAACATGGAACGAATACCAATTTCTTCCCGTTCATGCCGCTCTTAGGGGAATCAATATGCGCCGTATGTTTTTCATCACAACCGCTCTGTTCATGATAACACCGGCGCTTGCAGCCTCTGCTCCTCCCGTTGCACTCACGCATGTGCGTATTGTGGATGGCACCGGAGCACCCCCTATAGAAGATGCAACACTTGTGATGCAGGGAGATCATATTCTTGCTGTTGGCAAGAATGTGGTCATACCCAAAGATGCCAAAGTGCTGGATCGTTCAGGAGATACTGCCCTGCCCGGTATTATTTCCGATCACAGCCATGTTGGGCAGTATGAGGGCGTAACCACGGGTTCCCAATTTTATACACGGGCCAATATCATGGCAGCACTTGGGCAGTATCGTCGGTACGGTGTCACCACGGTTACGGCGTTGGGTAATAACGTGCCAGATGTGTTTGATCCGCTCCGTAAGGAAGCGCACGCAGGGAAAACGCCGGCTGATCTATTTGGGGTTGATCAGGGCATTGGTGTTCCCAATGGGGCGCCGCCTGTAAATGTTGCTCCTAACCAGCTTTTTCGCCCCAAAACGGCCAATGAAGCCCGAGAAGCCGTGGATACAATGGCAGATGAAGGCACAGATCTGGTTAAAATCTGGGTTGATGATTTTGATGGCACGCTTCCCGTTAAAATGAGCCCGGATATTATTGCTGCCGTTGTGGAGGAATCCCACAAACGCAAGTTACGCGTGGCAGCGCATATTCATGACTTGGAAGATGCCCAGCATGTTGTGGCTGCTGGGGTGGATATTCTTGCTCATGGCGTGCGGGACAAACCCGTTACGCCAGAGCTGGTTGCGGCGCTGAAATCCCGCGGCATCTGGTATATTGCCACCCTTCAACTGGATGAAGCCACAACAGCATGGGCTGATCGCGCGCCGTGGACGCAAACTCCCTTTGCAATAGCAGGGCTTTCTGGCCCGTTACAGAAACAGATTAATGATCCTGCATGGCAGGCACAGCACAAAGCCGGCAAACAGGCTGATTTTGCCCGCTCATCTTTAGAGATGAACCTGCAAAACCTGAAAACACTGCATGATGCTGGTGTAAAAATCGGTTTTGGCACAGATAGCGGCGCCACCCCTTTGCGCGTGCCCGGTGTGGCAGAACATCGGGAACTCGCCCTTACCGTGCAGGCAGGGCTAACACCTTTGCAGACTATTCATGTCGCCACCCAGAACGCAGCAGATTTGCTGAATCTTTCTGATAGGGGCGTATTGGCACCGGGTAAACGGGCAGATGTATTGGTGGTTACCGGTAACCCTGCCGCCAATATAGCAAATGCCGACAAGATTATTGAAACATGGGAAAACGGCGTAGCCATTTCTCCCCCTGTGCTGCAAAAATAAAAAGCAGAGTTACCCCGGCCTTACCAGATTCACCTTGAATATGGCGTGCATAAAGGGCCCTGCCCTGATACGTTAGGCCTTACCGAGGGGTGCCCCGACATGGGGCTGAGAGATTGCAGAGCCAACAGGCAGCGCAATGACCCTTTGAACCTGATCCGGGTTATGCCGGCGAAGGGACAGGTTTGGCCACCCTATCCTTTTTGCTGGAATTGCGCGGCAGGGAGCCATGTTCTTGCGGAAAGGGAATTGCCTGACCATGATCGCCAATGTTTTGAGTATTGCCGGCACCGATCCCACAGGTGGCGCAGGCATTCATGCAGATATTAAAGCATTTTCGGCCATGGGGGCTTATGGCATGGCGGCCATTACGGCTGTGGTGGCCCAGAACACCCAAGGCGTACGGTCCTTTGTGGCGCTAGACCCACAATTTGTGGGTGAGCAAATTGATAGCGTGTTTGATGACGTGCGGGTGGATGCCGTTAAAATTGGAATGGTGCCCAATATCGGCATTGCCGAGGTTATTGCAGAACGGCTGCATCATCATGGTGCAAAAAATATTGTGCTTGACCCGGTTATGGTAGCCAAAAGTGGAGATCACCTTCTGGAAAGCAGTGCAGTCAGCACTATCAGAGACCAGCTGGTGCCACTTGCAACGCTTATTACCCCCAACCTGCCAGAAGCAGGCGTTTTGCTGGATGCCGACCCTATGTGGACGCTGGATGAAATGCGCTTACGGGTAAAAGAGTTGGCCAAGCTGGGTTCAGAATGGGTTTTGCTGAAAGGTGGCCATCTTGAAGGATCAACCGAGAGTGTTGATCTGCTGTATGGCCCCGATGAAATTATGGAGTTTGCAGCGCCCCGTATCCACACACGTAATGACCACGGTACTGGCTGCACACTCTCTGCTGCAATAGCGGCGTTACTACCTTCCAAATCGGTGGAAGAGAGCGTGCGTGAGGCAAAAGCGTATCTACATGGCGCTCTTGCGGCGAGTGATACGCTTGATGTCGGGCATGGCCACGGCCCGCTGCACCATTTCCATCACCTTTGGAAATAATGTGCGGTTTTATCGGCATCACATAGAATGATGCCGATAAACAGGGGTATATCAGAGTTCAATATCTACTTCACGAATGCCAGCGCGCTGTGCGGCATCCGGGTGGCCTTGGTGGAACGGCTCATCTGCAAGCAGTTTCACGTCGCTCAGTTCAGATACGGCAAGGCAATCCCACTGCCCCTGAGCAGGCACGCGCTTTTCATGTGCATCCACACCACGATACATCAGCACTTTTTCTACGCCATCTCCTTTGCCCAGAGCGTGGGGTGAACCAACCTGCGGCTTGTCATGAAGCGTAAAAGAAACGGCTTTTTTCTGTTCAATAGCGGTACGTAAAATGCTGTAAGCTGACATGGTTTGTTTCCTCTTTGCAGGAATAACAGTCTAACCCGCATGCGGCTTAAAAAAGCTGTAAGCTGACAAAAGCTTCGTGCAGGTCTTTTACAGGGTTACGCCCCTGCACCCACAAAAGCGAGAGAACTGATATAGGAGCAGCTATACCTGCCCCTACCACAGAACAGCCTTGCTGATCTGTGGCATGTGCCATTTTACAGCCCACATTGTGCAATGCCACTTACTCTTTCTTGACAAAAGGCAAATAATCTTCCTTTAACAAGAGCACAATTTGGAGAGGATTTTTGTCTAGATCAGCCACCATGCACGCAAAAATGCGCCTGTTTGCCAGCCGATGGCTGGTGGCCATTTGCGTGATGGTGGGGCTTGTTGGGCAGCTTTTCCTCCAAAGCCATGCGCAGCTGGGGGAAATGCCCCGCGCTACGCTTGAACGCCTTACCGGCCTTCATATTGGCCCAGCACTTAAAAGCCCGGCATGCCCTGATATGGAT
Organism: Acetobacter oryzoeni; assembly: GCF_004014775.2. Taxonomy (NCBI): domain Bacteria; kingdom Pseudomonadati; phylum Pseudomonadota; class Alphaproteobacteria; order Acetobacterales; family Acetobacteraceae; genus Acetobacter; species Acetobacter oryzoeni. The sequence continues at coordinate 1,304,337 of NZ_CP042808.1, forward strand.
GATGCCATGGTTATGCCTGACGATGATGAAGGGCATGATCCCGCACACCATTCGCATGATGATAACAACGGGTTCTGCCCTCTCTGCCCGCTGCTGCAACTGCCTGATATCGCCTTTATCGGGGTTTTTATTGCCTTAAGCATTATGCTGCTGGCAAAGCGGCAGATCTATCATGATCGTGCCCCACGGGCTCCACCTGCTGGTGTTTTTACGGGCCTTCCCCATACACGTGGGCCGCCTCTTTCCCTGTCATGTCTTTACTGACAGGAACACGTTTTTGCGGCTGCTATCTGTAATATAATAGCATCTGTCATTCCCGCCTTATGCGGGAACCAGCCATAAGGGCTGGATACATCAACCTGCCCTGTCAGCCTTTATGTATGACGCTGTCAGGACAGATAGGTATGTCTCGTATTTTTCGAACACTCCCATGTTTTGGGGTTATGGTAGGCGGTCTTACGCTTATCTGTGCGCCAGCATTGGCTGCTTCACCCCCCGTCTACTGCACGCCAACCTCAACCAGTGGGCCTAAAAAATGCAGCGCTTCAGGGCCTTCATGCGGGTGTTCATCTTCGGCAAATCACGCATCTGCTGAAACAACTCATCAGAATATTACTGTATATGGATCTGGCTCCCGACATTCCTACACTGTGCCAACAATAGAAGCGTGGGGGAAAACGCCGGTTGCACTGAAGGATATTCCCCAGTCTGTATCTGTCATTACACAGCAGCGTATGGAAGATTCCAACATGCTGACAATGACGGATGCCATGCGCCAGATTAACGGTATTCGGGTTATGCCGGCCTCTACGGCCAATTCGAATTTCTACTCACGTGGGTACCAACTCACCACTTCTGTGGATGGCACGCCAAACGCTTCAGGAACGTTGAATAACGCCAGTTTTGATCTTTCCATGTATGATCGTATCGAGGTGCTGCGTGGGTCTTCGGGCCTGTTACAGGGGGCTGGTGGCGCGGGTGGCGTTGTAAATGAGGTCACCAAAAAACCGGGGCAGGATTTTGCGCTAAGCGGTGCCGCCAGCGTTGGAAGCTTTAACAACTACCGCGCTGATGTGGATATGACGGTAGCGCTCAACAAATCCAAAACTCTTCGCTTTCGCACGGCTGATCTGTTTGAAGATAATGATTACTTTTACAAATATGCCCATACCCGCAAATGGCAGGCCTATGGGGTGCTGGAGTGGGATATAACCCCGCGCACCACCTTTATGGTTTCTCACGCAGCGCAACAGCAGGATAATCAGGCCCCCTACTACGGATTGCCGCTTACAACGGCCAATACGCTGTGGTCTGGCAGCCGCTCGGCAAACCCTAGCCAGAGCTGGGGATATTCCAATTACATGACTCAACAGACCATTGCCTCACTCAACCAGAAACTCTGGGGAGATTGGTCAGCAACAGCACGTGGCACATTTTACGATCAAAGCTACAACACGCTTTATAACGAACCCTGGAACCAGATAGACCCCAGCACAGGGACCTTACAGTATCGGGACCAAGGCATTGCTGCCTTTAAGGGTACGAATTCATCACGCTCTGCGGATATTTATGCCCAGGGCAGTTTCCATTTTTTAAACCGCACGCATCATGCGCTTTTCGGGTTTAACTATAATTCGTACGAACAGGTTACGCAGTATGCCAACAACACCTGTAACGCCATCTATAATGATGTGAGCATAAACAACACGGATGTTGTTAAAAAACCCGCAGCGAGCTGTTTTAACTATGCCACAAACACCAATGGTTGGGGCACGGATGATTACGCCTATCAATGGGGGTTTTATGGCCAGCTCCGGTTTGAACTCACCAAAAAGCTCTCTCTTATTCTGGGCGGACGCGCCTCACGCTATTACGAGAAACTGCGCGATATTGCCCCCGCACCAGCAACACAATGGCAGACAACATCCAACATACATGGAGAGCTTACGCCTTATCTGGGAGCAGTTTACCAGATTACGCCCCATATCTCTTGGTATGCCAGCTACTCCAGTATTTTCACCCCTTCTGTGGGCAAGGAAACGTATCACGGTGGCGGGCTAACGCCTCAGCGTGGTAACCAGATTGAAACCGGGTTTAAGGCGGAATATTTTCATGGCCGGTTAAATGTTTCTTCTGCTCTGTTCCGGATGGAGAGTGTAAACCAGCCGGTGCAAGACCCTCTGCATGCACAGTTTTACGTCACCACTGGGCCTATTCGCCGCCAGGGGTGGGAAATGCAGATAGATGGGCAAGTTCTGCCTAATCTGGATGTTTCCATTGGCTATACGTATCTGGATACCAAAGTTTCCAATTCCCGCGTAAGCGATTTTGGCGGCGTTTACTCTCCCCACCACATGTTCAAATCCTGGGTGCATTACACCGTGCCAGATGGACGGTTGAAAGACCTGAACATAGGGGTTGGAATAGATGCCAACAGCAATCTGCGCGGGAGTTACGCTACCACCGTGCAAGGTGGATACATGACGATGGATGGCATGATTGGTTACAAGATCAACCGTAATCTGCGTCTGCAACTGAATGCCTATAATCTGACCAACCGCCATTATTACGAACGCGCCAGTGGTATATGGCAGTTCAACTTTCCTGCAGCCCCTCGCAATTTCATGGCAACGCTTCGTGCTACGTACTGATCCCCCCTCTTCTTCTCACTCTTTTTCGGACTGGAAAATTCTGCTTCCTTTCTGGGTGTCCGCAGAAAAATGGAAAGCATGGGGGCTGCTAGGGCTTATTATTGGGCTTTCGCTGCTTTATGTGCGCACTGCCGTATGGTTTGGCATTTGGGACCAAAAGTTTTTTGATGCCTTTTTTGCCTTCCATGTGCGCAAAGCCCTAGGCATGTTGCCGGTTTATATTGCGGCTTGCGCTCTTTCAGCCGGCATTTATGTGCTGCAAACCTATCTGACACAGATCCTTTCCATGCGCTGGCGCTTATGGAACACAAAGGTTTATCTGCAACACTACCTGAAAGACACGACCTATTACCGTTTGGAGCATGATGCCGCGCAGGCAGATAACCCAGACCAGCGTATTGCAGATGACCTTGCACAAATGACAACCCTTGTTCTTAAACTGGGGTTGGATGCTATTCAGGCTGTGATGACGTTGCTGTCATTCTCCATTGTTTTATGGGAAATCGGCGGAGCGTTATCGGTGCCACTTTGGGGGCATATCTATCATATTCCCGGCTATCTGTTTTTTGGAACAGTTCTTGTTTCTGTATTGGTTTCCTTTGTTATAGAAAAAGTGGGTGGCCCCTTAGTAAACGCTGATTATCAGCAACAGCATTACGATGCCGATTTACGCGCAAGCCTGCTTGATTTGCGGCGCAACTCTGAACAGGTTGCTTTTTATAAAGGGGAAGATGCTGAGCATCTGCGCTTTTCCACTCACCTAGCCCACATTGCCAAAAATTGGCGCAAGGTTGTGCATTACACCTGGCGTGCCAACTTTGTGGGAACGTTTTATAATCAAACCGCTTCCATTATTTTATGGGTTTTGCTGGTGCCCAAAATTATGGCGCATGCACTTACGTTTGGCACTTATGCGCGTATCAATGCGGCTTTCATGCAGGTTCGAAGAAGTTTGCAATGGTTTATTGATAACTACACAGATCTAGCCAATCTGCGCTCCACATTGCAGCGTCTGGCTGAATTTGAACGCATCATACAGCAAAAGCCGAGACAAGGTATTGTTTGCAAACCTACAAACCAAAATACAGTTTCAACCCATAATCTGGTTCTTAACCTGCCTTCCGGGCAGAGATTTCTGGACTTTGGCAGCCTGACATTTCAAGCCGGTGAGCGATGGGCCATTTACGGGGCATCCGGCAGCGGAAAGAGCACATTTTTACGCTGCTTAGCCGGGTTATGGCCTTATGGCAGTGGAGAAGTGTGCCTTAACAGCGCGAAAGCCATGTTTGTTCCGCAACAAAGCTACGTGCCATCGGGGCCTTTGCGGCAAGCCCTTTCCTACCCGTTATTGCCAGAGAAGCATGATTTGCACGCGTATGAAGCAGCCCTGCATGCCGCAAATCTGGGTGGTTATGTGTCTCGTCTGGATGAAGAGCAAGTATGGGGGAATATCCTGTCTGGTGGAGAGCAGCAGCGTCTGGCCTTGGCACGGGTTTTTCTATTTCAACCCTCCATTCTGTTTCTGGACGAAGCCACCTCTGCACTGGATGAAACCAATGAGCACGGCCTTTATGAGGCGCTGCTAACACTCTTGCCCAATTGTACAATTATCAGCGTGACACACCGCAAAGCGCTGCAAGATTATCATCAGAAACAAATTGTTTTACAAAATGGAAAGGCGTTCTTTTAATTCTTAGCAAACTAGAGGAGAAACCGCTTATGCCCATTCGCATCGGCGTTGCTGGCTGGTCGGTTCCTGCCCAACTCGCTGCAGAATTTCCTGCAACTGGTACGCATCTTGAACGCTACGGCACGCGTTTTTCTGCTGTGGAGATTAACAGCAGTTTCTATCGCCCTCATCAGCACAAAACTTATGTGCGCTGGGCGGCGAGCGTATCCTCTGATTTCCGTTTTTCCGTTAAACTTCCCAAGACAATTACGCATGAGCAGCGCTTTATAGGGTGCCAGGACCTTGTTGCGCGCTTTGCTGAGGAAACCAGCGGTTTAGGCAATAAGCGTGGCCCTATTCTGGTGCAACTGCCCCCCAGTTTTGCTTATCCCGGAGATATTGCTGAACAGTTTCTTCATGATCTGAAAGTTATCATCAACGGCCCGGTTGTACTGGAACCTAGGCATGTAAGCTGGTTTCAGCCAGAAGTTGATCTAATGCTGAAAAGGCAGCATGTCTCACGGGTTGCGGCGGATCCGGCTCGATTTGCTTCTGCTGCACAACCCGGAGGATGGAATGGTCTTGCCTATTTTCGGCTACATGGCTCTCCGCGCATTTATGAATCACCGTATAGCGCAGAAGCTGTGCAGGCACATGCAAACAGTGTTGCCGCATTAAGCGCATGTGGTACGGATGTTTGGACAATTTATGATAACACTACCTTTGGTGCCGCCACACAGAATGCACTTGAACTGATAGAGGCATTGCGGGCGTTAAAGCATTCACCCAGCATGATCACGGATTAACGTGCCTTTGGAGCCAGCTGATGTGTAATCTCTATTCCATGACATCCAACCCACAGGCCATTCGCAAGGCAGCAAAGGTGGTGGCAGACCACACGGGCAATCTTCAACCGTTGCCAGATATCTACCCCAACACCATGGCGCCCATTGTGCGCAATACAGCACAAGGCCGGGAATTGATGATGGCGCGCTGGGGCATGCCCACCCCACCAAACTATCTTAAGGGACACAAGGTTGACCGGGGTGTTACCAATATCCGCCACCCATCTTCCATGTGGTGGAAACGTTGGGAGCATGTGGGGCATCGCTGCCTTGTGCCGCTAACGGCTTTTTCAGAACCCACGCGCCTGCCAGATGGTAAGTCACAACCCGTATGGTTTGCCCGTAGCGATGATGAACCTCTGGCATTTTTTGCCGGGATCTGGTGCCAATGGACATCTGTGCGCAAACTGGCAGACGGGGAAACAACGGATGATCTCTTTGGATTTCTGACCACAGAAGCCAACCGGGAGGTTGGAGCCATTCACCCAAAAGCCATGCCGGTTATTCTCACGCAGCCGGAAGAGCTGGATATCTGGATGAATGCGCCAGCGGAAGAGGCTCTTCAGCTCCAAAGCCCCCTACCAGATGGTACGTTGAAAGTGATTGCCCCAGCTAACGCCCAGAACTAATCGCGCCTGTTATTGAGGAAAATGCAGATATCTGGTGCGGTAGAGCATCATGAGGCATGGACAGCATGGCAAGTGGACATTATTTTCCGCCAACCATGATTATTTCAGCCCGCCCCATCCAGATCGGCATTGATTTCGGTACGACCAATAGCGTCATCGTTATCGCGCGTCCTGATCGTACCATTCAGACCATTTCTTTCCCTACGCCGGATGGTGGTTCTTCTCAAACCTGCCCCACGCTTCTTGCCTTATGGCAAGAGATGGAAGGCGGCAGGCGGCTGCTCCAGCGGGCTGTGGGCGCTTACGCTGTTGAGGCGCATCTTGATGATCCGTCCGAAACGCGGCTTATCATGTCCATGAAGTCTTATCTGGCTCAAGCCAGCTTTCGTGAGACACAGGTTTTTAGCCAGCGCCTTTCGTTGGAAAATCTGATTGCTACGTTCCTGCGGGAATTGATGGCGCTTACAGATATTACTCCGGCAGAATGCCACGTTACGGTTGGGCGGCCGGTGCATTTTGTAGGCGAAAACGCAGATAACGCCTTGGGGGAAGCCCGGCTAAGGGCGGCCTTTACGCAGGCAGGATTTGCAGATGTGGCCGTTATGATGGAGCCAGAAGCCGCGGGCTGGCGCTTCATGCAGCGGCTGGATCGGCCCGCAACTGTGCTGGTTGGTGACTTTGGCGGTGGGACGAGTGACTTTTCGATCATGCGTTTTGACCCCGCCAGCAATCAAGGGGCACAGCCGCTTGGCCATACAGGTGTAGGGCTGGCTGGGGATCAGTTTGATTTCCGTATTATTGATAATGTTGTGGCCCCTTATCTTGGGCGTGATTGCACATTCCGCATTATGGGAGGGGAGCCCCTGCCAGTACCTATTGAATGGTACCACTCTCTAGCACGCTGGCATCGTCTTTCTTTGATGCGCACTCCGCGTATTCTTAATGAAATTGCAGATGTTGCCCGAACGGCTTCTGAACCGGAAAAACTGAAAAGCCTGATAGAGCTTATTCGTGAGCAGCATGGGCAAGAACTTTATAATGCGGTTTCTGCCACCAAACGTGCTTTATCCTCTGCGGAAAGTGCTGAGCTTTCTTACTCTCAACCCGGTCTGGATATTAAAACAACCGTCTCACGCGCAGATTTTGACCGCTGGATTGCCCCTGATATTGCCAAACTTGGTGAAGGTATTGATCAAGCACTCAGTCAGGCCTCTCTTGCGCCAGAACAGATTGACCGCGTGTTTCTAACTGGGGGCACGTCTTTCGTACCTGCAGTTAGACAACTTTTTACGTCTCGCTTTGGAGAAGATCGGGTTGAATTGGGTGGGGAGTTTGTTTCTGTTGCCGAAGGGTTGGCGTTGGCCTCTGTGTAGGTTTTGGAGGCCTACACTTTACCCGCCTGAAACCACGTAAAGGCGAATGTAGTTCTCCATCAAACGTTGTTGCATGTTTAAAAGCTCAATCTCGGCATCTAGATTGGCAAGCTGGCTGACAAGAAATTCTGCTTTAGATTCATCTCCGTGCCGGTAAGAAACCCCTACCCTTTTTGAGCTGATTTTTGCATTTTCAGCCATTTGCACAGCATTTCCATACTGTTCGCGTGTCATGTTGTAGTTGGCAAGAGCGTCTTCTGTTTCTTTCCAAGCATTTAACACAGTTCGCTTATATTCCAGCCCAGCGTTTTTGAGTTCGGATTGGCGCAATTCCACTTGTCGCGCAATTTTTCCACCTTCAAAAATAGGTAGTGTGAGCGTTGGGCCAAATTGAGTATTTCGTGCGCCCCATCCGAACTCGGTTAAGGTTAACGCATCTATGGAGAGTTCGCCAGAAAACGTAATTCGGGGGTAAAAATCCGCCCTGGCAATACCAACCATAGCTGAAGCTGCATGCAATCTTTGTTCAGCCGCACGAATATCTGGCCGACTTTTCACCAATACGGATGGAATTTTTAAAGGTGCTGGTGTGGTCTGAGTATAATCGATAGGTGAAAAACTATCATTCATTACAGATAAAGCATCTGGGCGGTTATATACTAACATGGAAAGCGCACGCTGCACGGCCAGCTGTGCATTATCCAGTTCCTGATACTTCATAAAAACCTTATGAAACTGATTGCTTTGCTCAAGAAGAACTGTTTGTGAAATGAGACCGCGTTGATATGAGGCATTATTTATAACTTCTATTTCTTTTAAAATATTGGATGCTTGTTTTTCTATTTCTACCATTTGTGCAAGATTGCGCCAAAGAAAATAGAGACGACAGATTTCTGCTTCGAATGAAAGAGACACAGCCTCTATATCATCTTGAAAAGCCTGACGGTTAGCATCTGCCACCTTCCGCATTAACTTATAGCGGCCCCATAAATCCAATTCCCATGATGCAAACATGCCGGTATTAAAATTACTATAAGAAACCCCTTTAGGTTCTAGGTATGAACCACCTTGATCTAGCCCTAACAGAGGCCGCAATACATCACCTATACCTGCTGTAGATGTATAATTTCTACTATACCCTGCTGTGCCGTTAATTTCTGGCATATTGGCGACATAGGCTATTTTTGTTTCAATGCGAGATGCCTGCAGTTTTTCATAAGCAATATTGATATCAATATTTTCCTGAAGGCCAATATCTATAAGCTTATCCAGCTCTGGTTGATTGAAATTTTGCCACCATTTTTTTTGAACCTTCCCATTAAACTGCTGGGCAGGAGTATTCTCCCACATTTGTGGTAAGGCGACTTTGGGGAGTGGTGTTTTAGGCTGCAGGGAGCATGCTCCCAACAATATTCCTGATAGTAAGAGTGCAACTGTATTTTTCTGGGATTTGGAAAATATAAAAATCATTGGACAGCCTTATCTTTTTGTTTTTCACCAAACATCACTAAGTAAAAAGCTGGCAAGGCAAGAAGAGTAAGAAATGTCGCAACACTCAAACCTCCAATCATGACAATGGCCATAGGTCCCCAAAAAATATTGAAGGCCAAAGGAATGAAGGCAAAAACTGATGCTAAGGCTGTAAGTATAACTGGCCTTGCGCGTAATAGTGTTGCATCAATAACAGACGCATTTAAGGATAAGCCATTCCGCTTATTATATTCTATTTGATCAACCAATAAGATGGTATTGCGCATGATCATTCCAGCCAGAGCAATTAAACCTAACAAAGCCACAAAACCAAAGGGGGCATTAAAAATAAGCAAGCCCAATACAGCGCCTATTACCCCTAAAAAACTGGAGCATAAAACCAGTATAACACGGCTGAACTGTTGTAATTGCAGCATCAAAATCAGCAGCATGATGCCTACTGTTGGGGGTAATAAAGCAAATATCGCATCATTTGCTGTTTGAGAAAGCTCGGCATCCCCCCCTATTTCCACTCTATAACCATATGGAAGATGCTTTTTTATATTATCTATTTCAGGTTTTATTTGCTCAACAATGTCCAAGGGTTCGGCGCCCGGCAGAACATCAGATTGAACGGTTATGCACGGCGCCCCATTTCGCCGCCATATAACGGGAAAAACCTGTTTGACTTCCAAGGAGCCCAATTGACCTAAAAACACATTGCCCATTGGCGTTTGTATCGGAAGCAGCATCCATAATTGCGGGTCATGACGGTATTTTTCTTCTGCACGAATAACCAGACTACGGTGATTATCTGTGCTGAAAATTGTTCCTACCACTTCCCCAGAAAGAAAAGCCTGCAGCTGTTGTGCAACGGCAATGCGATTACTTCCAAAATGAACAACTTTACCTGAATCCAGCTTGAATGATTCAGATAAAGTGCGGTTGCCCCAGTCAATTTGTACATCAGATGTGCCAGGTGTTTTTTTAAGAATATCTCTTATTTCATGGGAAATATTTATAATTTCATCTACATTGGGCCCGATAACCCGATATTGCACTGGAAAATCAGCAGTTGGCCCCAAGGAAAGTCTTTGTACATGAAGGCTTGCCGGGATATCATTAGCAAATTCTTTGATCTTCCTGAAAATTTCTTCTCGGGCATCCAGATCCTTGGCAACCAGCAAAAGTGTTGCGTGTGAAGCGCTGGGACTGGCAGGAATATAAGGCATGTAAAATCTGGGAGCACCATCTCCAATATGTGTTTCAATATGATACAGTGAAGGTAAGGATAAAATCCTGCTTTCAATATTACTTACAATTTTATTTGTTTTACTCAGCGAGCTGCCGGGGGGTAATGCAACATCAACAATCAGTTCTGGACGGTCCGATAATGGGAAGAACTGCTGATTCACTAAGTTTGTGCCAAATATTGCAATAACAAGAAGAAAAATGGTTACTGCGCACACAGTTTTTCTTTTAACAATAACCCACTCAAGAATTTTTCTTAAAAGAAGAATGCTTTTGCTTTCTAACGAAGGTTCATTTTCTAGTGCATTTTTGGGTTGTGGTAAAAACCATACGCCAAGCAATGGTATAAAAACCACAGCTACAACCCAACTGCAAAGTAATGCCGCTGCACTTACCCAGAAAATTTCACCGGCATACTCACCTGTAGTAGATTTAGCTATTCCGACAGGTAGAAAGCTTATAATTGTGATTAACGTGCCCGTAAGCATGGGGAACGCAGTGTGCGACCATGCGTAGGATGCAGCATCCTCTCGGCTTGCGCCGTTAGATAACTGCACAATCATGGCCTCAATACTAATAATAGCATCATCAACTAACAGACCAAGAGACAGTATTAAAGCACCAAGAGAAATACGCTCTAAGCTAATACCTGATATTTTCATATATAATGCGACAAAAGATAAGGTAAGCGGCACAGAAAATGCCACAACCATACCGCTTCGAAATCCGAGCGTGCCAAAAGCCACAATCAACACGACCAGGAGTGCAAAAAAGAATTTTAAAAGGAATGTATTTACAGCTTCCTTAATAATTTTACTTTGATCTTCAACCTGAACAAACTTTAGCCCTGTAGGAAGGTCCGCATTTATTTTGCCCAGTTCTGTATTCAGCCTTTTACCTAAGGCCAGACCATCTCCATCTTTTGCCATTGCCACGGCTATAATTAATGCCGGCTGGCCATGATACCGGACAATGCTGGATGGAGGATCAACATATCCACGGCTAACAGTTGCAATGTCTTTAACATGCAAATTACCAGATTTTGAAGGTAATGTGATCTGCTCTATAGATTCCTGATTATCTGCGGCACCAGAAACATCAATAGGTACATCAATGCCAAAGTCCAGCATGCCTCCTGAGGCAATAAGACTGTGCTGCTGTATAGATTCAGAAAATTGCTGCAAACCTATACCCGTATTTTTTAGGCGGGTAGGATCTATATCTATATTAAATGTTGCTGGAATTTCTCCAATAACCTGTACTTTTCCAACATCAGGAATTCTCTGGAAACCTGTTTTGATTTTCTTGGCTATTGGAGAAAGACTGGATATTTCAGGGCCTGTGAGCGCAAAAGTATAACCATACACATCTGCAAAATCATCGTTTACAGACAGACTGCTTCCTTCTGGTAAAGAAGGAGAAACATCAGATACTTTATTACGAACTTTTTGCCATATCTGCGGGACCTGCTCTTTTGGAGCATTATCATTTAATGAAACCTGAGTGACACAGAAAGACGGGTTACAGTAAGTAGAAAGGGAATCTAAAAATTCTATACCACGTAATTCTTGCTCCAGCGGATCTATAATTTGTGTCTGCAATGCGTCTGGGCTTGCACCAGACCATTGGGCCGAAATAGTCATGCTTTTTAATGTGAAATTAGGATCTTCAGCTCGACCCAAATTTGCAAATTGCCATCCCCCTGCAATAAGAGAGATAATCATCAAAAAGCCAATAAGCTGAGGATGTTCCACACCCCAGCGAGATGGATTGAACTTTTGAGACATCATGAATGATCATCCATTTGAACAATTTTCACGATATCTTCGTGGCGAAGAAGATCCGGGCCATTTGAAACAACAAGTTGCTGAGGCAAAAGCCCCGTTACAACGGCATCTTGCCCGCTCAAGCTTATAATCGTGATACGCTGTTCAGAAATATGTTGTTGGTCTTCACTCACTTTCCAAACATAAGGGAGCCCCTGTTTATAAAAAAGCGCTGTAAGAGGCACACGAACACGATTTTTTACTTGTTCTGGAATAAAGTTGACCAGAACTGAATCATTAAATGGTATTGGCAAGGGTGTTTTTAATAACACCCTTGCATGCCTTATTTTTGTTTCATCATCAAAGTATGGGCTGATACGTACCACCTCTCCTTGTGTAATAATAGATTGGGAGGTGCCTGTTGTAATCTTAATTTCGGCTTTCTCGCCAATATTTACACAATTTGAATCATATAATTCGACATCAATTTCGGGTTTTCCTGCAGCCAGCACAGCAACCTCATTTCCTGCCCCGGTTAATGCACCGGGCTGCGTAGAAATTTTTATGAGAGTTCCATCCTCTGGGGCGCGTATCATGCTTTGCTGTTCATGACTTTCAGCCAGTTTTACAGATTCTTTTGCGGCTTTTTCTTTTGCGCGCGCCATGGCGAGAGCTGATTGTCTATCTTTTATTGCGCTTGTAGATAAAGCACCTATCGCATCCAAACCATTACTGCGCTTTACGAGATCAGAAAGTTGAAGTGTATTGGCATGTGCTTCTTCAAACTCATTCTGAGCTTGCGCCAGAAGAAGTTTTGAATCTGTATTGTGCATAACAACCAAAACATCGTCTTTATGTATGATTTCGCCTTCATGTACAGGAATATTTTTGATTTTTCCTTCCCTTACTGAAGAAACAGATATGATATGCTCGGTTGTGTAGAAACCTACATAGTTTGATGAGTTATGATTAGCTGGTACAACCTGAACTGCTTCAACAGGCTTTTGTTGTGGAGCTACAGTTTCAGGACGTTTTTCCTTGCAACCACTTGCAGATATAAAAGCTGCAATCAAAACAGCCTTATAAAAAAAATTTGTTTTTTTTCTGTTATGATACATAATACTTACAACTATGCATTGGATCTATTGTGCGGGGTTCTACGTGTTGTGAATATTACTGCCATTAGACAGCAAAACACCAAAAAATATAAGAACAATACCTAATATTTGAGAGTAATCTAAGCTTTGATTAAAATAAAATCTGCTAATAAGGCATGAAAAAACAATACCTAGCCCAGAAGACACACTATAAACTACACTCATAGGTGTAATTTTTAAGGCAAGGGACAGAAAAAGGAATGATAACACATACCCAATACTCATAACGAAAATTGGGAGAGGTTTTGTGAAATTTTGTGTTTCTTTAAGTGCTGCCGTGCCCACCACTTCAGCAACCACTGTAAAGAATATATATAAAAATCCTTTCATTGTTCAATCTTTTTGGAATGTGTGATGTGTTCAATAATGTTCTGAATTTCTTCGTATTGAATACCATTCAGTTTTTCCGCGCCTAATATTTCCCACAGCGACAATCCATCTGCTGCTAGGCAGCATAGAATCATCAACGGTGAGCTTTCTTCAAAAAGACCAGTAGATTTTATTGTTTGCCAATAAATGCGCGTCCATTCCTGAGACAGTTTGCTGTCTGAAAGCATGACAGACAAAAGCTGGCGCAGAATAATATAGCTTTTATCCTGTGGGTTAGAGGCGTTTCCCAAGCCGATATAGGCACGTGCCGCTCGCCCAGTTTTCACTGGGTCTTTTTCCATGGTGGCCAGTATCTCATCTCTAAAGAGATTGAGTTCACGATGGAACAATCCGTCAAGAAGCTTCTCTTTGGAGGGAAAATGATGCAGCAAGCCACCTTTGCTTACGCCTGCTTTTTGCGCAACCAGATTCAATGTCAGTTTTTGTGCACTTTCATGAATCAGTATTTCAGCCGCAGCATCTAAAAGATTGCTTTTTACGGATTCTGGATTGTTCGTACGTGTCTTATGGTTTGCCATAGACAAAACATACCGGCTGGACGGTTTTTTGTAAAGCCAAGATTCACAGCACCCCAAAAATCAGATTTTAATGGTGTTTGGGGTGCTGAAGGCTTTGTAATATGCTGTTTAAGATTTCTGCTTTTGAGATGTGCTTTCTTTGGATGGTGATGCAGAAAGTTGGGTGGAAATACGACCAGTTTTAATGGCAGCACAAAAAGCTTTCCAATCAGCTTTTGTCTGATCTGCATAAGCAACGGAGAACCCAGCTATGGCATCAGCAAACGCACGCCCTCCTCCTAGATAGCCTGCTAAAGTGGCAACATCGGCAGAGCGTGCATGGGCACGTGCCAGCGTACGGCCACATAAAAGCGCATAATCAGGCAGACCAACCTGTGCAAACTCTGCCCCAATTGCAGCCAAGCGCTGATCTTTCAACCGGCGCACATAAAACTGACGCTGCCCGATAGAAAGATTCCCGGTTTCACCATCTGCTTCATCCGTGCCACAACTATGCGTCCAGCCTAAAAATGCATCAGATGCTGTTTGCATAATACGTTGCCCGACCACAACACGTTCACCCTGATTGTGGAAAGGAGAAGGCTGAAGATATGGCGCTAAAACAGAAGTCTGGGCTTCCTTGATCTGAAGCAGCAAAACTTCATTATCTGGCGTTGAAAATAGACCTATGGCGCAGAATGTCCCCACACTCCCTACCCCAACAACCTTGAAAATAACATCTTGCAATGCATAGCGAGAAAGCAGAATAGCGCGCTCGGGAGGTTGTGTTGCAATATATCTGGCAAAGGCTGTGCGTATTGCGGCATCCTGTTCTGGCAGACGCACCACCAAAGGTGGTTTTTCTGTCAGACGCGGCGTTCCACAATCTTCCGCCACAAGGCCAAAATGTTTGCGCGCGCTTTCTAATCGCGCTTCCAACAGGCTCTGGACTTTTTTGCGAGCCTGTTTGTTCTGAAAACCCGCAATGGCAGCAGAAAGGTCAATGCGTTCTGCCCAGATTTCCAAAGGACTTATAGGGGCCAGATGCGCCATTTCCTGCGCATAGGATTGCGCCATGCTACGTGCCAGATTACGGGCAGATCCATCAGCAAGCCCTGCTTCCCGTCCAGCAAGAACCAAGGAGGTGCCTAAGCGTTTGATATCCCATTCAAATGGAGCAGGAAGTGTTTCATCAAAGTCATTGATATCAAAAACCGGTATTCCTTCGGCAGAGGCATAGCTGCCAAAGTTGGCCAGATGGCAATCTCCGCAACTCTGCACTTTTGGGCCTGCGGTAAGTGTTCCAGCCAAATCTGCGGCCATCACCGCCGCCGCTCCGCGCAAAAACGCGAAAGGAGATACTGCCATACGTGCATACCGCACAGGCAGCAATGCGCTGATCCGATGCGCCCCTTGCGCCTCAAGGATAGACACCGGATCCGCCCTTTTTTTTGAAGGATGCCATTCGGCTTGCTGGGTGCGTGGGGCAGCCTTACGAAGTTTTATGCCATTGGCATGGCGCAAGGTACGCGGGATAAGGCTTGCAGACTGAGCCGGATGAGATGCGATCATAAGCCATGTTTAGGCATAACCTTAGAAGTAAACCAGCAATCCAAGCACAAAGCATTACAGGTATGCCTTACGCTGGTATCTCTGGCCATATTTAGGACGAGTGTCTTTTTTAGGAACACACATTCCCTTTCTGCCGTTTTCAGGCAGGAACTTCGCAACCCAACATAGCGTTGGCCTTGTTATATAGACGTAATGCCGGGATAAGTTTTTCTATCCCTGACATATTTTAATTTTAATCTTTTTGGCCTTTATACCATCAAGGAGCCTACCTTATGACTGAAACACCCCCTCAGACACCTGCAAAATCACACCCGGTGCTGATAGGGTTTGGCTCCTTCCTGCTGGCCATTATTCTGCTGATTCTGTTCTGGTCGTGGGACTGGTTTGTACCTTTGGTCAATTCCCGCGCTACAGAAATGCTCCATCGTAAAACAACTATTGAGCATCTGCATGTGGGCTTGGGCCGCATCACAACCATTCGCGTAGAAAACCTGAAGATTGAACAGCCTCAGACCTTTTCTCAGGAAAAAAGCCTATTTGCTGAATCCAAGGAATTAGCTGTTTCAGTCGATGTCTGGTCCTACATATGGCATCATGCGCTCCATATTCCGCTTATAGCGCTGACAGACCCCAAAGCAGATATTCTTGCCCGCAAGAATGGTGAAAACAACTATACCTTTACTGCAGACGGAAAGCCTGCCTCCACAGATAAAAAGAACGCAGATAAGGCAACCAGCCTCCCTGATATTGGGGAACTGCGTATTACCAATGGCGCGCTGCATGTTCGGCATGATCCGCTACAGGCTGATATGCAGATGGGAGTGGAAACAACCCCACCAGAAGGTAACAGCCGTGGGGCTCTGCGCCTCACAGCCAAGGGGCGTTATGCGCAACAACCTATTACAGCCCGCTTTGTAGGAGGAACGGTTCTCTCTTTTGTTACAGATAAAGAACCCTACCCGGTTGATCTTTTTGTGCAAAATGGCCCAACAACAGCCACACTGAAAGGTGATGTGGTCCACCCCCTCACTCTTGCTGGTGCCCGCCTGAAACTGCACTTTGCCGGGCCAGATATGTCCTTGCTGTACCCCCTCACTGGTGTGCCCATTCCCCGCACGCCAGCTTACAACATTACTGGCGCTTTGGATTATACCCGTGAGCATATTGTGTTCCGAGATTTTGAAGGCAAAATGGGCACGAGTGACATTGGGGGGACCATTGAAGTCAACCCGCATGAAAAAACCATATTCGTACAGGCAAACCTTCATTCCAAGCAGGTAAATCTTGTTGATTTGGGGGGCTTTATTGGTGCAAAGCCAGATAAGACAAAGGCTGAAGAAAAAGCAGAAGCCAAAAGCAACACGGTGCTGCCTGATACGCCTATCAACATTCCTAAACTGAATGCTGTGAATGCTCATGTCACGTATCATGGGGCGCATATCGAAAACCAGAAAGTGCCGCTTGATAACATTGATGCCGAGTTTTTTGTGACTGATGGCGCCATTGACCTCAAACGCCTGAATTTTGCGGTTGGAAATGGCACTTTGGCCAGTTCTGCCACCCTTAAGCCAGACGGCAAACTGTTTGATACGACCGCCCGGATTGATTTTGCCCGGATTGATCTTTCACGCATAATGCAGGCCACTACAGATTCAAAAGCCCAAGGTATTATTGGTGGGCATATGACTCTGAAAGCAAAAGGTAATTCCATTGCTTCCTTAATGGCTGCTGGCAATGGGGGACTTACGCTGGTGCTGGATCAAGGCGGGGATATTACCGCTATCTTGCCAAGTGTGTTGGGGTTGCAATTGGCTAACGCTGTTCTTAGCGCGATTGGCCTGCCCTCCCATACAGATATTCGCTGCTTTATTGCCGATATGCCGCTCAAGAACGGTATTGTTTCCACTAACACTCTGTTGCTTGAAACGGGTGAATCTCGCACCTTGGGCAAAGGTACCATCAATTTCCGCACGAATAAGCTGGATTACGAACTCACCACACGTTCACAAAACCCCACCATCGCTTCGTTGCCTGGTGCGTTTCATATTACCGGTCCCATCAAATCCCCTACTGTTTTGCCTGGTGCCGAAATTCTTGGCCGCGCAGCTGCGGCCGCAGGGCTTGGGTTTGTTTTTCCACCACTTGCTTTGCTTCCAACCATTCAGATTGGTGTCGGTGATAAATCTTTGTGCAGCCGTGCTGTTCAGGAAGTTAACAGCAACCCCGCAGCAGGCATTGCACCCGGAGCCTTGTCTCATGCACGTGGTTCCGTAGGAAAAAGCAAGCTTTCCCCTGCTAAATTCCGCACAGTAAGCAGTAAGAAATCGCAACCGGCTCAGCCAGCCCCAAAAGGACAGAAGCAAATGACACCTGCCGAAGTGCGAGCTGCATGGGATGCAAAGCTAAAGAATAAAAAATAGAAAAGCTGGTTTTATTTTCCTATATCTGTATTCTGATTAATGTGCATTCACTGCGGGCAAACAAAAGGTTTGTCCGCAGTGTTGATAAGGCTGCTGGCCCATATATTATCCCAAACCAGAAAATCGCAGACACAAAATTACGATCTGCTTAATTTTCTTATAAACTCGTGCATAAAACGGGTTCTATTCTTGTGTATAGGCTTCGCTTTCCGCTGAATTTCCGAAAAATATATACATTTAATAAATACTTCTTGAATTATGCACTTATAATTCCGAAAAATGTTGATTGTATAATTAATTTTCACACACATTTATACAAAACAAATTATTTAGAAACCAATTACCCTTCAAATCTGTTGTGATGAGATAAATTATGTGCCGACAGAACAGTCAGCATATGCTTTTCATGCCTTTCTGCGCTATTTTCGGAGATATATATGGCTGATATTATTTGCCGAAATAGCCTTCTGTTTGATGGCTCTGGAGCACCTCCTGCCATTGCAGATGTTGCTGTTACGAATGGTAAAATTACTGCCATCGGATCTCATCTTGAAGCGGCATGTAATACTGTTGAGATAGAATGTCAGGGTTTATGGCTGATGCCAGGATTACTGGATATTCATACTCATCTTGATCTGGAAATAGAGCTCGCTCCCGAATTGCCAGAAGTAGTGCGGCATGGAACGACAACTGTTGTCATAAGTAATTGCTCTATTGGGGTCACATATGGCCATCAGCGCAGTAATGGCGAAGACCCTATTGTTGATTGTTTTGCACGGGTTGAAAACATGCCAAAACCAATCCTCAAAAGGGTTGCCGATGCATGTACGTGGTCAGATTCAGAAAGCTACCTTCATCATCTGGAAAGCCTGCCTCTGGGGCCAAATGTGGTGCCGCTCATACCTCATTCCATGCTCAGAATTGCAGTCATGGGGTTAACCGCATCTATCAGCAGGAAGCCAACACAGCAGGAACTTGCCCATATGGTGCAACTTCTGGAAGCTGGCATGGCTCAAGGTTATGCCGGTTTCTCAACCGATGCACTGCCTTTTCATTTTCTGGCCAATTCACCCAATAAAAAGAAAAAAATTCCAACACAGTATGCTTGTTTCCAAGAATTATCCCGGCTGACAAACATTGTACGACGTTATAATCGTGTTTGGCAGGCCACGCCCCCAAAAGACAATATTTTTGTTGCTGTACGCAGCTTTATGCTCAGCAGTGGACGCCTTTACAAGCATTCACTCAAAACCACAGTGTTGGCAGCGATTGATCTACAAACCAACCGTTCCGCCATGTATCTTTGTCTCCTACTTTCTTCAATACTGAACTCGCGCATATTCAAAGGGAACTTGCGCTTTCAAGCTCTCTCCTCATCGTTTCGCATCTGGAGTGACGGCGCCATCAATCCGATTGCTGATGAAATCCCTGAATTTCGGGCACTTAACGAACTGGAACTAGATGACCGTTTGGGCCGTGCACGTATTTTGAACGATCCAAAATGGGTCAAAGCATTCCGCAAAATGTGGCTCAAAGGAAAAAATGGCTGGTCTTTTAGAAAAATATTGCGGCTTTTTCGCATGGAAGGCGTTGTGCTTACCCGAAATCTGAAAGACATGATTGTGGCGGAATGCCCGTTTGCCAGTTGGATTGGAGGCACACTGGAAGCCCCGTATCGTAGGCTTCTTATGTATCAGGCTGCGGAGGCTCATAATGCCGCATCCACTGATGAAGAAGAGGTATTTTTCTCCAGTTTTCCGAACCCAATTAAAGATGATGCTGCATTCTTTTTACATTTGCTGCGCACATGGGATACAGATTTGCGGTGGGAAACAACTTTTGCAAACCGGAATGTAAAAACACTTAAAAAGCTTCTGTTTCACAAGCAAACACTACCGGGTTTTAACGATAGCGGCGCACATCTTGCCAATATTGGTTTTTACGATGGAAACCTTCGTGCCTTAAAAATTGCACAGCAAGAAGGATTGCAGCAGGTTTCTGTCATGGTTCATCGCCTAACAGGTCTTCCTGCCAAGTTTTTTGGAATTGATGCGGGGTTAGTGCGTCCTGGTATGCAGGCCGATCTTTGCATTATTGATCCGATCGCTCTTGCACGGTGGAACCCTGAAAAAACATATCACTTTATACACCGTCCCCAATTTGGATGTCGGCAAGTTGTTAACCGTCCTGACGCTGTTGTGCGGAATGTTATTATTGGCGGCAAAGTAGCATGGCATGACAGCGAATATTCAGAGGAATTCGGAAAAACAGCATATGGGCGTGTCATCAGAGCAAAAGACCACCTATCGGAACAAAATATTCTCTAATAGGCCGATTTTTTGGTGTTTGTTAAACAATTCTATCGGATTTACCTAAGCGTCAGATGGGGAAAACCCCCAACAATTCAACTTATTGTAGGGGCATTGTTATTTTGGGTAACTGTTCTTTATGATCCTGTTGCTTCTCAATAGAAATAAAGAGTTCTTTCAGTGACTACTCTGCCTTTGGTCGATATCGAACAGCGCGACATGATTGCGTCATTTCCGTCCTTCAACCCAGAGCAGGATGACCTGATGGAGTTCCGCCGCAGCTTGGTTGAAGGGACAACAGCTCTCCTCAATTCTGGAGCTGTCAAATATGAGGAGCGACTAATCCCCGGCCCAGATGCAGCCCCGGATGTTCGCGTTATCCTGTTTCACCCACCTAAAACCAGCAGAACAACGTCTGCCATTCTTTACGTCCATGGTGGCGGCATGATTGCCGGAACCCCTGACATGCAGGCGGGTATGCTGGACCGACTGGCATCTGAAACAGGCACACTCATTGTCTCGGTTGATTATCGCTTGGCACCAGAAACGCCTTTCCCTGGTGGGTTGGAAGATGTTTATGCCGCACTGGTCTGGCTGCATGAGAGTGCGGGAGAATTGGGCATTAATTCTGAGCGCATCATGATTATGGGTGATAGTGGTGGAGGATGTTTGGCCGCCGCCACAGCACTTCTGGCGCGAGATCGTGGCAAGATAAAATTGCACGCACAAGTCCTGATTTATCCAATGCTTGATCTGCGCACAGGCAGCACAAATGCGCCTTCAGATGATCCGACAACAGGAGAGTTTGTGTGGACACGCGCCCAGAACCAACATGCTTGGTCTGCCGTGCGTGGAGAATTGACTGATGATGATCCGCAATTTGGTTATTTATCGCCTGCATTCATGCGTGATCTCTCCGGCTTGCCGCCAACATTCATTATTACTGGTGCGCTGGATCTATTTCGCGATGAAGATATTACTTTTGCGCAGCGCCTATGGAAAGCAAGCGTACCAACAGAACTTATCGTCTATGCCAATGCAGTACATGCCTTTGACCTATTGCCCTCCTCTCTAGGCAAACGTGTGCGTCATGATGTGTTGGAAGCCGTACGTCGCCTGTTATAAACTTAAAAACTCCGCCAATACACGGCTTGCAAATCTGGCACCAATTACAGACACTCCTCTTTCCTATGAAACATGAATAACTTTGCCATAATACAAGCGGTAGTTGTGTTATTGAGCGCATGATAACGGCAGATAAAGGGGACTTTTGGGTGGATACAGAGCAAAAACAGATTTCTGAAAACACCGATCACCCCATGCCTGCCGAAACACCATCGCTGCAAATCGCACTACAGGAAGCCGTAAATGCAAGCCTGTGGGAAAACAGTGTTCCCGTTCTTGAAGAACTTGCTTTCGACAACAAAACGGACGTTGAATACCCTGCCGTAGAAATTACCATCAGCAGTGAGCCTCCGTTTCTTACGCCACGCTCATGGATGTTGCAGCAGGTTCGCCCCCAAGAACTGCGCGTGCTGAATGATCGTGACATCACGCTTGATGGGGCATTGCTTTCCGCCCAAACAGAGGCTTCCAAAGCTGTCGTAACAGTTACCGCACGTGCCGGAGAGCAGGAATTAACCAAAACCACCCGCGATGTGCGCGTGTTGGCCCGTAATGAATGGGGCGGCTTATGTGGCATTCCTGATATTCTTGCAGCATTTGTTTTGCCGAATGACCCGGCAATAGCCCGTATTCTGCGCAATGCAGCCGATATTTTGCAGCAGGCCGGGCAAGTTGCCTCGCTGGAAGGATATCAGGGCGATAAAACCAGAGTATGGGCACAGGCTCAGGCTATCTGGTGTGCTATTTGTGGGCTGAACATCACTTACATCAACCCTCCCGCATCGTTTGTGGAACATGGGCAACGCATTCGCCTACCCTCTCAGGTGTATGAAGAACGGCTGGCCACTTGCCTGGATACCACCGTTCTTTTTGCCGCCTGCCTTGAGGCCATTGGCCTGCGCCCATTGATTGTTCTTACCAAAGGGCATGCATTTGCAGGCTTCTGGCTTTCTCAGCAGGATGCAGGTGCATCCGTTGTTCAGGATCTGCCGGGCATACGCAACCGCCTGAAACTTGATGATCTGCGCGTTTTTGAAACAACGCTTGTAACGGCTGCCCGCAAACCCAGCTTTGCAATTGCCTGTGAGCGCGGAGAGGCCCACCTGCGCGATATCGGCGATGATGACGAAGACGCATTCCGTGAAATTATTGATGTGCATCGCGCACGTCTTCGCCGCATCCGTCCTCTTTCTACACCAGGTTTGCGCACAGATACGGCGCTTGATGAAACCTCGGAAGATACTTCCGAGCAGCCGCTTTTTGAGGCACCTCCGGCCCTGCGTGAGGAACGGGAAGAAGAACTGTTACCGGATCGCCCCGCTGATCGCGTTCAGCGCTGGTGCAATCGTCTTCTGGATATGTCAGCGCGTAACCGCCTGCTTAATTTGCCGAAGTCTGACCGTCAGCAAATTGAGATTGAGTGCCCAGAGCCTGCCACGCTGGAAGATATGCTGGCAGACATGCGCGCAGGCGGTAACGCTAAACCTTTACGCTTTATTTCTGCGCCAGACCTGATGGATGAGGATGATCCGCGCAACAAATTCCTTCATCAAGACCGGCATCAGGAGGATGCCGCACGCGCCTATGCCATAGAGGCGCTTGCACGGCGCGAAATTGTTGTACCGCGCAAGAAAGAAAACCTCCAGAACGCCCTTATCGAGATTTATCGCCAAGCCAGAGCTGCGGAGCAGGAAGGCGGCACAAACGTGCTCTTTCTGACCATAGGAGCTTTGGCGTGGACACCAGAGGACAAAAGCAAGCCTTATCTTGCGCCACTTATTCTTGTTCCGGTTATTCTGGAACGCGCCAGCATTAAATCTCCCTTTACGTTACGTGCGCACAGTGATGAAACCCGCATAAACACAACACTTTTGGAAATGCTGCGTGCGGATTATGATATCCGCATCCCCCTGCTGGAACATGAAAACCTTCCTGAAGATGGTTCAGGGTTGGATGTGCCAAAAATTATCGAAGCATTCCGGCTTCATCTGCGCCACATTCCAGGATGGGAAATTCGTGAACATGTTAGTCTGACCACATTAAGTTTCTCAAAGTTCTTGATGTGGAAAGATCTTCTTGAACGGCGAGACAAGCTGGCTACCAATGATGTTGCAAGCCGTCTGTTAAATGGTGTTCAAGAACCCGAGCAAGATGGTGCTACACCTTCCAATAGGTTTGATGCTTCTCAGGATCTCGATACGGCGTTAGCTGAAGCTGATCTTGTCTGCCCAATGGAAGCTGATTCCTCACAGCTCAAAGCCGTGGCACGGGCTGCTGCGGGCGAAAACTTTGTGCTGATCGGCCCACCAGGCACAGGTAAAAGCCAGACTATTGGCAACATTATTGCCAATACGCTAGCGCAAGGCCGCACCGTATTGTTTGTGGCCGAAAAACGCACAGCGCTGGAGGTTGTACGTAATCGGCTGGCAAAGCTGGGTATTGCCGAGTTCTGTCTGGATCTGTTCTCACCCAAAGCCAGTAAAATGGGTGTGCTCCAGCAATTCCAGACAGCCCAGGCCGCGTTGGAAGATTTTCAGCAGGAAGAATACGCACACACAAAACAAACACTTGATGCGCTGCGGCTTGAACTGAATGCTTATGTTCACGCGCTCCATGCCCCACGCCGAAATGGTTGGACGCCGTACCGAGGTATTGGCATCACATTACGTGCGCAGGAAGAAAAAATCGTACGCATCCCCCTTGTATGGCGCGATGCTGATGCACATTCAAAAACAGATTACGACAACCTAGTGCAGGCGGCCGAAGACCTGGCCACACTCTATGCCCGCATTGGCGATATTGTTGTATCTCCCCAATTAGCAGGCCTTGAGCAGACGGAATGGTCCCCTCTGTGGGAGGCTCGGTTGCTGGAGACAGTCAAAGCAACGCTGGCAGCTTTGGGGGAACTCCGCAACGCGGCTCATGATGTGGTCAAGGCGCTTGCATTGGGGGCAGATAATTTATCATTTATCCGCCTCGGGCAGATTGATGCGCTATGCGCACATTTATTACAGCCCCATGCTGCCGGTTGGGCGTTTGGAGATGCCGCGCAGGACATTTGCAGCCAAGTGCTCGCAGAAAAAGAGCAGGTTGCCAAACATCGCACCCTTACTGAAGACCTGAATACACGCTGGAAAGAAAGCGTTGATACGCTTCCAGTATCTGACATTCTTGCTGAATGGCGCACGGCAAAAGAAAAATGGCTGATAGCACGTTCCATGGGGCAAAAAGCCATCCGCAAGCGGTTAAATGACCATGCCACAGCCATGCCGGAAGATTGCGAAAGTGATCTGGAAAAGCTGGTGGAACGCCAGACCATTGCCAGTAAACTGGAAGAAGCACCACACAAGGCACATATCGGTGCCCTATGGCGCGGACTTGAGACTGATTTCGACCAGGTAAACCTTGTTTTTGAATGGGGACAGCAGGCCAGAAACCATCTTGGCGGATGTATGGCAGACACCTCTGCCCTCCTCTCTGCCCGCGCCCATCTTAAAACCTTGCTCACCGAAGGGCAGGATCTGCTGGCACCGGGAGGCAGCGTTCATACTGCACTCACGCAGTATCGGGCTGCCTTCTCAGCACTGCAAACAACCCTGAAAACGCTTGCTGAGTGTAGTGCCAGTAATATCAGCGCTCTGGTAAACTCCAAGGCTCCTGATTGGCTTAACGAGGTTAGTGAAAAACTACAAAGCTGGAAAAATTCTGCACGTGAATTGCGGGACTGGTGCGCATGGCAACGCGCCTGCCACCATGCAGCACAACTGGGCTTAACGCCTTTGGTGACCGCAATAGAGCAAGGTCTGGTTGCGCAGGAAGATGTGCTTTCTGTTTTTGAAGCAAATTACGCCCGTTGGTGGACCATGCATGCCGTAAGTGATTCCGCACTGTTAAGCGGTTTTGTGGCTGCAACGCATGAAGGGCGTATCCTGCGTTTTCGTGAACTTGATGAGAAACTGAAAAACCTAGCCGTAAGGTTGATACGTGCACGCTTGGCAGGACAAATTCCCGGGGAAGCCACGCGGCAGCATGACCCTGAATACAAGGTATTAACGCGCGAAATTGCAAAAAAGACCCGTCATCTCCCGGTGCGTCAACTGGCTGAAAAAATGCCTCACGCCCTGCGCACGTTAACCCCCTGCCTGATGATGAGCCCTCTTTCTGTGGCACAATATCTGCCAGCCGATGCTGAGCCTTTTGATCTGGTAATTTTTGATGAGGCCTCTCAGATTGCAACATGGGATGCCATTGGCGCTATTGGCCGAGGAAAACAGGTTATTGTGGTGGGAGACCCCAAACAGCTTCCGCCAACAGACTTCTTTATAGCAGGCAAGGCTGCGGAGGATGCAGCCATATCCGATGAAATGACTGACCTTGATTCCATTCTGGATGAATGCCTTGGTGCAGGTATTCCTGCCATTAGTCTGGAATGGCATTATCGTAGCCGGCATGAAAGCCTGATCGCCTTCTCTAACCAGACATATTATAGCGGCAACCTCGTCACCTTCCCCTCACCTGTCACATCCGATCAGGCGGTATCATTCCGTTTCGTGCCCAAAGGCATTTATGAACCCGGACGTAACGGCTCCCATACCAACCCTGTAGAAGCACGTATGGTGGTTGCCGAGGCGGTAAAGATCATGCGGGATGGGCGGGAACGTTCCGTTGGTATTGTTACCTTTAATAGTGAACAGCAAAAACTGATTGTCGATCTGCTGGAAGCAGAAGTGCGCAAAGACCCAAGCCTTGAAAGATTTACGGGCGATGCCGCCCCAGAACCTCTGCTTGTAAAAAATCTGGAGAATATTCAGGGTGAAGAGCGCGATGTTATGCTGTTCTCCCTGACTTATGGCCCTGATGTTGCGGGCAAGATTTCCATGAACTTCGGGCCGCTTAACCGGGAAGGCGGTGAACGGCGCCTGAATGTTGCTATCACTCGTGCCAGAGAACAGTTGATTGTGTTCGGCTCACTCCGAGGCGACCAGATTGCAATTGAGCGCACGCGCGCCGCAGGTGTGCGTGATTTGCGCCGCTTCCTGCTCTTTGCTGAACGTGGCGCAACAGCACTGGCTGGTGCGCATGAAGGTTCTGTTGGTGGTTATGACAGTGTATTCGAAATTGAAGTTGCTTCTATGCTGCGTGCCAAGGGGTGGGATGTCATAACGCAAGTAGGTGTATCCGGCTTTCGTATTGATCTGGGTGTGGTGGATCCCGATCTGCCCACCACATTTTTAGCGGGCATTGAATGTGACGGAGCGACCTATCACCGAAGCGCTACTGCGCGTGATCGGGATAGGCTTCGGCAGGCCGTGCTTGAAAACCTTGGCTGGAACATCCTGCGCATCTGGTCCACAGACTGGTGGACCAATGCACCGCGTGAAGTGGAACGGGTTGACCGTGCCCTGAACGCGTTTTTGGAAGAAGCACGCAAAAAACGGGCAGAACAGGCAGAACATGATGCGGCAATGGCAGCTGCAAGCCTAAGCGAGACTTCCCCCGAAATAGAGGAAATTCCTGCCAATTCTGTCGCTACATCTCACGCGGAAAACCCACCATCCGATGCGTTGGCACTAGCTGCGCCACCATCTGAACCACTTTACGCCAAGGCTCCTACTGAAAGCGTTACACTCACGCCTTCAAAACCGGTGATTGATCCTTCCCGCTTTCATCAGGAAGATTATCTGCCCACATTAACGCAACTCATTCACCAGATTGTGGATGAGGCAGGCGTTATACGTGAAGATGTGCTTATCCAGACACTCTCGCGCGATCATGGCTTTGCCCGCGTGGGCAGAGAGATACGTGAGCGCATTCAACGTGCAGTTCCGTCCTCACTTGGTCGTACGGAAGAAAGTGTGGGTGTATTCCTGTGGTCAGAACGCCTGCCTGTTGCGCCACGCTTACCTCTGTCTTCTTTCTCTTCAGAAAAAAGCATAGATCCTACCAAAGTCCCGCTGCCTGCTCTGGTGGATCTTGCCTGCCGCGCTATCGCCATTGATTGCCCTGATGATGAAGCCATTACGCGTATGCGCGATGCATGCGGTATGAGCCGTATGGGGCAAGCAACACGCACCCGATTTGCTGAGGCTTTGCAAGCCGCGCGGCTGATGAATGATAATCAGACCGAAGTATTATCCTGAAAATATCAACAGGCATTGCAAGAATGAAGGTGTGTGACTGAGCACCTTCATTCTCTCTCTTAATTGGCCATGACAGCATAAAAAAACCAAAGCGTTTGTATGAACATACGCTCCGGCCAGAAATCAGCATGGCTAAGTTATTGACAGATATATTCGCGTCATAAATGTTGTATTTTATGACGAACCCATAGAAATGGTGAAATATATATTCCATGTCAATTGATCTACAGACCGCGCACAGTGCCATTGATGCTGCTACGCATCTCAAGCAACAGTTTGCCACACGTGCCGCGCATCATGATCGTACTGGAATTTTTGCGCAGGAAAATATTGAAGATCTTCGTCAGGCAGGGCTGCTGTCTTTACGTCTATCTACACCTGCGCGCCCTACGCCATTCACACTAACAGTTGTGCAGGACATTGTTGGGCAGATTGCTCAGGGTGATGCTTCTACAGCACTGGTTATGGTCAATCATTATATGGTACGCGCTGCCATTGCGCATCATCAATTCGGTTCAGATGAGGTCGCCCGCTGGATAGAGGATGAACAGCATGATCAACTGCTGAATATCCTTTTGGCAGAACCAGACCTAGGATCTACATCTCGTGGTGGATTACCAGGCACAGTCGCCACCCGCACGGAAACCGGATGGGTTTTAACAGGACGAAAAGCCTATGTAACGGGCATTCCCGGTTTATCGTGGCTTCTGGTACGCGCCCGCACAGATGAGACCCCAGCACAAGTTGGCACCTTTATTGTTCCTGCCAAGGCAGATGGCATTGCTGTTCTTGAAAACTGGGACCACATCGGCATGCGGGCCAGCAATAGCCATGAGGTCATGTTTACCGAGGTTACCTTGCCCCTCGATGCAGCACTGGAATTACACGCGCCTGATGCACCACCAATCGGGCGTAATACTCTTGTTTTATGGAATACAGGCCTGTTGGGGGCTTTGTATAATGGCATTGCGACCGCCGCATTGGCGTGGTTTTGTGACTTCCTGAAAAACCGCGTTCCATCCAATTTGGGAGCACCACTGGCAACACTGCCTTCAATGCGCGATGCTGTTGGCGGATTTACCATTACATTGCACATGAACGCCATGTTGCTGCACCTTTACGCAGCAGATGTAGAGGCAGAGCATTCTCCCCAGCAACTAAAGGCACATGCAGCAGTTATAAAAACGCGTGTTGTAGATGCCGCTGCGGATTTTACATCTGCTCTCCTTGGTTTGGCTGGTAATGCCGGACTATCTGCTCACAATCCATTAGAGCGTGCCCATCGCGATGCGCTCTGTGGGCGTATTCACGCACCTCATGCTGAATTACTTCGGCGGATCGCAGGCCAGCAGGCTCTTTCATAAACTCGCAATCATTCTTGCTACTGGAAAAACCAATACTCTTTCCTTTTGAAGGAAGATGGAGCTCTTCAAAATGAACCGACATGAATGTGTTAATATTGTCTGCTCATTTTTGTTGTTCATGATATAGAATCTTAACCATGACACATATCCCCGAAAAAAATGATTGTCCCGACATAACAAGGCGTACGGTGATTGTAGCAGGCGCAATGGCCGGCAGTATGGCTTTGGGTGGCAAAGCCCGCGCCAGCGGCCTTTCTGACACGTGGCAAAATGGGGTCTGGCTCAACAAGCCCCATCAAAGCGTGATCACGGCCGATACACTTGAGATGACAACGGACAAAGGTTCCGATTTCTGGCGTGAGACCTTTTATGGGTTCACCCGTGATAGTGGCCATTTTTACGGCATCCATGCACCATCACGCTTTACCGCACAGCTGCGTATCCGTGCGGAATATGAGAAGCTGTATGATCAAGCCGGGCTTATGGTGCGGATTGATGAAAAACACTGGGTAAAGGCCGGTATAGAGCTTTCTGATGGGCGCGCAATGCTCAGCAGTGTTCTTACAGATGGCTGTTCAGACTGGGCAACGGCCCCTTATGAAGGCGATCCAAAAGACTTTTGGATTCGAGCTACCGTAGCCGATGGTGTGTTAAGGCTTCAGGTCTCTGGTGATGGCAAGCTTTGGCCTCTGGTGCGCTTGGCCCCCTTCCCCACGGCCACGTCTTACCTGGTTGGCCCGATGTGTTGTACGCCCGAGCGTGAAGGCCTTAAAGTGCGTTTTTCTGACTGGCACCTCAGCGCGCCACTCGGTAAAGCTTTGCATGATCTGACATAATGGCGCACCGAAGCGAAAAACAGAAAATGTTGGCTGGCGATCTGTATATCGCCAGCGATCCTGAATTGCAGCAGGACATGGCGCAATGCGCTGAATGGCTGGTCCGATATAATAATCGTAAGGGATCTCTGACTGAACAACTGGGAGATATTGGAGAAAACGTCTGTATCCGCCCTCTTTTTCATTGTGATTACGGCTATAATATTTTTCTAGGCGACAATATCTTTCTGAACTTTAACTGCATCATACTTGATGTGATGCCTGTTAGGATTGGAAGCGGCACGCAAATTGGCCCCGGTGTTCAGATCCTGACGGCAGACCATCCGCGGGATCCTGAACTACGTCAAAAAATGCTGGAGTTTGGCCAGTCTATTACCATCGGGAAAAATGTCTGGATTGGCGGCGGAGCTATTATCTTGCCCGGGGTTATGATTGAGGATAACGCCATTATTGGGGCTGGCAGTGTTGTTACGCATAACGTGCCTTCTGGTGTAACCGTGGCAGGCAACCCGGCACGCCCCTTACGCAGGATTGCTACATAAACAAAATACTTAATTTCACTTTTACTTACATCATAAGATTAATATTTGGTTCGGTTTGCCAAGCTGCAAACATCTACACTTTTTTGAGGTGTAACCCTCATAGAATGCTGGTGTTCAAGAAATCTATTGATGAACTGCTCTGTCGATAATGGAGTAGCCATTTAAAGCCAAATATTCTGATATCTCCTTATAAAGACGTATATTTTCCGCCATGCCTCAGCCGAAAACATAAGGAAATTCCACGTCATCTTCCATCATGACATTGTACATGTACAATTATTTATGGATTTAGCTGAACGGGATAAAAATGTTGCATTTCCGCAACGCAATGCAAAATATACGGCCCTGATATGTTTTTTTATATCGTTTCTTAAACGTAATAGTTTACGGCTGTGAAAGCAATAACGCTTCATCAGTGGGACATGAAACATGCGATTAGCCAGACGCTTTTCCCTTCTTGCCACCACACTCTGCACCGTTTTGCCTTCACTTTCAGTTGCAGAAACAACCGAAACAACAGCTACACACCGTAAAGTTTCACATCAGCATGCTGGGAGTGTAGCTGGTAAATCAGTTGCTCAAACTACAGCTCCCCCGGCAGCAACAGCCAGCCATAAAAAAAATAATACAAAAGCTCTATATGCTACGGATGTAGAAACCGTAAATGTTTCAACCGGCACCCATTCAACCAACCGCAAGGCACGGCAGAGCACATCTCCCGTTACAGTTGTATCGGCCGCAACTTTGCGCCGTTCAGGGCAGGTCAACTTAGCAGATTCATTGGTCCGCACTTATGCTTCCATTAACGTGCAGGCTATGGCGGCAGATAGTGCAGCCCTTACGTCCTCCATTCAGATGCGAGGGCTTAACCCGAACGAAGTGCTGGTACTGGTTGATGGCAAACGCCGTCATTCAACCGCAAATATTGTTGCCGATGCCGGACCGCAGTTTGGTTCAACCGGCGTTGATCTGAACATGATTCCGGCAAATGCTATTGATCATATTGAAGTATTAGAAGATGGCGCAGCCGCCATGTACGGTTCGGATGCCATTGCGGGTGTTGTGAATATTATTACAAAAAAGGAAGATCACGGCCTGCATATGTCTGCCCAGACAGGCGCCAATGCTTATAATGGTGATGGCTGGCAGTACCAATTAAATGCAGATGGTGGCCTGAAGCTGGGTGAAGATGGATACATCCATATATCCGGCCAGATCACACACACAGATCATTACGTTGTAAAAACAAAAGATCATCGCCTTTTAGGGTCATGGCCTGAAGGGGCAACAACAACGGGCTATTATAATGGTATCGTGCCCAACGCCATGAATGTGCCATTGGATTCCAATAAGATCATGAGCACACCAGAGGAAACACGGGAAAACCTTGCCATTGATTTTGGCAAGAAAATTACCGATGGCATCAACTTTTATGGTTTGATCACCTACGCGCATCGCTATGGCGAAGCCTACGAAAACTATCGTATTCCAACCATAGCCCCCTCTTATTATCCTTATGGCTTCTCACCTCTCGAAACCATTCGGGAAGATGACTACGCGGCAACCCTTGGCCTTAAAGGTGATAACTTTTTCGGTTTTGATTGGGATCTGAGCACCACTTATGGTGCAGATGAAACTAAAATTGGCAATAAAAATACAGCCAATACGGGTATGCTGTCTTCTGATTGTTCTTCAGATCCAACATCTTCCAACTACTCATCCCTTGGTTGTGGCTGGACCCCAACAACAGTTCGAGCTGAAACATACAGGTTGGCACAGTGGACCAATAATCTGGACTTTCGGCGGCACTTTAATATTGCCCAGAAAGTTCCCATGCTGCTGGCATTTGGCGGTGAACACCGGCTGGAAACATATGATCTAAAAGCTGGCAATGCCGCATCCTATATTCTGGGAGGAACACAAGGTTACGCCGGTATTGGGCCACAAAGCGCAGGCAGCTGGAGCCGTGATATCTGGGCCGCTTATGTAGATGGTGATTTCCACCCGCTTAAAAACTGGGATCTGGATTTTGCTGGGCGTTTCGAGCACTATACAGACGTTGGAAATACCGAAAACGGCAAGGTTTCTACGCGGTATGATATAACCCGACGCATTGGTGTGCGCGGAACCATCAGCACCGGTTTTCGTGCTCCTACCCTGCCAGAGCAGCATTATTCCGCTATGAACGTGGATCCAAACGGAGCATCCGGCCTGTTGCCGGTTGATTCCGAAGCAGCCCGCACTCTGGGGGCTAGCAAACTCAAGCCGGAACGTTCTGTCAGTGCCAGTGGTGGCATTGTTGTTGAACCTGTTGAAGGGTTCCATGTTGAAGCAGATGTTTATCAGATCAACCTGCGAGACCGTATTGTGGGCGGTGGCACGGTTAAAGGCGCATCGGCCATTTCGGCCATTGAACAACTTGGTTATCTGCTACCTTCCAATGGTCTGATTGCAGACAACGTATCTGCATATTACATGACCAATGGTGCCAGCACGCGTACTCAAGGGCTGGATATCAAAGCAGACTATACGTTCCGTTTTCGTAAAGCAGGCACTCTGGCTTTAACGCTGGCGCTAGATCTCAATCGCACGCGCCTGCACCACAATGCTCTGGATACAAATGGCAATTCCTTGCTGAATGCACAGAATATTGCCTACATCACGACTGCCTACCCACGTAGTAAAATTATTCTGAACGCATTTTACCATTACAAAAACTGGGACTTTAACGTACGAGAAACCCGGTATGGTGAAACAACCTCCATGCTGACCTATTACGACTGGCAGAACCAGAACACGCCCTGCTCTGGAGGTGGAAATCTGGCTTACTCCAACACGTGCTTTAGCCAGTTTAAAAACACACCACGTTGGATGACCGATATTGAAATTGGTTACCGCTTTAACAAAAACTGGCACATGGCTGTTGGCGTCAACAATATTGCCAATGTCCGGCCCCGTATTGTTGCGCAGATCAATAATTCGCGCGGTGCACAACCATATGACCAGTTCTCACTGCAGGTACCAATCACAGGTGCCTACTACTATGGTCGCCTGAACGCAGATTTCTAAAATAAGTAATGCAGAGCGTTTAATTTTAAACGTTCTGCATTTTTACCGGTTCTTTTTGTAAGGGACCATGAGTAAAAAGCAGGAATACTCAATGGCAAGTCCATCACGCACCCCTTCGCAAACACGGCGGCAACTGTTGAGCCGCATTGGCATGGTAGCAGGAAGCGCTGCACTTTATCAGGCCATGACCAGCATGGGTCATGCCATGGGAACAGATTTTTCCGGCCCGCCCAAACTATCAGGGACAAAAAAAGGAACATCAGTTCTGGTTCTGGGGGCTGGCCTTGCAGGTATGTTGAGCGCCTACGAACTACGAAAGGCAGGATACAATGTTAAAATCCTTGAATTTCAATCACGTAGTGGTGGTCGTAATATCAGCCTGCGTGGGGGAGATACAGTAACAGAACTGGGGGGCGCAACGCAAAAAGTTGGTTTTGCTTCAGGAAATTATATTAATCCAGGCCCGTGGCGTATTCCCTACCACCATCAAGGACTTTTGCACTACTGCCGCGAATTTGGTGTGCAGCTTGAACCATTTATTGAGCTCAATCATAACAGCTGGCTCCATTCAACGGGCTCTTTTGGTGGCAAAGCTGTGCGCTACCGGGAATTGGCGGCTGATTTTAATGGATTTACGGCAGAACTGCTGGCCAAGGCAGTAGATCAACACAAGCTGGATGATCTAGTTAGCACGGATGAGGTTGCCCACCTTAAAGAGGCCATGCGTGGCTGGGGCGCCCTTACACCTGAATTGGCTTATACTAAGGGGAATACCAGCTCCTTACGCCGTGGGTTTGAAAAACCGCAGGGTGGTGGCTTGAATGGTGCCCCGGTTCCCTCTGATCTGATGCAGCGAAACGAAATTTGGAAATCCGGCATGTGGAACTGGATGGCATTCCATGAGCGGCTGGATATGCAGACAACCATGTTCCAACCTGTTGGGGGCATGGATAATATTGGCAAGGCATTTACCAAGCAGGTGCGGGATTTACTGCAACTTCAATGCAAGGTTACAGCCATTCATCAAGACGTTAATGGCGTTACTGTAACCTATAACGATATGCAGCACGCTGGTGCAGTAAGGCAAGCCAAGGCTGATTATTGTGTATGCACCATCCCTCTTTCCATTCTGTCACAACTGGATGTGCAGGTAAGTGCTGGTATGAAAGCAGCCATAGGTGCTGTGCCTTACGCATCTTCCGTCAAGCTTGGTCTGGAGTTCAAACGGCGTTTTTGGGAGGAAGATGACCAGATTTACGGCGGTATCAGCTTTACCGATCAACCAATCAGCCAGATTTCCTATCCAAGCCACGGTATTTTTTCCAAAGGACCAGCCGTGCTGTTAGGAGGATATATGTTTGGCCCAGCAGCATATGACTTTGCTGGCATGACACCACAAGAAAGACTGGAAGAAGGCATAAAACAGGGGCTGGCCTTTCATCCACAATACCGCAAGGAATTCCTTAATGGCGTGAGTTTTGCCTGGAGCCGCGTACCTTGGACATTGGGGTGCTGTTCTATGTGGAGTGAAGAAGCCCGCAAAACCCATTACAAAACCCTATGTTCGATTGACCAGAGGATTGTTCTGGCCGGAGAACACGCCTCTTACGTAGGATGCTGGCAAGAAGGGGCTATTCTTTCCGCGTTGGATGCCGTCACACGTTTGCACAAACGAGCACTGGGAGCCGCCTGATGCGTAAATTTCTTCTTGTTTCGGCTCTGGTGAGCATTCTTGTGCCTAGTGGTTGGGCTCGGGCAGATAGTGCAAGCGCTATATCCGGCAAAATGGAAGACTTACCATCAGGTGAGGCTATTTACCGGCATATCTGCCAGAGTTGCCATATGCCTGATGGACAGGGTGCCGTTGGAGCCGGGGCGCAAATTCCTGCCTTGGCGCATAATTCCCATTTACAGGTTGCAAGCTACCCTGCCACGGTTATCCTTAACGGTTACGGAGCCATGCCTTGGTTTGCGGGCTTGTTAAATGACAAACAAATTGCGGATGTGGTGGATTATATTCGCACGCATTTTGGCAATAATTACAAAGATAAACTTAAACCGTCGGAAGTGGCACTCATGCGCCCTCACCTGACTGCAGAGGAGCAATAAGTTCATGCGTTTCTTCAAATTATTCGGGGTTTCAACCTTACTTGCGACAACAATTTTTGTAGCAATGGGATCAGCGGCACCAGCATATGCTCAGAGCGATATTATACGGTATAACGAGGCGACTTTTCCTATTGCATCTGCAATTGAAGTGCCAGCCGGATATTCCACTATTTATCTGAGCGGTATGGGCGCTCCTGTAATCAACCCTCAAGCACCTGCAAAATCTCTGGAAGCCTACGGTAACATGGCAGCCCAAACGGAAGGCTCACTTAAACGAATAGAGGAAACACTCAAAGGCATGGGGCTAACCATGGGCAATATCGTGCAGATGCATATTTTTATGGTAGCCGATGCCCAAACCAAGAAACTGGATTTTGCAGGAATGATGGATGGTTACAAAAAATTCTTTGGCACAAAAGCACAACCTAACTTACCTGTGCGTTCAGCTTTTGCCGTAGCGCAGCTTGCTAATCCCGGATGGTTGATTGAAATTGAAGTTGTGGCCGTAAGACCAGCCCATCATTAAATCAGATTAGTGTATCGGGTATGGGCAAGATCTAGATGTCTCGAAATCTTGCCCTGCCCTCACACTTTAGGGATGGAAGGCCGAAGCGGTATCTGTTGCAACCGCATCATCTAAATCATCCGTTGCACCACTTACGCCCACAGCACCAATAAGGTATTGGCCACTCATAACAGGAGCAGACCCTGGCACAGCAGTAATGCCTGGCAATGTTGTTAAAAATGCCTGATTTTGACTGACACGCTCAGCAAGAACTTTTCCTCGTGAATGATATAGTGCTGCTGTGCGTGCTTTCTTGATGGCAGTTTCATCAGTTCCGGATTGAGAATCATCCATCCGGGTAAATGCAAGCAGCCTGCCCGATCCATCAACAACAGCAATGCTTACCTTCATGCCACGTTGTTTGGCTTCTGCCTCAGCTGCGTTAAGCAGGCTTTTTGCACCAGCATTACTCAGCACATCACGCGTGAGTATCTTGCTGTCATCTGCATGTGCCACGGTTACTGTAGACAAGCATGCCAAAATGGCCAATGGCCCCAAATATGCACGTTTCATCTGATATCTTATCCTAAAGCTGTTTTAACAACTTGTATTTTCAGGAAGACGCATTAACGAAAATTCTTGGCTGTATCGACAACAAGAGCCTGTTCTGCTTCATTGGTATCGCCACTTGTACCAATGCTGCCAACTACAGTATCGCCCTGTTTAAAGACCGCACCGCCAGCAGATGGCAAAATGCCAGGAACAAAACCAATAGGAAGATTTTGTGCACGCGCTGCTTCAAAAAATTCCATAGTATTGCGTGCAAATCGTGCAGCCGATTTAGCTTTGGCAATCGAAGCTTCTACGCATCCGGCATATGCTCCCTGCATACGGATAAAAGCAACAAGATTGCCATCTGTATCTTCAATTGCAACGCATAGCTTAAGGTGTCGGCTTTCAGCCAAACCAACTGCATAATGCGCCATATCCAACGCTGCTTCTGTTGTAATATTAAGCTGCGGTGCTGTGGATGCAGATTGAGCAAACGCAGTAGATGCACACAACGCAGTAGATGCAAACGCTGCAAGTATCTTTTTCATTGCCAAGGGTACCTTATTGGAAGTGTTATTATTGACCCATCGTGACGTTTATTATCCCCAGCAAAATACCAAAGAATGTAAACGCCTTTCACCACATAACTTGACATGAGAATCATCATATCGAGTAATAATTTACAACAGTATAAATAATAAATGTAATATTTATTTTCTTATTCACATATATTTGATTATTATAATGTAGTTTATTATATTTTTATTTCACTATATTACATGCATGTCCTGTGTAATAGTTTCCAAAATATCTCTTTCTGATGGTAACGTGTAGCCAGTTCATTTTTCGGCCGTCACATAATCTGGTCGAGTTGACACACAAAATGGTCTCAGAAATTGCGGCATCCAGCCGTGCGCGATAAGCCATCCATCAATGGAGAACTTCCCTGCCCCTGCAATAACAAAACTTGCAAAAAATACGATCATGAGCATTGGATATTCCCAACCACCAACTGGTAGATTATTCCACGTAAATCCATCTTCAAAATGCCGACCGTACTGATTGGCAATAATATAATAAAGCGCAGCACCAATACCGGCCAACCGAGTAAGAAACCCCATACCAACGCCAATGGCTATTGCTAGCTCACACAAGCCCGCAACAATTACACAAAAACCTCCAGAGGATAGGCCAAAACCAATAAAAACCTGAGACATATGATGAAAAGACTCTGTTCCTGCAAAAAGCTTTTCTGCAAAATGCCCTACCATATCAAAACCAAAATAGATGCGTATTGTTGCAACTTGCCACTGCAGATGACCATTCCATCCAGAGAGACGATACTGCATCCAGTCATGCATCATGCAGTCAATATAAAGCGCCAGATAGATTAAAAACACGATTGTGGAACTTGCCATACCTGGAAACGAACCATGTATGGCAGCAACACGCCAACTGATTATGAAAGGCAGCAAGGAGGCTAAAAAACCAATTACAAAATTTTTGGGCATAACAGAAACAGCTATGCCTAATGCAATAAAGTCCAGTCCTATTGTGGATAAGCGCGCAAAATCAGGAATAACTGGCACAATAAAAGATGAATAAGCCATTGCGCAGATAGAAACAGCCAGCGCTGCCCATAAAAGCCATAAAGGCACGTAACGCGGTCTTAGTGCAGCAAAGGAGGGAACCAATACATTTGGTTTCATAGACATGAGTATTCTTCTTCTAAAAGATGCCAAAACCAAAACACTTGTATGGAAGTTCAATGACAACCACACAAAACTCATTACATATTTAAAAGTTTGCTCTTTGTGAAAATTTACCCATTTCTTTTCCTTTATATTGTGTAGGATTATGTATCCCTAATACTTATAAAGTTACATGAGCGTTTATCCCCAATATTGCAGCATTCTTTACACGCCCAGAGCCTCCTGGGCGCCAAAAATACTGAAAATCTGGAGCAATATCGATGCCTTCACCAACATGAACGTTGTAAGTCGCATCAAATATTGATTCCCGGCTTGCCAAAAGTGGTCTATCCGGCGCGAGTGGATCTAGCAGAATTGCGCCATGTTCGGGTTGCCATATGGATTTAATATTGGGCCCATATCGTAATGCAGACCATGTTAACCCCAATGCATCACGCGGGCGGCCAGCAAACTGACCAACATCCTCAATCCCTACGTAAGCTTGGTCTGAAATAACTGATATTCCAGAAGTAACATGCGTATAACCACCTAGAATGATAAGCCCACTATCTGAATATTGGCCATTCCGCATAAGCATCTGGTCAAAGGCAATGTAGCTAATCATCTGTCCATGCCGCCAACGAGTTGGCGCATCTGTGTCTACTTCATTGTAAGCGTGCCGCGAGGTATCCCACAACATGCCGATCTTATAGTGACCATTAAGCTTATGAGCGCCAAATACCGGTTCATACCCGCCACCAATCGCCAGCGTAGCACCGGTTATATGATCTCCTCCCCAATCCGTGCCGGCTGTTCCACCTTTGAGCGGGCTGGTTTCATACGCACCTAATGTAATATAGGTCGGCTTAGTTGGCCTCACGCGCAGAACCATAGACCAGACTGTTCCGGGCCAAGAGGAATATCCGTCTGTTAACGTGGTGGCACGGGGCTGACTACATGTTGCTTGCCCCATCACCAAACATTGCAACGGGCTGGAATCAAAGTCTGGTCCTGGCGCATAACGGCCTGCAGTCAGAATGATCCTTTCATGCAACCATTTTTTTTGTGCATAAAAATATACAAGGTGTATGAGCACATTGCCGCCCCCACCATAAATCTGTTGAGGGTTCACCACCCCATCCTGCAGTGCATCTGTTGAAAGCCTTCTACCGTGACGTTGCACCGCCGTGATTGTGGTGGTGAAATCTGGAATATTCAGTATCTTTTCCCAGTCAAAATCTACTTCAATGGCAACCTGCCCGGCAAAATCCTGTGCTTTGCGCGTGCCGCCTGAAATGTTGCCAGCAAATTCCGACCAGTCATCTAGCAGAATATCGACCCCCTTTTTTGAGAGCGATTTACGCCACTCCCCAACCTCGCCACCCAAGAGATGCGTTGTGGGCGGTGGCGGCGGGTAATAGGAATCAGGCGGGATCGCATTAAGAATTTCTGGCCGAGCGCCAGGACCAGTGCTTGTTGACTGGCCCCATGCCTGAGCAGCAGGAAGCAGCATCACAGCTATAAAAACTGCAATGAACGGAAAGTGCCGCATAACACACGGCCTATTCCAGATAAGAAGAAAAAGGAAACATACCGAAACCTCATTTATTTTTCTTGTTTTCGATTTCTTTATTGTTTTTAAAGAGGGCAGACCTAGCCATCTTTTACGGGCTGTTTGCGTCCGCTTTGTTAACCTGTTGTTATCTTAACCATGCGTGGGCATGGAAAATTCTGCGCCTGTGCGAATTCCTGTCGGCCAGCGCTGTGTAACAGCCTTCATACGCGTAAAAAAGCGCACGCCTTCAGGACCATGCATATGGTGATCCCCAAACAGGGAGTCCTTCCATCCACCAAAAGAATGAAATGCCATGGGCACCGGAATTGGCACGTTAATGCCAACCATTCCTGCCGAGACACGATGCGTAAAGGAACGAGCACTGTCACCATCGCGCGTAAAAATGGCCGTACCATTGCCATATGGACTGTCATTGACCAGCTTAAGAGCCGTTTCAAAATCTGGCGCACGCATTACGCACAATACCGGGCCGAAAATCTCCTCCCGGTAGATATCCATTTCCGTTGTCACATTATCAAAGAGTGTTCCACCAAGGAAAAAGCCATTTTCATAGCCTTTCACCACCTGTTCACGCCCATCAACAACCAATGTTGCCCCTTGCTCCACACCCCTATCAATGAGTTGTCGGATTTTGTTCCGATGCTGCGCCGTGACAACCGGCCCCATCTCGCTACTTTCATCGGTGCCAACGCCAATGCGCAGCGCCTTTGCGCGTTCTGCAATCATTGTAACCAACGTATCGGCTACCGGACCAACAGCTACAGCCACAGAAATGGCCATACAGCGCTCCCCAGCTGATCCATAAGCCGCACCAATCAAGGCATCGACAGTTTTCTCAATATCGCAATCAGGCATGATGATTGCATGGTTTTTTGCCCCACCCAGAGCCTGCACACGCTTGCCTGCTGCTGTGCCTGTTGCATACACATGCTTTGCAATAGGCGTTGATCCAACAAAACTAACGGCGGAAATTGCAGGATGCTCAAGAATGGCGTTGACCATATCTTTGTCACCATGCACAACCTGCAACACACCATCTGGCAGCCCCGCCTCCTTGAAGATGTCTGCAAGTAGAACAGATGCTGATGGATCGCGCTCGGAAGGCTTCAAAATAAAGCAATTTCCTGTCGCAATGGCCATGGGCGCCATCCATAAAGGCACCATAACCGGAAAATTAAAGGGCGTAATACCTGCGGCAATGCCCAGTGGTTGGCGCATGGTCCACGCATCTATGCCCCGGCTTACTTGCTCGGTATATTCCCCCTTAAGAAGTTCTGGAATGCCTGTAGCAAACTCTACAACTTCCAGGCCGCGTATTACTTCTCCCTTTGCATCAGAACGCACCTTCCCGTGCTCCGCAGTAATAATGGCGGCAAGCTCATCTTGATGAGCCTCAATCAAATCACGCGCTTTAAACAGAATTCTTGCACGAGTAAGCGGCGGTGTTTCAGCCCACCCCGGAAAAGCCTTCTGTGCGGCAGAAATGGCGGCTTCCAGATCATCAGCGTTACCCAGTGCAACCTGATTTGCTACTTCTCCTGTTGCCGGATTAAAAACATCAAACCGCTGCGTTCCATGACCTTCTGTGTGATGTCCCGCAATAACATGAGGAATAGTAGGCATTCTTACCTCCAGTTTTTAATAAGTATTCGTGTAAAAGAAAAAGTATGAACAAACTTTCAGGCAAATAACGTTAGTAAGAAGTCTGTCCTTTGTGCTGGATCTCCAGCATTTTTTCTCTGCGGTTGCAGTTGATTGGGGTTAATAAATGACAGGTTCTGGCACAGGAGCACCAAAATCTGTCTGAAGAAAATCGAAGTCACACCCTTCATTCGCTTGTCGCATGTGATGGGCTGCCATCCAGCCATAGCCGCGCTCATAACGCGGTTTGGGTGGCTTCCAACTGGCACGGCGATGAGCCAGTTCTTCATCTGAAACATCCATGGAAATCGAACGGCGTTCGACATCAATGCTAATGATGTCCCCCGTTTTTAAAAGCGCTAACGGACCACCAATGTAACTTTCTGGAGCAATGTGCAGCACACAAGCTCCGTAACTGGTTCCGCTCATCCGAGCATCCGAGAGGCGCAACATGTCACGCACACCTTGTTTGATCAGTTTTTTAGGGATCGGCAACATGCCCCATTCCGGCATTCCCGGCCCACCTAAAGGGCCCGCATTACGCAGCACCAGAACATGGTCTGGGGTGACATCCAGCGTTTCATCTTCAATCGCTTTTTTCATTGTAGGATAATCATCAAAAACCAATGCTGGTCCACTGTGTTTATGAAACTTTGGATCACAGCACGCAGGTTTCATAACACACCCATCTGGCGCAAGATTCCCACGCAGAACTGTCAGCGCTCCGCCTTCTTTTCCGGTAAACACCGGATTGTTGATCGGGCGGATGACATCATCATTATAAACCGCCATATTTCCGATATTTTCACCAATCGTCTTGCCAGTTACAGTAAGGCAAGAGAGCGTTAGAAAATCGGAAATACGGTTCATCAATGCGGCAAGACCCCCCGCATAATAGAAATCTTCCATCAGATAGGTCTGACCAGTTGGCCGTACATTTGCCAAAACCGGCACAGTCCGACTGGCTTGGTCGAAGTCATCCAAACCGAGATCAACCCCCGCCCGCCGTGCCATGGCAATAAGGTGGATGATGGCATTTGTTGAACACCCCATGGCCATAGCAACGGCAATAGCATTTAAAAATGCTG
The DNA here is from genome assembly GCF_004014775.2 of Acetobacter oryzoeni. NCBI lineage: Bacteria > Pseudomonadati > Pseudomonadota > Alphaproteobacteria > Acetobacterales > Acetobacteraceae > Acetobacter > Acetobacter oryzoeni. The sequence continues at coordinate 1,346,574 of NZ_CP042808.1, forward strand.
GTTTTGTCTGAATTTTTGATGGCCTCAGGTCTTCTTTTACCATATCGACAATACGCCGCCCGGAACTCTTGGCCATACGAATATGGTTGGAATCCACGGCCGGTATTGAACTCGCACCTGGTAATGAGAGACCTATGGCTTCAGCAATTGCCGTCATGGTGCTTGCGGTGCCCATTGTCATGCACGTACCGGCACTGCGCGCAATACCCTCTTCAACACCTTGCCAGTCTTCCTGGGTAATAGTGCCAGCTCTCAGCTCATCCCAGTATTTCCAGGAATCTGCGCCAGAACCCAGCACTTTTCCATGCCAATTTCCCCGCAACATCGGGCCGGCTGGTACATAAATTGCTGGAATATCCATACTTGTTGCGCCAAGCAGAAGGCCGGGGGTTGTTTTATCGCACCCCCCCATCAACACGGCCCCATCTACCGGGTATGCGCGCAGCAGTTCCTCTGCCTCCATGGCCAACATATTCCGGTACAACATGGTTGTGGGTTTCATGAAGTTTTCGGATAATGAGATAGCTGGAAGTTCCAGGGGAAATCCTCCGGCCTCCAATATACCGCGCTTTAAGTCCTCGGCACGTTGTCTGAAATGCATATGGCAGGGGTTGATATCAGACCAGGTATTGAGAATGGCAATAACGGGCTTTCCTTCCCAATCTTTCGAATCATACCCCATTTGCATTGCCCGTGAACGATGCCCAAAACTGCGCAAATCGGCCGGACCGAACCACCTCTCACTTCTAAGCTTACGCTTTTCGGGGGCATCTATGGCCACATCCGGCTGAGTTCCGGCATCTTTCGTCATTCCATTACTCTCCTTGCACACCGTCCCCAGAACAGAGAAAGGATGTTTGTGCCTTCAGTTAGGACGTGACAGACGAAGAGTGTCCAACTTAGATACAGCATTGATTGAGATAGGATTGATATTGATGCTTCAGCTCACTCAGGTACGTTGTTTTGTAGCCGTTGCAGAAGAACTTCATTTTGGGCGAGCTGCCGCACGCCTGAATATGACGCAGCCTCCCCTTAGCAGGCAGATCCAACTGCTTGAACATACGCTTGGTGTAGGTTTGTTAGAGCGCACCAGCCGCAATGTGCGCCTTACTCAAGCAGGGATAGTCTTTCTTCCCGAAGCAAGGCGCCTGCTCCGCAGTGCAGAAGACGCAATGCTCACAGCTCGCCGCGCTGGACGCGGAGCATTGGGGCAAATTGCCATTGGTTTTACGCCATCCAGCAGCTACGACTTCCTGCCACGGCTGATTTCTGCCCTTCAGAATGAGTACCCCGATATCGAACTGATTCTGGAAGAAATGATTACGCGAGATCAAATTACTGCGCTGGCATCAAACCGCATTGATCTGGCCTTTGTACGCCCCCCCTTTGGGGCTACAGACGTAACATTTCAACCCGTTCGGTACGAACGGATTGTAGCGGCTTTGCCCGCTCATCACCCACTAGCACACCGTATGGCCATCACATCTACGGATCTGGAAGGACAGGATCTGATTATGTATTCTGTGCTAGGTGGCGGTTATTTTCACGATCTTGTGCAACGGTTACTTGTGAGCGCAAACATCCAGCCACGGCTTATACACCGTCTAACACAGATTCACGCGCTTCTTTCCATGGTGAAAACTGGAGTGGGTATGGCATTGATTCCCGAATCCGCAGCGCGGCTTGGTATCGAAAATGTTATCTGCCGTCCTCTGGCATTTGGAGATGATATTCAGGCCGAGCTTTACATGGCCCATCGCACACAGGACAACAGCCCACTTTTATCCAGTGTGATGGCTGTTGTGAGCAGAATTACAAAAGATGCGGTGCCTGTTTTTCCCCGCAATTTATAACCTATCTGCGGCATAAACCTGGCGTTGTCAGAGCTAATAATGCGCATCCTGCATCAATCCATACGAAGTTTAATTTTGACGTAAATACATATCGTGCGTTCCCTGTTTTCAGAAAGATCGCGTGAAGTCGACCGATAACGCGCATTGAAGGAGAAAACAGGGTGATCAGAACAAGAGAGCCAACAAGCTCCGCTATCACGCATGCTACGGCACCACCCGAAACATCCCGCGTAGGAGAGCGGAGTGCCGTTCGCTATAGTGTTCTTGCCTTTCTGTTCGTTATTACCGCGATCAATTACGGTGATCGTGCTACATTAGGGATTGCAGGCACCAATATCTCGCAAGATCTTGGCCTAACTCCCATTTCAATGGGATACATTTTTTCCGCCTTTGGATGGGCCTATGTTCTCAACCAAATTCCGGGCGGTTGGCTTCTGGACCGTTATGGTTCCATTCGCGTTTATGGGTTCAGTCTCTTTGCGTGGTCAGTCTGTACGTTGGCCATAGCTGGTGTTTCCTATATTCCCTACACTCTTATTTTCCCGACACTTTTCCTATTATGGGCCACTCTTGGGCTTGTGGAGGCCCCTACTTTCCCGGCCAATAGCCGTATTGTATCAAGCTGGTTCCCAACCTCAGAACGTGGTCTGGCCACTTCCATTTTCAATTCGGCGCAGTATGTAGCGGTTGCATTCTTTGCTCCACTTATGGGCTGGGTTACCCAAACTTTCGGTTGGCAATACATTTTTAGCCTAATGGGCGCTTTAGGCATGATACTGGCCATTCTATGGCTGATCAAAATGTATCCTCCCGCCCAACACCCCGGTGTGAATGCTGCTGAGCTTACGTATATGCGCGCTGGTGGAGCACTTGTAGATATTGATGACCGCGCTACTCGGGCCAAGCAAACCCTTACTGGCCAACAAATTCGTTTCATGCTTACCAACAGAACACTCTTGGGTGTTTATGGTGGTCAGTACTGCATTACGGCTCTTCTGTATTTCTTCCTGACATGGTTTCCCCTGTATCTGCATCAATCCCGCGGCTTCTCTCTTACTGCAACCGGGTTTGCTGCCAGTGTTCCTGCGTTATGCGGCCTTGTAGGCGCAATTTTTGGGGGCGCGCTATCTGATAAGCTACTGCGTGCAGGACATTCCGAAAATGTTGCCCGCAAAACCCCTTACATACTTGGTATGGCCACTGCATCAACCATTTGTCTTTGTAACTTTATTCAGTCTGGGTGGCTTATTGTCGCCGTGATGTCCATTGCCTTCTTCGGAAAAGGAATTGCGGCCATTGGTTGGGCTGTTATTTCCGATATTGCCCCTAAAGAAACCCCCGGTCTGGCGGCGGGCATTTTCAATGGCGTTGGAAATATTGCAGGTATCGTAACACCAATCGTAATTGGATACATTGTAGCGTGGACCAAATCTTATGATGGCGCGCTTCTTTTTGTGGCGGCACACTGCATTGTGGCAATTGTGCTCTACCTCTTCGTTGTCGGAAAAATAAGAAGGCTCTCACTTCCTTCCTAAAACGCTGTTCTCTCGTGAAATTCTAAAAACAATAAAAAGAAGAGACCAACATGATCAGCAACATCACTCTCTCAAATCATGCTTTTTCTCGGAGACATGCTCTCAAAAGTCTTGCTGGGGGCATTGCGTTAAGCAGTATTGGCACAATCGGCATTTCACGTGCTGTGGCTGCAAATCTTCCCCCGCATTTACACGCAACTGTTATTGCATCTTCCCCGCGTTATCTGTGTAACGCCATTGCTGCAACACAAAATGGCACAGTATTTTTGGGGGCTCCACGATGGGAAGGCATGAATGATACCCCCGGTGTCTTTCGTGTATCTTCCAATGGAACACTTCAACCTTTTCCTGGAGGAACATGGAACCAGTGGAAGCAGGGTGCTGATCCAGCCAATGCTTTCATTATGATAAACGGCCTGCATATTTTCAGTGATGATACCTTGTGGGTGGTTGATCAAGGTATAGACCCCTCTACAGGCAGCACAGTAGATGGCGGCCAAAAGCTGGTTCAGCTTGACCCGAAAACCGGCAAAGTGCTGCAGATTTTGCGTTGGGGGAAAGATATTCTGCCTACTGGCGCGGCAATGAATGATTTGCGCATTGCTGGAGATCTGATGTTCATCACAGATTCCGGTTTAGGTGGCATTATTATTTATAATATGCGCAGCGGAAAAACGGTAAGGCGGCTTTCTGAGCATCCATTATTACGGGCAACATACAGTAAACCCATGATCGGACGTGACGGCCATGTGTTCCGTGACAAGAATGGCAAGCGTCCTCTTGTTCATTCGGATATGTTGGAAATTACAGCAGACCGTAAATGGTTTTACTTCTCCACTCCTATCGGGCCGCTACGCCGTATTCCCACCTCGGCCCTTTTGGATGATAGTCAAACAGATGCTCAGCGCGCTGCGCAAATTGAAACAGTTATCGATATGCCAACCATGATGGGCACGGCGATTGATACACTGAACAATTTCTATTTTGCCGATGCAGAGCAAGGGCAAATTATTGTTTTGACACCAGAGAAAAAGAAACTTGTGTTGTTTGAAGATTCTCGGTTGGTTGATGGTGATGCGCTATTTATTACCGCCGATCGCAAAATGCTGGTGCCTATTCCTCAAACCGAACGGCTGCCTACAAATAATGCAGGTGTAAACGCTTTAAAACCACCTTTTATCAGCCTTTCTTTTCCTCTTCCTGAAACACTGCAAGGTCATCGTCTAGGTGACGTTGTGAGTGGCCTTTAAAGGCATCAGAAAATTTAGAAAACAAACACTTTACCAAGACATTCCTAAAAAATTGTTTTCATCAGTGAAATGGTGAAAGCACAAAAACTCTGCTGCGTTGTGAATGGTAAGAAAAACCAGAGAGGACGATAGTAATGAGACGCCGTGATGCTTTAAAGGGGGGGCTGGTGTTGTTAGCAACAAGCACGCTGGCCTCTATTTATAAACCTGCTTATTCAAAAACACTTGTGGGAGGAAGTGGCGGCTGGAAAGCACAGCCCCCGCCCCCATTATCCGTGGTTGATTCCAGCAAGTTGGTTTATCTTACACCAGATGAGGCAAAGCTGGTTGGGGCAGTATTTGATGTTCTTATACCTGCTGATGAACTTGGTATAGGCGCCACCGAAGCCGGATGTGTGACATTTCTTGATCATCAACTTGCAGGCCCCTATGGTTCAGCCGCAAAGGATTACAAGCTGGGGCCCGTTGTGGAAGGTCTGCCGCAACAAGGGCCACAAAGCATTGCAACACCAGCAGAAATCTATCGGAAGGGCTTGGCAGAACTCAATAACGTCAGCCAGAAAAAATTTGGTCATCCCTTTCTGAATCTAACAGAAGAACAAAAAGTCGCATTTCTTGAGGGAATGGAAGACGGAACGATTGATTTTGAAACCGTCAAAACCAAAGATTTCTTTACCCTTCTACTTCAAAACGTACGTGAGGGGTACCTGGCCGACCCAATGTATGGTGGTAATCGCGATATGGTTGGATGGAAGCTTATAGGGTTTCCTGGTGCAGTTTATGATTACCGTGACTGGATTGTCTCCAAACGCGGTCAAAAGATTGATGTGCAACCCGTTAGTCTTTTGCGGACTGGGTAATAACTCCACACCGATCTGCTGCCTGAAAAATAATACTCAGCATATCCTCACAAAGTAATAAAAATAAGGTGCAGCCAAATGCATTATAAAAGACCAAAAGCTGATGTTGTAATTGTCGGTCTAGGGTGGTCTGGTTCTACAATGGCCGAGGAGCTTACCCGTGCAGGATTGAATGTTGTTGCCATCGAACGCGGTGCGTGGCGTGAAACATCAACGAGCTTTCCCACAACACGAAATCCGGATGAGCTAAGTGGGTCTATCCGTAAGGAAATCCTTCAAGCGCCGGTTACAGAAACCTATACGGTTAGAAATAAACCGGGCGAAACAGCGCTTCCTTTACGCAAATACCATAACCTGACTTTAGGCAATAACGTTGGAGGGGCCGGAACACATTGGGCTGGTGCCAGCTGGCGCTGGCAGCCTTTTGACCACCAACCATATACCCGCATTATGGAGCGATATGGCGCCAAACAACTGGTAGATGGTCTTATCCTACAAGATTGGGGCGTTACTTATGATGATCTGGAACCGTTCTATGATCGCTTCGAAAAAATTGCCGGAACATCAGGCACCGCTGGTGTTATCAATGGTGTAAAGCAGCCGGGGGGCAATCCGTTTGAAGGGTCCAGAACCAGCCCTTACCCAACCCCTGCCCTAGAACGTACGCGCGCCAATATTTTGTTTGCAGAAGCAACAACACGGTTGGGTTATACGCCTTTTCCCGTGCCTTCTGCCATGATTGGGGCTCCTTACACCAATGCACTTGGCATCAATCTGGCCCCTTGTACCTATTGTGGATACTGCCAGCTTTATGGATGTGGCAACTGGTCCAAATCTAGCCCCAATATCTGCATTCTTCCTGTTCTTATGCAGCGTCCAAACTTTACAGTCGTTACGGAATCAGAAGTTGTTCGCATTAATACGACACCAGATAAAAAAACGGCTACAAGTGTTACGTTTGTAGATTCAGATGGCAATATTGGAGAACAACCCGCTGATATTGTTATTGTTGCCACATTCACGCTCGATAACACCCGGCTTTTGCTCTTATCCGGTATTGGCACCCCATATGATGCTGTATCTGGAGAAGGTGTTGTGGGAAGAGCATTTACATTTCAAACGCTCTCCTGGGCATTCATGTTTTTTGAAAATGAATACCTCAATCCATTCATGAATACGGGAGCTTTGGCGACACAGATTGACGATTTTAATGGTGATAATTTTGATCATACAGGACTAGGATTTATAGGCGGTGCCGGAATTCAATCCTTGTGCAATCAAGGGTTGCCAATTGGCATGTCTGGTCTTGTTCCTGAAGGTAGCCCCAAATGGGGAAAAGGCTGGAAACAGGCTTTCCAGAAAGCATATCAGAATTATGCGCAAATTCAGGGGCAAGGCACAAGCTTTGCACACCGTGAACAGTTTATGGACCTTGATCCAACTTACAAGGATAAGTTTGGGCAACCTCTGCTGCGTATTACATATGATTATAACGAGAATGACCGCCGGTCTGGTCGGTTTATCCGAGACAAATGTGCAGAAATTGCCAAGGAAATGGGCGCTAGAGAAGTTACTGGTGTTTCATTGGCAGACCAACCCTATTCTGGTTACACACCGTGGGATTCATCTCATGTTCAAGGGGGAGTGGTCATGGGGGAAAATCCTAAAACCAGTGTGCAAAACCGTTATCAGCAAAACTGGGATATTCCCAATCTGTTCGTGATTGGTGCCTCCTCCTTTCCCAATAATGCCGGATACAACCCAACTGCTGCTGTAGGCGCAACAACGCTGTGGACGGCAAAAGCCATTACAGATCTGTATCTCAAAAATCCTGGCCCATTGGTGAGACTGTAATCATGACACGAAATCTGCTTCAGCGTACTGTGCGTCTCAGTTTTCGCAATAGCATTATTTTTTCTCTTACGGCGCTTCCCGTTTATGCTGCGCAAGCTGAAAACGTACATGTAGAACACGGCCGGTATCTCTCAATCGCCGGGGATTGTCTTGCGTGCCATACCACCGCAGGAGGCAAACCTTTTGCCGGTGGGCTTGACCTGAAAACGCCATTTGGCGTTATTACCACCAGCAATATCACTTCAGACAAAGAAACCGGTATTGGTAACTGGACATTCCAACAGTTTGATAATGCAGTTCGTCATGGCAAAGGCCCCAATGGGCACCTTTACCCCGCTATGCCCTATACTGCTTACGCTCAGATAAGCGACACTGACATTGCTGATTTGTGGTCATACATTCAAACAATAGCGCCTGTTCATAACAAGGTAGAAAGCAACAAACTTCCTTTCCCGTATAATATTCGGGCCTTGCTGGTATTTTGGAATCTTTTATTCTTTAACAATTCTGCATTTGTGCCTGATCCTACCAAAAGTGCAGACGTAAATCGCGGTGCCTATCTGGTTAAGGGTCTGGAACATTGTGGAACATGCCATACCCCCAAAAATGCTTTTGGGGGTGATACAAAAGATGCGTTCCAGGGCGCATCGCTTCAGGGATGGTACGCGCCAGATCTCACCAACAATGCCCATATTGGTCTTGGTCGATGGACTATAGAAGACATTGTTGCATATTTGCGAAGCGGCACTAACCGCTATACCGCTGCATACGGGCCCATGACGGAAACAATCGTCAATTCCACACAGCACCTCACCGATGCAGATCTGCATGCGATTGCAGTTTATTTTAAATCTTTACCACCACGCAACATTACAATCCCTGCACCTCTTCCAACGTCTAACGAACAGGTGCAAGCCGGACAACATGAATTTATTGTAGAATGTAGTGCCTGCCATAAAAGCGATGGTACAGGGATATCAAATATGATTCCTGATCTTCGGAATAATTCAGCTATTAATGCTAAAAATCCAGATAGCCTGTTGAATATTGTGCTGAAAGGCACAGACGGGCCAGCAACACATGCAAACCCTACAGGCGCGGCAATGCCAGGATTTGATTGGAAATTGCAGGATCAGCAAATTGCTAATGTTCTAACTTACATCCGCAATAGCTGGGGAAATGCTGCACAAGCCGTTTCCGCAACCGATGTCAATAAAGCAAGGGCTGCCATTGGCGCCCAACCGGCAACCTTACGCTAACACACATTCTCTTAATCTCTGTTCTATTCAAATCAGTAGAAAATGGAGGGTTTTAAAACCCTCCACGTCTTTTATTCGTTCATACAGGCAGTAACTCATCATAAAAATGACAAGATCCGGCTTTCGCGCACAGGTCCCTCACAGCCAACGGCCTAAACGCTTTAACCGGCAAGACGGACTATGAACCGTTCAAAGGTTCTCAAGCAATGAGCAATGTAGTGGCTAAGGACACCGCTGCCCCATTTCGACAAATGGCGGCCCTTTTCGCTTTAGGTAGCTGTGCGCTCCTAAACGTCTACGCCACGCAACCCATCCTGCCCGACATCGCCCGCCGGTTTGGTGTCAGCCTTGGTGCAAGTACTTGGACAATCAGCACCTCCACACTGGGTGTCGCAGTTGCTGCCCCGCTGGCAGGCGCCATATCCGATCGCTTCGGCCGCAAACGTGTTATGGTGGTGGCCCTTGTCGGACTGATCCTCACAACCGCCTCCTGCGCTCTGGCATGGGATTTTACCGCTCTGCTTTCCCTGCGATTTGCGCAAGGGTTGCTGGTGCCCTTCATCTTTACTGCCGCTCTTGCATACATCGCCGAGGAGTGGTCCGGGCGCACGGCAACCACCATGAACGGCGTATATGTGGCGGGCACGGCATTTGGTGGATTTTGTGGGCGGTTTCTTGCTGGTGCTGCTGCGTCCTTCACCGGCTGGCTCTCCACTTTTGTGGTTTTTGCGGTTCTTCTGGTGCCAGTGCTTGCGCTCACAGTATTCTGTGTGCCCACGGAGCGTCGGTTCAAAGCCAGTGCGTCTCTTGGAAACAGTTTGCGGAATGTCGCAAAGGGAGTGAGGGACTGGCGGCTGCTCGCCACATGCTTTGTCGGGGCTAGCCTGCTGTTTCAGCAGGTCACATCCTTTACCTATCTGAGCCTGCGTCTGGCAGCTCCACCGTTCAGCCTGACCTCAATTGAAGTTGGTGCCCTGTTTGTGGTCTTCCTTCTGCCTGTTACAGTCACGCCCTTCTTCGGGCGTCTGATCGGCATAATCGGGCGAACGCAGGCGTTTCTGCTCTCACAGATCGCCGGAATTGCCGGAATTGCCCTGACACTTTCCGCCTATCTGCCTTCTATCATAGTCGGGCTGGCTCTCTCCTGCATGGCCGTTTTTGCCGGACAATCCTGTGCCACCGGTTATACTGCCCGACATGCCAGAAGTGGTCGGTCTGCGGCCACAGGCCTCTATCTCACATGCTATTATCTGGGTGGCAGTATCGGGGCTGTTGCCCCTGCCTCCCTGTATGTCCATCACGGCTGGCTTTGCTGTGCTATTCTGATCAGTCTGGTGGCCGTAACCAGCACAGTACTTGCACGAGCAGCATGGCGGATGACAACCCCGACGGAACAGTAAAACCTTCCCACCCACTTTTTTGTAGGGAGGAAGGGAACAGACAAAGAGTTCAATCTGTTTTCCTTAATACTGAAAACTTATGTATCAGTATCCTCTTTTATAAATAACATATCAAATCAGGAAGATCTCTCATGCTTGGAATTGGAGTTCTAGGCTGCGGTCGTATCGGCGCCATGCATGCCGCCAATATTGCGGCGCATGCAAAAGCACGGGTTACAGCAGTGTATGATATCAACCATGCAGCCGCACAGGCTGTATCCGCCATAACCGGTGCACCAGTGATGGCATCTGCATCCGAGGTTTTTGCCTCACCTGATGTGGATGCGGTGCTGATCGCAACAGCGACCGATACCCATGCGGACCTGTTGGAACAGGCGATTGCAGCAGGCAAACCCGTGCTCTGCGAAAAACCGATTGATCTCAGCCTTACGCGCGTAGATCGTTGTGCCGCAGCCATAGCGCATACATCCCTGCCGGTTCAAATCGGTTTTGTGCGGCGTTTCGATCCCGGACATAAGGCTGTGTTTGAGGCCGTTCATAACGGCAGTATAGGAAAACTACACCAACTCATCATTACGTCACGTGATCCAGGGTTTCCGCCACAAGCCTATCTGGAAAAGTCCGGTGGGATCTTGCGGGATATGACAATCCATGATTTTGACATGGCCCGTTACATTCTGGGTGAGGAACCTGCACGCGTATTTGCAGTAGGATCACGCCTTGCTGCCCCTACCCTTATGAACGTGCTAGATGATGAAGATACCATCACTGTTGTGATGACAACACATTCGGGCAAACAGGTCATCTTGATGAATTCGCGTGAAGCAACATATGGCTACGATCAGCGTGTCGAAGCTTTTGGTAGCCTCGGAATGGCTGTTTCTGAAAACCGTCGTTCGCATCATATGGTCCTCTCTGGCAGCTCATTTACTGGCCAGGCGGCTCCCTTGCTAAACTTTTTTATTGAACGCTACCGCGAGGCTTTTGATGCAGAGATTGATGCCTTTGTAGATACCGTGGAAAACGGTAGCCCCGTTGCTGTAAGCTATCATGATGGAAGACAGGCGCTGGTTCTTGCTGAAGCAGCTTTAAAATCACTGCAGGAAGGACGTATCGTGGATGTGAGCGAAATAGGATAATCACATTCTGGCCATGCGGCAGAAACCGCATGGCCAAACCTGCCGATAAAATATATTCATTTTTGAATGGGAATATCCGTCAAACCTTCTTTCGAAGCGGTCAATGGCCCAGTCCCGCGTTGACGTTTTGGCGTGAGCATAACGCTTTCGATCTTCTCCAGTGCAATGCCTTTTGTTTCCGGCACGTACCGTTCTACAAACCACCATGAAAAAAGTGTGAAAAGTGCAAAAAGCCACATCGGCAGCGCACCATGAAAAAGCGAATCCAGCCTCTGATTTTGCGCGATCATTGGGAAAAGCTGGCTGACAATAAAGTTCATCACCCAGTTAGCCGACACGGCAATGCTCATACCCACGCCACGGATCCGATTGGGGAATATCTCGGCAATCAGCACCCATGTCAGCGGCCCCCATGACAGACCAAAGAGCAGCATATAAACCAACATGCCGGCCAAAGCGGCATATCCTTGGGTTTGCGTATACAGTGCCCAAGAGGCCAGCAGCAAACCAATAATCATACCGATTGACCCAAAGCGGAACAGTGGCAGCCGCCCCTTGTGATCAATAACCCAGCTTCCCAGTACCGCACCCGATACGGAAGCCACCCCGATCCAGATGGTTTGAAACAAAGCATTTTGCACACTGCCACTCACTGAACCCAGTACCAGCGGAGCGTAGTACATCATGCTGTTTACACCTGTCAGTTGCTGCAGCATGGCAACTGATGCTCCCACAAAAATAATCCAGCGCGCCCCCTTTGAGGCAACAGCGCGCCCCAATTCAGATGTTTCAATTTTATGTTCCAGTGATTCTTTAATTTCTGTCAGAACTGATTGTGCATGGCGTTCATTGGAAATACGGGTGAGCGTGCGCATTGCATCATCATCACGTCCGCGCAAAACATGCCAGCGCGGGGATTCAGGCATAAAGAAAATCGCGATACAAAACACAATACATGGAATGACTTCCGAACCTAACATCCATCGCCATCCCACATTTGTCAGCCACACTTCACTGGCGCTTCGTGCGATCAAGTAATTGACGATGAATACTGCCAACTGCCCCCCTACAATGGCAAAAGATTCCATGTAAAGCGCTCGCCCTCGCATGTCTTTTGGAGAAACTTCCGACATGTACATGGGGGAAATGGAAGATGCCACACCTACTGCAACCCCACCAATAAAGCGATAGATTACAAACCATGTAAAACCTGTCGCCAACGCTGCCCCAATTGCAGAGGCCGTAAACAGCACGGCGGAAACGGCCAATGTTGGGCGACGACCAAAGCGGTCTGCCAGCCAGCCCGAAACAGCTGCTCCCAAAATACAGCCAAGCAGAACGTTGGAAACTGCCCAGCCAATTTCTGCCGGGGATAGGTGAAAATAAGACTGCAAGGACCCCACTGCGCCTGAAATGACGGCTGTATCATAACCGAACAGAATGCCACCCAACGCTGCAATTGCGCATATTCGCAGCACGTAACCCACATCATGTTTATCCGATTGGACAAACATGATATCTTTTAAGGATCTTTTCATTTTTTACCACTCCAACAGGTATTTGTTCTTGTTGTTCTGTTTCAGCAGAGTGACGCGGAGATACTTCCTGCGCCTTTCAATGAATCCGACCGTAGGATACGCTGCGTGGTAGAAGATTTTTCCGAAAAACTATGCCTACGGCCTGTGCTATCCAGAAACCCAAAATCCAGATTCAGTGCTTTGTTACATCGCCAAACACTGTTTTATAGGCAGCAAGAGCACCTCTGAATTGGGAATTACAGGGGAGATTTCATATCCTCCATTTCGAAATCGGGAGTATTAGAACTCTCTATTCCCCCTTTACTTTCCAGAACGCGCCATCCCTGAACAATTTCGTAGGAATGTGTGTGAATTTCGATAATGGTGCCAAAGGGATCACGACAGTACGCCATCCTGTAAATTCCAGATGGCGGACGATCATCCCATATCTGTGAAATCTGGCTACCTCCGGTTGCAACAATCTTATTGATCAGACCGTCTATATCCGGATCGGTGACGCATATATGGAAAGGGCCAGATTGATCAAACCTGATATCAGTGGTGTTTGCCAACGTGGCAGGCAAGACAGGCTGAAACAGCTCAATACCCACTCCGCCCCCAGTTGAAAGATGTGCGATGCGCACATGCTTGCACCGCTCCCCCAACGCATCCTGAAACTGCGCGACAACTGGCGGGTTGGCAACCAGATCAAAAGGACCACTGAACAGCCGATACCCTAGAACCTCTCCATACCATGCAATGGCACGGTCGATATCCGGCACACTAATACCGATGTGATTAAGCGGCCGGGGACAAGTCATTGATGTCATCATTTTTGCCCTTACATAAATAAGGCCACATGGTTCTGGATTATGAAACAGCTTGCGCCATCACGCCGATCAAGTCGCTATCCGAAGGTTCATCTTCGACGGGCGGCAGAATGACCATCTGCTCCCGCTGTATCCCCTCCCGCGCAGCAAGAGGCGGCAGAGACTGAGGTTTTCCGGTAATGAGTGCGGCTTCCACAGCTTCCAGAACACGTACATCACGCAATCCATCCTCCCCATCTGGTTCGGGGTTGCGGTCATTCAGGATACATTCCGAGAAATAAAAGGTTTCTCCCCCGAACTGCTCAACGGGGCCATAAGTGTGATGGTCTTTTTTTCCGTCAATCAACGTGCTGTACGTAATGGCGACAGATGAACCAAAAGTATAACATGGGCCGACTTTCACACTGCCACGGCTACCAAAAAGGGTTAGGCCTTCTACTGGCGCGCAGGCATAGCTGACCGTAAAATCTGCAATCCGCCCATCAGCAAACCGCAGTATGACCGAAACCGTATCGTCAAAATTGAAGTCCCGGTCTGGCGTGCATACACCAACTGCTGTAACCTCCACGGGTTCAGCCCCAAACATGTGGCGGACTGCATTGATAGGATAATTGCCAAGATCCGGCACCGGGCCCGACCAGTAACCGCCATGGGCACGATGGTTTGATTGCGATACATCCTGCCCAAAAACCGAACTGAAACCGACAAGGGTTCCAAAATCCCCATTACGGCAGCGTGATACCAGTTCCACCGTTCCCGGCTCACAATGCAGCCGGTAGGCAATCATAAGCTTGCCTCCGCCGATACGTTGAGCCTGCAGAATTGCCTCGCAATCCTCCACACTGGTTGCCATGGGTTTTTCAAGCAGAAGATGTAACCCTGCCTCCAGCACCGGAACCGCATATTGCCTGTGCAGCCCGTTTGGTGTTGCCAGATAGACTGCATCAATCTCTCCCGATGCCAGAAGGTCGGGGAGTTCATCATAATGCCACACCCGCACACCATAGCGGGCTTCAAGCGCTTCTGCCTTCTTCATGTCGCCGGTTACCAAGGCGGCCAAGGTAGAATTGGTGGCCCGCGCAATACCGGGAATAAAAGACTGCTGAGAGATTTGCCCGCACCCAATTACCGCGTAGCGAATCTTTTTGTCATGGATAAGCTGATGCATGGTCATTCCTCCATGAAGTCATGGAATATGTAGGCGTTATGCCTTTTCGTACTGACGATACTCTTCCTGATGCTGAACCATATCTGTTGGCACATCCCGCCAAGCAGCAGCCCTGCTTGAGGCGTGAATGGTTTCCACCAATGTTTGAATGCGCAAACCTGCGCGAAAATTAAACGGTTCAGGCTGATGGCCGGCAAGTGCTTCCAGATACCTTGCGACTTCTATGGCCTTCAGGTCATTGAAACCCAATTGGTGCCCTGGTGCTACGCAAAACAGGCCATAAGGTGCGTGCTCTGGCCCTGCTTCAATGCGGCGGAACCCTTTACGCCCCCGCGCATCAGTGGTGGAGAAAAAATGCAGTTCATTAAATCGTTGCTGGGTGAAGGCAAGCGCGCCCTTTGTTCCGTATATCTCAAAATCATGCTGCATGGTGCGGCCGGTTGCAATCCAGTTCCCCTCAACCGATCCTGTTGCGCCATTCTCAAAACGCAGGAGCGCGCGCCCAATATCGTCTACCTGCACTTCACGCGTGCCCCCTTTGCCATCAGGCCGCGTTTTAATGACTGTCACACAGTCCCCCATCACCTGCGTAATTGCACCTGCGGCTGGTCCCATTAAAAATTCGGCTGTTGCCAGAGCATGGCTGCCAATATCAGCCAATGCTCCGCCACCTGCCGGATCAAGACGAAACGTGAAAGGAGACATGGCGTCCGCCATATAATCTTCAGCGTGTAGCCCGCGGTATCCCCTGATCTCACCCAGTTCCCCCGCCACAATCATGTCTCGCGCCAGTGCGAGCATGGGGTTACAGAGATAGTTGAACCCAACCTGTGTTTTTACTCCTTTTGCTTCAGCTGCATCGGCCATTTCACGCGCATCAGCAGCAAGCGGAGCCAGAGGTTTTTCACAATAGACATGCTTGCCAGCAGCAATTGCCGCCAAAGCCATTTCCTTATGAAAGGCGTTAGGGGCAGTAATATTAACGACGTCGATGTCCGGATCGTTAACAAGCGCGCGCCAGTTGCTGGTGGAGCGGGCAAATCCTAAAGCCTCAGCCGCCTTTGCTGCCGTCTCATCGGAAATGTCAGCCAGACACGTCAATTCCAGCTGAAACGGAAGATCAAACACACGGGATGCGGTTGCATAACCAAAGGCATGGGTGCGGCCCATAAAGCCACTCCCAATCAGGCCAATACGCAGTTTACGTTTGGTCATTTCACAAATTCCCTATTCACAACAAGGGCGGGATCAAGTGCCCCTGCAAAAAAATCCAGAACGTTCTTTACGGAATAAACAGCCATGCGTTCGGCTGCCTGTACGGTCAGCCCGGCGATATGGGGGGTAAGGATAACCTGATCCATATCCATGAGCAGGTTATGGGTAGAGGGCGGCTCGGGGTCGAATACATCTAACCCCGCGGCGGCAATGCGCCCGCTAGACAGAGCCTCCGCCAGGGCCACTTCATCCACCACGCCGCCACGCGCGGTATTGACAAGAATGGCCCCCGTTTTGACGTGCTGCAGTTCAGCCGCTCCCAAAAGTGGGCGATCCGCTTTGGGCACGTTAACCGAAATGATATCCGCCCACTCCAGCCCGGCATGTAAAGTTTCGACGTTACTGACTGCACCAGATGGCCATTTACCTTGGGCCGCAAGGTACGGATCATATGCCCGGATATCCATGCCAAACCCGGCTGCCATAGTGGCAAGATGGCGGCCCGTGCGACCGTATCCGAGTATGAGAAGACGCCTGCCCCTTACCTCGGACGCCATAAGCCTGTTGCGCCACTCCCACTGCCCATTGCGCACAGCCTTGTCTGCCTGAACCAGATACTTGGCGCAGGCGAGGATGAGCATCATGGCGTGCTCGGCAACAGATACAGAATTAACATCACCTGCAATACACAGGGTAATGTCACGTGCATCCAGCGCGGGTAGATCAATAGCATCATACCCGACACCATGACGGGAAACGATTTTCAGCTTTGGCGCTCTAGCCACTGTTGTAGCGGAAAGAGGCTGAGTGCGCAGGATTAGCGCATCGGCATCCGCCACAAAAGGAACGTAACTGCTTTCCGATATATCTTCGATATAATCATAAGTTATATCAGGAGAGTTATCGAGCAGAGCAATCCCCGCCGGATGTAGATGCCCCGCCACCAGGATATGGGGCATCAGTACACGCCTCCCTCTACAACCCTCACGCTATCGCGGCTGACCAGCTTGCGAAACTGCGCAACGCTGGCGCCAGCAGCAGCAGCAAGCAGCCGGGAATCCCCCGATACAGTGGTCATATTGAATCCCCAGCCTATTGCGCGGGCAGCATATTCCGGCGTGCCACAATGCAAAGCTGCACGAATGCCACTTTCCTGACAGGCTGCGAGGATTTCATGGAGGCTTTCAATGATCTCCGGTTCTTCACGGTCAAACCCCGGAGGCAAACGCCCTTCAGCCAGGCTAAACGTCAGGTCGGCAGGGCCAACATAAATGCCATCAAGACCCGGCGTTGCAGCAATTTCGGCCAGATTGTCCATGCCTTGCCGTGTCTCAATCATGGCAAAAGCAAGTATTTCGTCATTCGCTCCACTGGCATAGTTACTGCCTGCAGAAAACGAAACCCGCGTTGGGCCAAAACTGCGTTGCCCATAAGGGGGGTAGCGCATGTAGCTTACAAATTCGGCTGCCTGCGCCGCTGTGTTGACCATGGGGCAGATAACGCCATAGGCACCGGCATCAAGCATTTTCATGATGATACCCGGTTCCATCCACGGTACGCGGACCATAGGCACCACGCCAGAGGCACGCATGGCCTGCATCATGGGCAGTGCATTGGAATAATCTAATGCGCCATGCTGCACATCTATGGTGACTGAATCATAGCCTTGAGCCGCCATGATTTCGGCCGTGAAAGGATTACCGATGGAACACCAGCCATTAAGCGTGGGTTTTCCTTCAGCCCAAAGTTTCTTGAGACGGTTGGGGATCATGTCAGAACACCACCTGTGCCAGTTTTACGTCCAGATAATCCAGAATGCCTTCGCTTCCCCCTTCCCGCCCCATGCCGGAAAAATTGGTGCCACCAAAAGGCGCTTCTGCTGCTGCAAGAGCTGCGGAATTAATACCCACCATCCCAGCTTTCAGTTCAGCAATCGTGCGGCGTGCCCGTGTGGGAGATCGGGTAAAGGCGTATGCTGCAAGCCCCATATCCGATGCATTGGCACGGGTTAGAACTTCGTCATCACTTGAAAAACGGCTGATGGCGGCAATGGGGCCAAAATTTTCTTCTGCCATAACCCGCATATCGTCCGTCACATCGGTCAGGACTGTCGGTTCATAGAAATAGCCGCTGTTGAACCCTGATGGGCGCTGCCCGCCTGTGCGTAACTGCGCACCACCCGTTAAGGCCTCGGCAACAATGGCTTCCATTTCTGCCAGACGATGCGCATTGATGAGCGGCCCCATCCCCACGTTTTCATCCAGTCCGTCACCCAGCCGGATTGCTTTTGCGCGCGTGGTAAACCCATCTACAAATGCATCATACAGGTGATCATGGATAAAAAAGCGATCAGGAGCCACACAGACCTGACCAGTATTCCCAAACTTTGTTTGGGCCGCCGTATTAAGGGCCAGATCCAGATCAGCATCATCGTAAACAATCAGCGGTGCATTACCGCCCAGTTCCATGGATACTTTCTTCATTGTATCGGCAGCATCACGGATCATCTGCTGACCAATACGTGTAGACCCGGTTAACGATACCTTCCGCACGGCTTTTGAAGCCATAATGGGACGGTAAGTCGCCTCGGTTGATCCCACTACCAGATTAATGACACCAGATGGCAGATTTCCGGCCAGACAGCAGTCAAACATAACCATTGCTGTGCCTGGTGTTTGTGACGATGGACGAGCAATTACAGAACATCCCGCCGCCAATGCCGGAGCCATTTTGCGCGCCAGAAGAGATGCAGGAAAGTTCCACGCCGTAAATGCTGCAACCACACCTACCGGTTCATGACTGACATCAAACCGGCCGCCAGGAACACGGCTTTCTATAATACGCCCATAGATACGGCGGGCTTCTTCCGCATACCATCGGAATTGGTCAATACTCAGCCCCCATTCTCGACGTGACTGTGCAAGGGGCTTACCTGTTTCACTTGAGATCATCTGCGCGGCTTCTTCTGTGCGCCGACACATTTCATTGGCAATGGCATGCAAGGCATCTGCACGCTTCTGAGCAGGAGTGGTGGACCATCTGAGAAGCCCGAGCTGTGCAGCTTCTATTGCCGCCTGCGTATCCTCAACGCCTGCACTTGGCACTTCTCCCAGCGGGCTTTCCGATACGGGGCTTATCACCGGCTCAGTTGCTTCTCTGGCTGCCTTGCGCCATGCACCATCAATAAACAATCCGAAATTCGTGTACATTATTCGGTCCCTGTTATTTTTATGACACGACATGCGGCGATTGACCTGATCGCCTGTGCAGTAAAAGCAGAAAGGTATTTTGCGTTCCCTTTCTGAGTAAAACTACACTATTTCTTGTTGGTCCTTCTGACTGCACCAATGAGTGAATTTTTAACGGTAGAAGTATTTTTTACGAACCAGTAAAAACAGGCCAAGTGATGTATCATTATTCCAGAAAAGAAATAATGATACCTAACAGCACAATGAACCAACTTCTGCTGTGTGACGTTCACTACTGGCAGGCCATCAGTTCATTTAGATGTCCGAAACGCCCGTGCGAGTATCGGGCTGGATTTCGTAGTTCCTCTCTTCCTTTTTTACATATTCAACTAATGTTGCGTATTTATTTTATTGTCAACATATATTGCATTTGGATATGGTGGCCATAACCCGTCGAGGGAGGAAATAAAAATGACACAGGCGACAATCCGCCTCACGACAGCTCAGGCCATTGTACAATGGCTGGTTAACCAGTTTACGGAAATTGAAGGCCAACGTGTACCGCTGTTTCCCGGGGTTTTTGGTATTTTCGGGCATGGTAACGTCAGCTGCCTTTCAGAAGCGCTTGAAGCAGTACAAGACAGGCTACCCACATGGCGCGGGCAGAATGAACAATCCATGGCGCTGGCAGCAACAGGTTTTGCAAAAGCCCAACGCAGACGACAAATTATGATTGCCGCGTCTTCCATTGGGCCAGGTGCACTCAACATGGTGACCGCTGCGGGAACTGCACATGCGAATCGTTTGCCATTACTTTTGCTAGCAGGTGATACATTTGCCACCCGCCTGCCCGACCCAGTGCTGCAACAGGTCGAACATTTCGGTAACCCCACAATAACCGTCAATGATGCCTTCAAATCCGTCACCCGTTATTGGGACCGGATCATGCATCCTGCGCAAATACTACCATCCCTACCCCAAGCTACAGCCACAATGCTTGATCCGGGAGATTGCGGGCCGGCATTTATTTCTCTGCCACAGGATATTCAGGAAATCGCGTTTGAGTATCCCATCTCTTTCTTTGAAGAAAAACAATGGAGCATTCCTCGCCCCCGACCAGATCGACACAAACTTGCACAAGCAGTGGAACTTTTAAAAACTGCTAAAAAACCCCTTCTAATCTCCGGCGGTGGGGTGAGATATTCACTGGCGGAAGATGCTGTTGCTGCTTTTGCGGTCAAACATGGTATCCCAATTGTAGAAACAATTGCAGGCAAAGGCAGCCTTACACATCATCATCAAGCTCATGCCGGGCCAATTGGCATTATTGGCTCCACCTCAGCCAATACACTGGCCGCAGAAGCCGATGTCATTGTTGCAATTGGCACCCGTCTGCAAGATTTCACAACCGGATCATGGACAGTATTCAGCCAGACGGCCCGTTTTATTTCCATCAATACTGCCCGGTTTGATGCAGTTAAGCACCGTGCAATTGCTGTTGTGGGCGATGCACTGGAAACCATAACCGAATTTGATACTCTTTTAGGAGAATGGAAGGCCGACCAACAGCATATGCAACATGCTCAGCATCTGTTTGCAGAATGGGACAAGTTACTGACAAAATTACAGGCTCCTACCAATGCGCCCGTCCCAACATATGCGCAGGTTGTGCATGCAGTTAATGATGCTGCAAATGAAAACGATACCATCATTACCGCTGCCGGTGGCCTCCCCGGTGAAGTGTGTAAAGGTTGGCGAGTAAAAGCCCCCAACACCTTTGATCTTGAATTTGGCTTTTCATGCATGGGTTACGAAATTGCTGCAGGCTGGGGCCACGCCATGGCGAGTAAAGGGCCTGGGGGAACGGGTGGCACGCCTATCGTCATGATTGGCGATGGCACTTACATGATGATGAACTCTGACATCTATTCCTCTGTGCTTACAGGCCATAAAATGATTGTTGTGGTCTGTGACAATGGTGGCTTTGCAGTTATCAATCGCCTGCAGCAGGCCAAGGGTGTTCCCGGCTTCAACAACCTGCTGGTCGATTGCCGGGTGCAGCAGCCCAATAATCCACTACATGTCGACTTTGTTAAACATGCTGAATCAATGGGGGCACTTGCCCGCAAGTGCGATAGCCTGGCAGAACTGACAGCAGCCCTTGAATGGGCAAAAACCACAGACAGAACCACCGTTTTAACTATTACCACGGATGCCCATGCATGGGCCCCCGGTGATGCAGACTGGGATGTAGGCGTTCCAGAAGTGTCCTCTCGCGCATCCGTGCAGGCGGCAAGAAAACAACAAGAAGAAATCCGCGCAAAACAGCGTGTGGGAGTATAATGACCATGAAAGCAAAACTAGGTATCGCACCAATTGCATGGTGGAATGATGATCTTGAAGAACTTTCTGATGATGTCAGCCTGGAAGAATGTTTGCGTCAGGCCAGTGAGGCAGGCTTTACCGGCATGGAAACCGGGCGCCGCTTCCCAATGGATATGAATGAACTCGGGCCAATTCTGAAACGCTACGGCATATCGGTCTGTGGTGGATGGTTTTCTGGTTTGTTGCTGGATGGAGACATGGAAGCCGAGAAAGATCGCATCCGTGCCCAGATGGATTTTTTTATTGCTGCACGCGCCCCATGCATTGTTTACGGCGAAACTGCACGATCAGTTCAGGGAGTGCGTTCTGCGCCGCTTGCAACCAAACCGCGCCTTTCGGAAGATGATATCCGCACATACGGGCGCAGAATGACAACATTTGCCGAATGGTGCGCGGATGAAGGCATGCCTCTAGCCTATCACCATCATATGGCCGCTCCGATTGAGACCGAAGCTGAACTTGACCTATTGATGAAACACTCTGGCAAGGCGCTGCATCTGCTGTTTGATACAGGACACATGTATTTTGCGGGTGGCAACTTATTGCGTGTGATTGATAAACATCATGCCCGCATCAGCCACGTTCATACCAAGGATGTGCGTAAAGCCGTGATTGATCACCTTGACCGCAGTAAGGAGAGTTTTCTTGATGCTGTTGTAAAGGGTGCGTTTACTGTTCCTGGTGATGGTTCGATTGATTTCCTGCCCATTTTTGAACGGCTTTCATCTTATAATTACGAAGGCTGGTTTGTTGTGGAAGCTGAACAGGACCCAACCCTTAACCCACCGCTAGAAATGGCCCGCAAAGGGCATGCTGCCCTTATGCAAATGATGGCGCAGGCGGAATATAGCGTAGCGTCATGAACCGAATGGATCATAAAATCTGCGTGGTCACAGGGGCCACGCAGGGCCTTGGAGCAGCCATTGCACGCCGCCTTGCTGCCGCAGGGGCACAAGGAATTACCATTACAGGCCGGAGCGAAGCACGGGGAGCAACACTTGCACACGAGATTACACAGAACTGCGGCGTGCCTGTCATGTTCATCCGTGCTGATCTTGAATCCGTAGCTGATTGTCGGACTGTCATTACCCAGAGCCACCAACGTTTTGGCCGTGTTGATGTGCTGGTAAACGCGGGAGCGTTAACGGAGCGAGGCAGCATACTGGATACAGACCCCGATCTGTTCGACCGCATATTTGCCACCAATGTGCGCGGTCCTTACTTTCTCATGCAAGAAACAATCCGGCATATGATACGTGATAACGTTGAAGGGGCAATCTGCAATATCGGTTCGATTTCCGCACTTTCGGGCCAACCATTCATCAGCGCCTATTGTGCCTCAAAGGGCGCATTAGCTACGCTAACAGCCAACACGGCATTTTCTGTTATGCGCAATAGGATCCGTGTCAACCAGTTGAATATCGGCTGGATGGCATCGGACAAGGAACAGGAAATCCAGAGAACAGAAACAAACGATCCAGACTGGATGGAAAAAGCTGCGGCCAAACTTCCGTTTGGGCGGCTTATTTCACCAGATGAAGTGGCTCGGGCCGTGAACTTTATTGTCTCAGAAGACGCTGGGCTTATGACAGGCGCGATCGTTAATTTTGATCAGTCCATATGGGGTGCAGCAGCCCGTGGCATGCCTACCCCTGAAGAACCAATGCATTGGCCAGCCACGCCCAGAAACTAAGATGCTCCATTCCTGCATATCGCGTCGCTATTCCTGTGTCGCGACGGGTATGCGTGGGGCATCTGAATTATTTTGTAATCGCGATGCCAAGGCCACCACCAACGCCTGAGTTAAGCACATGGGAGCAGCCAGTGAGCGTGAAAACGTGTATTCATGCTCTGGCACACAGAACAGCACATTTGCACTGCGCCCCAACGGGGAAAGAGTGCTATCGCTGATCGCCACAACAGGCACGCTGCGGGCAGCGGTTTCCTCAATGATATTGACAACTTCACTGGCATAAAAACGGAAAGAAACTGCAAACAGCAAATCTGTGGCCCGCATAACCTTGGCCATATGGGTAGCAAGCCCTCCTGCCGCATCCAACAAGACTGCACGCTTTCCCAACATTGTTAATGTATAGCGCAGAAGTTCAACAACAGGAGCAGAACGCAACTGGCCAATAAGGTAAATTGTATCAGCCTGCTCCATAAGGTCTACAGCCTTTACAATCTGTTCAGGACTAATATTTGCCAACAATTCCTGCAATGAGAAGATATCACGTCCGATCAGATCCCGCAGAAAACCCATTTCGGTGCGATCTTCACAGGTATCCAGTTCATCTTCCAGCGCTCTGACGCGGGCATTGAAGCCCAGCGCTGCTGTAGAAAGACGATGCTTGAAAACAGTCTGCAGATCCTTGAAGCCTTTATAGCCCAAGGATTGAGCAAAACGAACACAGCCAGATGCATGCACGCCACATTTTTCGGCAACAACATAAACAGAATCAACAGCGATATCATTTGGATTCTGCGTGATATATAAAGATATTTTTTGGTAGGAATTACTCATATGGGTATATCGGTCATGGATCACACGGATCAACTCCTCATACGTAGCTGGAGGAGAGCATGCGATTGATGCCTGCTTTTTTTCCGATATCTTCATTGTTTTCCAACTACCCATTCTGAAAGATGTAACACCGACTGATCACTTCCGTTATGCACCCGATATAGAGCAACATTCCCCTTTTAGAATTACTTTACCTGATGGTTGGCGGTTATTATAGTTACACTGCTACTGTGTTACATACTTAATTATGTGAGATGGAAGATAAAGATCATTTCGGCAAACATAATCTATCCTATTCACAGCGCGTCCGTTTGCATCCCGGGCACAATCACATGCCACTGCAAAATATGCTTTCATAAAATTACCAATATAATTTGAAATCTGAAAATACGATTTTATTTCTACCATGATACTGAACCAATACAGATCACCATTAAGGATGGCTTTAGCACGCAATGCTAGCAATCTAATTTTAGATCGATTAGTATAAAATTATTCTATACGAACGGAGATAGGACATGGCTCGCACAGGACGGCCCCGTGAATTTGACCGAGACAAGGCGCTGGACGCAGCGCTCACGCTGTTCTGGACGCAAGGGTACGAGCCGACGTCATTAAACCAGCTTAAAGCCTGTATGGGTAATATTTCGCCTGCCAGTTTGTACGCTGCGTTTGGCTCCAAGGAAGCGCTGTTCCGTGAAGTCGTGCAGCGTTATCTGGAAACCTATGGGCAAGTTATTGCACCACTTTGGGATAAAACACTTACGCCGCGTGATGCCATTGAACAGACATTGCGACGCTCAGCCCACATGCAAACAACACGCTCTCACCCCACCGGGTGCCTGATTGTGCTGGGGGCCAGCAATTGTTCACCAGAAAACCAGTCTGTGCAGACCCTTTTGGCTGCTGAACGCGCTCGCACTCGAAAAGGCATAAAAGCCTGCGTAAACCGGGCTACGGCAAACGGAGAACTGGCAGCTTTACCCGCCACAGAAACCCTGCCTACCCTATTCACAACCTTTCTTCACGGTATGGCCTGCGAAGCCAGAGATGGTGACAGAGCAAAGAAATTGGATGCAGCTATTACGACGCTCATGCAGGTATGGGATAGCCTTGCAGTGCTACCCAAGAGCGCTTCCTCCCGCTAGCAAACAAGCCTGATTTTATCGCGAGCAGTTCTCTGTCGATTGATATGTATCGGTCGATCCATAATTTATTGACGAACCATCCTGCCCTATTTATGTATCGATCGATCTCTAAATATAACTCCCCTGCTAAATACTATTAAAGGAAACCGATCATGAACCTGGGTTACGTGGCCCTTGTCACAGGTGCCAATCGCGGAATCGGTTACAGTATCGCCAAATACCTCATTGCAGCAGGTATTAATGTCATAGGCACTTATTACACCAATGAAGCTGAAGCACAGGCGGCAGAAACAGAACTGAGCACCGATAAAGCAAAATTATATATGCTAAAATTGGACATTTCAGACTACACAACTTTTGCGACATTTACTGCGCAATTCAGAAAACTTCTGGATGAAGAACTTGCGGGAGCCACGTTAAAATACATCGTTCAGAACGCGGGCAACATCATCCACACCCGTTTTGACGCAGCAACACCTGAACAGCTTGATAATCAATACAACATTCATTTCAAGGGGCCTTATCTGCTGACGGTGGCCCTTCTGCCACTCATTTGTGACGGCGGGCGTATCCTCAACATCACCTCGGCAGCCACACGTTTTTATCTGCCGGATCACGGTCCCTATTCGGCCATGAAAGGTGCGACTGAAGTGATCTCTCTTTACATGGCCAAGGAACTGGGAGAACGCCACATTACCGTTAATGCTGTGGCACCCGGCGCTATTGCTTCGGACTTTGGCGGTGGGTTGGTACGTGACAACGCTGAGGTCAACAAAAGTCTGGCAGAAATCACACCTCTGGGACGTGTCGGGCAGCCAGATGATATTGGTGCTGCCGTTGCCGCCCTTTTATCTGACAACATGCACTGGGTGAATGGTCAGCGGATCGAAGTAACCG
The DNA here is from genome assembly GCF_004014775.2 of Acetobacter oryzoeni. Taxonomy (NCBI): domain Bacteria; kingdom Pseudomonadati; phylum Pseudomonadota; class Alphaproteobacteria; order Acetobacterales; family Acetobacteraceae; genus Acetobacter; species Acetobacter oryzoeni. The sequence goes on from NZ_CP042808.1 coordinate 1,372,596, forward strand.
GCGGTCAGTCACTTTAAATACGCACCAACAGCAACCAAGAAAATATGATGATAGACGTTATGGACAGCAGTGTTCTCAATGCATCTGTTTCATCTCAAAATCGTGGCACACGCTGCGTCATGTGGCAAAACCGTATCGTAGACATCTCTATAGCGTGAAGCAAAAGCTTCACGTTCCAGCCTCTCACAGTAATCAAGATACCTCATCAGAGCCCGTTCGGCGCGTGAGTTCCGTCCATAAAGCCGTTTATAATGTTGCCAGAGCATCATCACATTAACGGACCATGCATCATAGGCGTGCGTTGCTACCCGTTCTCGGATTGTAGCAGGAAGCGCATCAAACGCAGCCCAGTCATCCCCAGCATACCGTCGCCACATTTCATTCCGTAATGTGCGCTCGTTATCCGCTGTAGCCTTACGCATCCGCCATTTCTCCTTGCCCCCAAGCTGGGAATGGATCAGGCAGATGAGCAAATGGCAGTGGATCAAACTGCTGCATATCAAAATCCGGCACAAGGCAGCTATCTAGAACTGCACCAATTGCGGCATCATCCATCTCTGCTATGCCAATAAACACAATTTCCTGCCGACGATCCCCATAAACCGGGTCCCATTTCGAGAGGAGCATATCCTGCCATTCATCACTGTCTGGCCACTGATTTTTGGGAATAGTTACCCACCAGCGGCCCATAGCTTGCGTGCGCACCAGTGCACCCGCCTGCCCCAGTTCGCCCACCCATTGTGGACGCGTTGCCAGCCAGAAATATCCCTTCGCCCGAATGACACCCGGCCACATAGTATCTATGAAATTTTTGAACCGTTCCGGCACCAAAGGGCGGCGGGCACGCCAGACAAAGGTGTGAATGCCATATTCCTCAGTTTCGGGAACATGGTTCTGAAACTCGAACAACTCTTTGTACCATAGCGGGTGCTTATGGGCTTTCTCATAATCGAACCGGTGAGTATCCAGAATACGCGCGCAGGGCACAATACCCTGATCCGTTTCAATAATATCCGCATCAGCATTAAGGGCCTGAATAATCTGCCGTGCGGTCTCACGTTGCGCCGGTGTTGCGGTGGAAACTTTGTTCAGGACCACAACATCTGCAAACTCAATCTGCTCGACCAGCAGATCAACCAATGCCCTATCATCCCCCTCACCGGCAGTTTCCCCACGATCACGCAAAAAATCTGTTGAAGCATAATCTTTCAGCAGGTTAACGGCATCTACCACCGTTACCATCGTATCTAAGCGCGCAATGTCAGAAAGACTCTTGCCAGCTTCGTCACGAAACTCAAAGGTCGCCGCAACCGGCAAGGGTTCCGCAATGCCTGTTGATTCAATCAGGAGGTAATCGAAGCGCCCTTCTTCTGCAAGCCGCCTTACTTCCTGCAGAAGATCATCGCGCAATGTACAGCAAATACAACCATTGCTCATCTCCACAAGTGTTTCGTTTGTTCGAGAGAGATCGCTGCCATCACGCACCAGATCCGCATCAATGTTCACGTCGCTCATGTCATTGACGATCACCGCAACTTTCCGGCCTTCACGGTTATTCAGCACGTGGTTGAGAAGCGTTGTCTTTCCTGCCCCCAGAAAGCCGGAAAGGACTGTTACCGGAAGTCTTTCGTGCATGACGGATACCATTCATTCGGTTGCGATTCGTGAAATATATACGTTATGTTATATCATAACAATACCTGATGGAATTGATGATTAAGACAGCCTCGCTCGCACGACCAGCTTTTGACCCTTTAGCGCCGCTGGCTTCTTCCTTATGCTGTCTCTGATTATTTTACTTAATTATTGGAATATTATAACGTTTCACCAGCCGCTAACTTATAAAGATCTTGGGATATTCGTGTGAAACAACTTTTTCAGATGATGGGCGATTTATGGTTCCTCAGCCGCCCGTATTTTTCTTCTGAAGATCGTAAAAAAGCATGGTTGCTTATTATAGCAGTTCTTGGCTTAACGCTTCTTATGGTTGGGCTGGATGTATGGCAGTCTTTTTCACGCAATATCTATTATACGGCCCTACAACAAAAAGATTTATCAACATTTCTACGTGGTTTGTTCTGGTATTCTCATACCTCAGAAGGTTTTGTTCCCGGATTTTTCCTGATTGCCATTCCCGCCCTATTGGCTGGTGTTTATGCCACATACCTACAGCAACTGCTGCAATTACGCTGGCGCACATGGATGACCCGCAGCATGAGCCAACAATGGCTCCACCAGAATACAGCCTTCCTTATTGCTATGCAGGCTGCCAACATGGATATCGGCGCTGATAATCCAGACCAGCGCATACAGGAAGATATTGATCGTTTTGCCGCAGATACCCTTACGCAATTTACCAGTCTTTTTTCAAACCTTATTACACTTGTAAGTTATATTGGTTTGTTATGGGTATTATCGGGACCACTTGTTATATTTGGTTTGCGTATTCCTGGTTATTTTCTGTGGGTTGCCCTTATTTATTCAATTATTGCAACCATTATAACGCATTTTTGCGGGCGCAAGCTTATTAACCTGCAAACACAGCAGCAAAAAGTAGAAGCCGATTTTCGTTACGCTCTTGTGCATATTCGCAACCATGCAGCAAGTATTGCACTCACGGGTGGCGGCAAAAGAGAGCAAGGTGCCTTAACATCCCGTTTTACTGCCGTGTATGATAATTTTTTCCTAATCATGAAGCGTAGCAAGTGGTTAGGCTTGCTTACCAGTGGCTTGGAAGTGCTTTCCGGTAACTTCGCACTGCTTGTTGGTTCTGCGCGATATTTTGCTGGAAAAATCAGTTTTGGGACACTCATGCAACTTGTGCTGGCTTTTTCTCGTGTTCAAGGTGCATTGGGCTGGATTGCTTCTTCTTACAGTTCCCTCGCTGAATGGCGCTCAAATGTTATCCGGCTCGCTATGTTTCAGCGTATGATGGCCAGAGCAAGAGAATACGAACAGACCATAGAACGCCAGACAATCCCTGATCTGTCAGACATGATTTTGCAGAATGTGGATGTGTTCAAACCTGATGGCAGTATTCTGCTGCAAAATGTTTCTCTTACCCTACCTCATGGACACAGCATTGCCCTTGCAGGTCCTTCGGGAATAGGAAAATCCACACTTTTACGCGTTATGGCCAATATCTGGCCTTTTGCTTCTGGCTGCATTCAGCAACCTCAGTTGCGCATGATGTTTATGCCGCAACGCCCCTATCTGCCTTTAGGAAATTTAAAGCAGATACTCTGCTATCCTTTAGAGGCAGAAAATTACGATGACACTGTATTACAACAGATTTTAAGGCAAATTGGCCTGCCCCAACTTGCGTCCAGACTAAAGGATGAGGAAGTATGGGAACAAACCCTTTCTCCCGGAGAACAGCAGCGGCTTATGTTTGGCCGTATCCTGCTTAACAAACCTGATTGGGTTTTTCTGGACGAGGCCACATCCAATCTGGATGAAGATGCCGAGAATATCCTTTATGCACACCTTCGGCAGAGCCTGCCAAATATCACCATTGTTTCAGTTACACACAAACCCAGCCTACAGGCCCAGCATAATCTGATTATTGATATCACCCGTTTTAAAGGTGCCTGATACCAACATATCAATACCCTTACAATTATAGGTCCTAAACTATAGCCAACCCGCAGCCAGCGTATCCAGAAATTTACACCCCCCTTCACAGAAACCGAGGTACTTCCGGCTAAAATTGTTCATAAAACCGTCATGAGGCTTCTGCATTACAAATGGCTTATTCTTCCCATACTTACCGTCCCCAGAGCCTCAGGATCAGAGTATGCAAACCTCTTCTGTCAAAAGCACGTCTTTTGCCGATGATACCACTCAGAAAGATCTATCCGCAGCCTTTAAAAATGCAACCAATAAGGTGACAGATAGCGTTTCAGACCAGGACGCGGATGATTATGTCGATAGTTCAAAATATGCTGAGGACTACAGCAAGTGGGAACAACTGACGGAAGGCTTGTCGGACTCCGGTGACCAGGGAAAAACCCTTGGGCGGTCTTATGCGGCGGTGCACCTTCTTGGTGATAACTGGAAAAAATGGGGGCTAGACAAAAGTAAGATCAATTTTAATGATCCTTCAACCTGGAGCAAGCTCCCGCCAGATGCCCAGAAGGCTCTGAAGGTTATATCACGCAGCCCATCCATGATCAGCGCGCTTGAAAACACGGGCGCCAAAGATAAAAAATCCAGCGGTATAGTCACCCTCTCGCAAGTAAAAGATTTTATAAAAAAATCTAACGCAGATCAGAAAGCGGCCCTGTCATCTATTACGTCCTACGAGAAAAAAAATCCTGATGCCGGCGGCATGTCTCTGACTTTAGTGCGGCAGGCAGCTCTTGTCATGGCAAATCAAACACTGATTGCAGGCGCAGGTAGCCAGATGCAAGCCGGTGCCGCAGACCAGCGGCAGGATAATTTGGGGTTACATAAGGACAATCTTGCTGCCGTCGCGTCTGATACTGGGCTGGGCAGTGCCCTACAAGATGCAGCAAATATTGTAGATCAGAATGCCATTTTCTCTAATCTGGATATCGCGGGGAACGGCCCTGGCGGTACAGGGGCTGATGGTGCAGTAGGACGTGGCAATATAGCAGACTGGATCAAGTCTGATGCGCCAACGAGCAACGCCAGTTTTCTTTCTTACATGAGCGAGAATGCTATTAAGCAGTCATTACCAGATATTGATTCCAAAAGTATCGGTTCAGACGTTTTCGAAAATCCACAAAACTATAGTGGCGCTACAAAAGCCGCTGTACTGGAACAGCTTGAAAACGATGAAAGCGTGATGGAATCAGGTAAAGCGCAAGGGTTGTGGTCTGGCAGTATGGCCAAATCCAAACACCTGAGTTCTAGTTATGATAATGAGCTTTCAGACCTGAAGAGTAAAATCACCCAGCTTGCGTCAGATACGGACGTCCAGAATTTTCAGAAAACTGCACAAAGCAGCGGACTACAAAGCCTAGCGGACAGTGATCCTACTTTGAAGGCCCAGATTAGCCAGTATTATACAAATACGGAACTGACAGGTGACAGTCTGTCCAGTGCTCTAAGCGCTGAAAACAGTCAGGGCGATCAGGTGAGTGTCGGCTCGGGCATTCAAACATTTGTCAGTCAGGCCCGCACAGTCGATGGACTACTGGGCAAAAGCGGTAGTGATGCTACTGATCTCACGAACATTCTGAATAAAAGTGGCGAGAAAGACGAGGTCGAGCAAGCCTACAATAATGATATTGTGGACGGCAGCAGCCTGACGCAGGCTTTGCAAACTGTTTCTGGAGATGGTGAGAGTGCTCAGGTTATTAGCAATTATCAGGATGAGAATACAGCATTTTCGTCCGTGCTAGAAGATGATTATACACAAGGACATTCCGGGCAAATTCAGACTAATATCGACGATGCCGTTAAAAATGAGCAGAACGACACAGCTGATCTTGCAAGTCTTCTAACGACATTTTGCGATGCCAATGGCAATGCCAGTGATTCAAAAATAAACGCATATGTCGCAACGGTGCAAAGCCAGAACCCGCAGGCCTTTGATGCAGCAACAGCAGGTAGCGTCGTCAAAGAAATTAAGAAAATTGTTGATCTGGTAAGGTCTGGCTATAAAATTAATGATGCTATCCAAAAAATCGAAAAAGCCTCATCGGGTGAAAAATCCAGTCCATCTCTGCCTGGTCAGGAAAGCGGCTACGATAGTGGCGGCCTCCATTTAACCAGTGCAGGCCTGAGCGCTGGAAGTCTGGCTGCGTCCATTGTGCAGTATGCAAAGGGAGCACATACAGCAACTGGGCAGGCTGGTATAGCAGCATCCTCTGCCCAAACTTTGGGCACCACGACCGAAGGCACGACCAAGCTTATTAAGAAAATCCAGAAAGCAAGAGATGAAGAGGCCTTGAAAAAAATAAAGAGCTCCTTGAACTGGACAGAAGTTGGCGGCAAGGAAGTAGGAGCAGCGGGCGGCGTTGCCTCCGGTGTACTAAGCCTTATCAGCGGCGTAAAATCTTTAAAAAATGGCGATAAAGTTGATGGAGGGCTGACCCTCACCTCAGGCAGTCTGGATACAATTAGCGGGATAGCTGGGGGTGTTGAAGGCGCGGTATCAGCCGCGGATGCAGCCGGGGCCAGCGTGGGTGTTGCGGCTGGTGTTACTGGCGCTGTTGCGGGAATAGCTTCGGGTGTTACTGCGGCAGTCGGATTTGTTGTTGGTCTTGTAGAACTCATTATTCAGGCTGTGGAAAAGAAGAAAAAGCAGCATAATTACTATAATCAGCTCTCTAATCTCGCTGATTACGGTATTACAGGAAGCTCAGATTCCACAAAAAATAAAACAACTGGTTCTTAAAACAAATATCTAGGAGTTAGCTCCACTGAACTGATGGAGTATTATTTTCGCGAGAGCAGAAGAAAGAGACATGCTCGTTGACCCACGGCCTATTAACGTGGCTGCTCTCGCGATAAATTATGTTCCTGACAGTCCAGAGCGACATATCTGCACAATGATTAATTTATGAACATCGCCCAATATAGCATTGTGAAATTTTTATAAAATAAATTGGTTTTCTTTCTATTTTTATAATTTATATGCCACATTTTCCATCTACTTCCGATTTAATAAGGCATATAATATGGCCGTTTCAAAAGCTTCGAATGTCAATTCTCTCACTGGGCTAGAAGATGCTTTGAGCCATATGGGGGCTAACCCAGAGGAACTGGCCCAGATATTTGGCAATCTGGCACAGCCGCCAACCCCTGTCATATCGTCGCATGAGAGTGATGTAACTAACAAAACAACCACCCCCGATGTCTCTGCTGGCAGTGGCGCAAACAAAGTGACCATTACGAATACGAGCAAACATGACGAAACCATCGGTATGTTTCTCAATGGTGGCTCCACAACCGAACCTGTTGCCAAAATTACGTTAAAGCCGGGTGAAAGTGGTACACTGAGCTACGCCAACGGTCAGGGTGGCTTTATGGCAAAAGCAGATGCTTCCGGCACCTTCCAGCCTACGGCTTCGCGCCTGGAATTTTATGCGGATGCAAAGGGCGTTAACAATACAGACGTCAGCTATATTGATGGCCGAAACGCGTCCATTCACGTTTCTGATGATCAGGGCAAAACCGCTGGCGATACAAAAAGCATTGCGGCTTCTGCCCCAGAAGGTACCGTTACGCGGGATAGCGCTGGCAATGCAACCATTGCTGGCTGGTATGATGGCTCATCTTCCACCATGCAAGCCGGTGGCGCTTATATGGAGCAGCAGTTGGGCTCAGGCAATGCCTATATCCACCCTGATGATGACCAGAAACGGTCTGACGGCACAAACCCGATGACCATGGCGCAAGACAACAGCCAGAACTACACCGCAAGCTTTGGTGACGCCTAATACGACATCTCTCTCTGCTACAGGCCCTCTGTGGCAGAGAGAGATTATATCACACCGGCTTTTCGCATACAGAAAATAGCCGTCTGAAAAGCATCGCGTGGGAGTGCACTGCCCATTGGCACGCGGGATGCAAGAAATCTAGCAGACTCAGCATCTTCCACAACTGGAATACCTGCAGATTTCGCATCACCCAGAAACTCAGACAAACCAGTCCTGCCAGACCGGGCGACCAGCGCTGGCACCAGCACACCCGGTGGCGCATACTGAAACGCCAGAGCCCCTTCTGCATCATAGACAACAAAAGTTGCATGTTTCAGACCCATCCGCACGTTGCTACCCATGGCAGCGCGGCGCTCTTGCCGCTGGGCTCTTTTAATCAGCGGATTACCTTCTGAGTTTTTTAGTTCCTTTTTCTGCTCTGTGCGGGTCATGCGCATCTCTCGCCGAAAGAGCAGACGTTGAATACCAAGATCGAAACAGCCGAGAATCAGAAAACAAAATATCGCTGACAGCAGAAGCGGCCAGATCATGCCTTTGACAGCTGCCGGCACGCAGGTTGGTCCGCAGGCAGGGAGATGTACCAGAAACTGTACGTCAGATTTAACAACCAGAATAAGCGTGCATAAAACAGCTACAAATTTCAGAACAATTTTCAGACCATCAATGATGTTGCGTAATGAGAAAATTCTCTGAAAACCACTAACCGGATTTATTCTCTCAAATTTGGGCGCCAACGGGTCTGCCGAAAAAATCATTCCGCCATTGCCTATCAAGGCAGCAACAAAAACACCAAAAAATAGCAAGACCAGCAAAGGGAGAACAAACCCTATAAATAAACTCTCCAGCCGATGCAGGATAAGCGATAAAGCAATATCTAGCGGCTTTTCTGAGAGAGTGGCTGTATCAGATAAGGCCGCACTCAACTGTGCAAACAGATCAGGACCGCGCAGGGCGACATAAAACAGCGCAGTTACGGTCGCAATCGCCCCAACAAAATCCTTACTGTTAGCAACCTGCCCTTTCCTACGCGCTTCGCGCAATTTTTTGGCGGAAGCGGGAATTTCCTTGCTTTCGCTTGTATCACTCATGCGCGGGGCTACCCTATCATCAGTTTCAGGGCATCAAAAAATGCAGGAATACGGGCAACATCCTGCCTAACAAAAAGACATAGGTAAGACGTATAAAGAGTCAGCACAAAAAAGAAGACAATATTACGCGCGCCCATAGCGTGATCATCTACACGCAGAGAGGGGGCGGCCCGGCTGACAATACTTAACGCCACATCAGAAAGCAGCATGGCCAGTAGCATTGGCAAGGCAAGACTTACTGCGGAAGATAGCATTTCATCCAGAAGCCCTAACACCAGTACAGGAAACTGTTTTGAAAAACTGGGCAGGCCGGCCAGCGGTGTCCAAATTATCCAGCTTTGATACAGACAATGCAGCAGCATTTGCAAACCACCAGATGCTGCAAAATATGTAATACCAAGCAGCAGCAGAAACGTCCCGGTTATCGAGACATCCTCAAACCCTGCCGGATCATTAATACGCCCCTGCGTGGCGCCGCGCTGCAAATCCAGAATATCCCCCGCCACATCCAGCATCCAGAAGGGCACCCCGAGCAAAAGCCCCAGAAAGCATCCTAGCAAACCTTCCTTTACAGCCAGCATCATTAACGCCACGCCTGTTTGTGGTGTCTGCTCCAACATGGTGGCAATCATGGGCACAGCGGGAAGAGCCAGAACAAGCGCCATAGCCCCTCGCAACAACCCGGTAATCTGAAAACGGGTAAAAATTGGATGAATGGACAAAAGCCCCATGGGCCGAGCCATGGCAAACCCTAGCGCCAACAGCCAATGCTGCAACAACCCTAATATATCAAGAAGTGACGAAACGCCGGATACTGGCCCGCTCACAGCACCATTACCGCGTCAAAGCTGGAAAGGAATCAAACACCTCAGCAGCTTCACGCTCCAATGGAACCGCTAGCAAAGACCCACCAAACAGAAGCAGGACAATAACTGCCAGCAATTTGAAGGTCATTGGCAAAGACTGGTCCTGCACCTGCGTGACAGCCTGCAGAATACCCACAATAAGCCCCACCACCATTGCTGTCAGCAATGGCAGGAGCGACATGTACAGCACGAGAGAGAACGTAGACTGAAAGTGAAAAATAAGCTGTTCAGACATGGAAGGATTTCATGTCGCGTAACTCAGGACCAGACCATGAATCAGCCGTGTCCAGCCCGTAATTGCGACAAACAGAAACAGTTTGAGCGGCACCCCAATGGTGGAAGGTGATACAGACGACATGCCCATAGCCATGAGAACCGCAGTCACAACAAGATCAATTGCGATAAAAGGCAGGTAGAGCAGAAAGCCAATTTCAAAAGCACGCTGAAGCTCTGAGAGCAGAAAAGAGGGCAGAACAATCAGCAAATCGTCCGGCGCAGCTTTCAGGCCAGATTCAGGCCCCCACACACGCATGGTTGCGTTGGCAAAGAACTCACGCTCACCAGGACTAGTAAAGCGTAGCATAAAAGCTTTCACAGGCTGCTCGGCTCGCCGCCCCGCCGCCAGCATATCCGAAAGCGTCATATGGTCTACTGGAGAGGTAACAGCCGCTGCATAAGCACTCGTCACAACAGGAGCCATCACATAAATGCTGAGTAGCAGCGCAATGCCATAGAGCACGATATTGGGTGGGGTTTGCTGAATACCCAGAGCATTGCGTAACAGGAAAAGCACAACCGCAATCTTGATAAAGCTTGTCATGGTGACCGCAGCAAAGGTGACAAACCCCAGAGCGGTAATTCCAACCAGAACAGCTGAAATATCAGGGCTGACAAGACTATTCACGCCCAAAAATCCTTACAACACGTACACCAGCCGAACCATCAACATCCACAAGCTTCCCTGTGCCAATCTGCCGTCCGCCTACACATAGCCTGACAGGCGCTTTAACAGGGTTAGCCCCCACCAAAATGCTGCCTGGGCCCAGCATACGTAGTTCTGCCAACGTAAGGGTCTGGCACCCTATTTCAAAACTTATGGTGATGGGGAGAGACTCTTCTGATGCCACTTCACCCATACCATCCTGCAGTTCTTCCAGATGTGCATATTGGGCTTCGTCCGCCATCTGCTTCTCCCTTTTATCTGGGTATGAAATGCCGCTCTCCAGCACCCACCCTTTTTCCTCACCCCAGCGTACGTCGGCTCTTACATACTGTTCCACCAGCAAGCCAGCTTGTGCGGGATTTCCTTCCTCAAACAGAACAACATCGCGGAGATTCAGGCTGGATAAAACATTTAATGGCAGTTTGGTTTTGCCAATCTGGAAAGCCGTCCTGAACAGGATCTCATCCGCAGGTAGAGGAGTCAGGGGCCAAATATCCAGAAGGCTGCTGATAATAGAAGAAGCTGCCTGCACGGCCACTGGCCAGTTTCGACCTTGCGCTTCAACAACCGCGTATATGGCTTCGGCTGAGGGCTTAGCCTGCCCCATTCTGGAAAAGCGTATCTCCACGCCCAGCTTCTGCTCTAACTGGGAAAGACAGGCTTCAAGAGGCAGAAGGCTCAATATCGCCTGTATTTCATAAGAAGTTTCGTGCTTTTCCACGCCGGCAAGGGAGGCGATAAGTGGCGGCACCAAAAATAACCGGAAGGACTCATACCCTGCCCGGCCTTCGTAACAAACCCATGACCCATCCCACTGCAATTTTCGGTCGTGCAACACAAGCCCTTCTGCCAGCGGCAAAGAGACATGGTGTGCTGCGCCACGATTTTTCTCTTCAGCTTCTGCCCGGCTAACTGCCTCCGGCACATAGGGTACTGCCGTATTATGCATCATACTGAATGATCCTCAGCACGATGAACAAACAGCATTTGTGAGTGTTCATCACGCAGTATCTCCTCGCGCAGACGCTCATGCTGCCTGTATTCCCGCTGGATCTGGAGCTTTAACTTATCCCGCCGAGCCGTTGTTTTCCGGGCGTGTGCCAGAGCATGCTCGGCATTTTTCAGAACACTTTCTGCCTGTTTCGTGTGTTGTCCGGCTTTTTTGTGGGTGACAGCGTGCTGCTTAATAGAGGCTAGGCCTGCATTATCTTCCGCATGGAGCGCCCTCACGGTTGCACCATTCAGTTCGCGCCCCACACAGTGCTGCCAGCGCTGATGCCGGGCCATTGCCTGTTTGGCCACATCCTTCTCATAGGCCGCCGCCGCATCAGCCATCTGCTGCTGTGCCTGTGCCAGTTGCTGGCGAGCAGCCGTCAACTCACGGCTTGCTTCTTCTTCTCGAAAGGCCTGGATACGCGCCAGACGTGTCACCTGCCACAACTTCAGACGATCTGGTTCAGCCATGTCACCACACTGGAAAACGGCATGACATCCCGTTCACCCTGTTTCAGAAATTTTCTGATTTCTTCTATTTTTGCCAGCGCTTCATCAGCCTCGGCATCACTACCGGGCTTGTATTCACCAACTTCAACAAGGAAGCGCACGTCTTCATACCGATGAAGGAGCGCGCGCAGGCGGCTGGCTTTTTCACAATGTTCCGGTGTTGCTACCACGCTCATCAGACGACTGCGGCTAGCGAGAACATCAATAGCCGGATATTGCCCAGATGCCGCCAATCTAGGTGAAAGGATGATATGCCCATCCAGAATACTGCGCATTTCCTCCGCGACAGGGTCACCCTCGCCTTCGACCAGAATGGTGTAAAAAGCGGTTATCATTCCCGGCCCTTTACGTTCATCCCCAGGGCCAGCTCGCTCTAACAAACGCGGCAGCTCCGCCATGACAGACGGAGGAAAGCCACCTCGTCCCGGCACTTCTCCAGCCGCCAGCCCGACTTCGCGCAACGCCCGCGCATGCCGGGTCATGCTATCCACCACCAGCAAGACATGCTGCCCTTGATCACGAAACCACTCGGCAATTGTGGTGGCCGTCATGGCGGCACGCACACGTTCCAGCGGTGGACGGTCCGATGTAGCCACCACCAGAACCGTGCGGTTGCGGGTCTGCGGGTCCATCTGATGTTCAAGAAAATCTCGAACCTCGCGCCCTCGTTCTCCAACCAGTGCAACAACCACAACGTCTACGCTGGTCCCGCGGACAAGCTGGCCAAGAAGAGTGGACTTACCGCCCCCTGCCTCACCAAAAATACCAACACGCTGGCCTTTACCGCATGTCAACAAACCGTCAATCACGCGCAGGCCTGTCGCAACCGGCTCTGTTACTCTGTGCCGAAAAAGCGCAGACGGCGGCGCATCGGCACATGGACGTTCCTCACAATCCGGCAGGACCTCACCATTCAGTGGCCGCCCGAAGCCATCCAGAACCTGCCCTAGCAGACACGCGCCGACTGGCACCTGCAAAGCGCTCCCAGTTCGATAAACGAGGCACCCCGGCAGCAACCCCTGCATACTGCCAATGGGCGCAAGCCAAACAATGGCGCCTTCAAACCCGACAACTTCTGCAAGAAGTTCTGAATCCGGCAAAATAACGCGGCAGCTTTCGCCCAGTGCAGCTCCATCTATACGTGCATGAATCAGGCCGCCTGTAACCCGCAGAACCTGCCCAACAACAGGACGCGGAGAGGCACTCTGAACACGATGTGCAAACGCTACCAGATCCATCACGCAGCAGCGCCTTGCCACAAAGCCCGCAACTGCGCGGTTACATCCAGCCGGGTCTGCCCCTGTTCATGTTGCAGAACGCACTCTCCGTTTTCGAGACCGGGACATTCCATAACAGTCAGGCCTTCAAGCACTCCGCCTTCCTGCTGCATGGCTTTTCTAAGAGCATTTCCTTCTGACATGGGAACCTTCACAACCATTCCCATCTGCGCTGGCAGATCATGCAGGGCCGTTTTAACCAGCCGCATCAGCTTTTCATCCTGCGGCAGATCATCAATCAGACGACGCGCCACAAGGAAAGCAATATCCGCCAAAGAATTTTCGCAACTTTGCAGATAAGCCCTTACTTCTGCCTGCCCCTGCATGCGCGCTTCTTCCTTGAGAGCCTCCGCATCTGCTTTAGCCGCAAGCCGCACCGCATCTGCCTGACGATGCGCCTCCTCTAGATACGCAGCGGCTTCTTCCTGTGCTGTGGCGCGAATTCTGCGGGCATCTGTTAAGGCATCAAACTGGGGTGCCCGAATAACGTAAGGAGAGGATGGCTCAACCATGACCAAGCTGCTCCGCAACAAAAGCCTCTACCAGCTGCTCGGGATATTCAGGCAGAACTGTCTCTTCGTCCTCCTGCATCGGCAACAATAAAGAAACACGGCGGCCAACAGCCACCGGTTGCCTCTCACACCATGCCCGGAGACACGCCAGGCCAGAAACATGCATAAGAGGCACAAGCCGCTCCAGACTTTCCGGCCCTTTCATGGGGGAAGAAAACGTGCTTCCCCATGCCGCATCTTGCATCACATGCGGCGTGGTTAAATGCGCAAGTTTGCGTAGCGTTTCACCTGACATCAGAGAAAGAATCGTCCGAGCATAACACACACACCCAAGGCGAAGAGCCAGTAAGCTCATGCCCTCACCATCCTGCGCCAAAAGAAAACGTTGCACGTCTGTCAGGCCACCGGGCAGATATCCACCGAGTTTTTCCCTAAAGGTGCCATGCAGAAGATCCCGCGTGTACACACAGGTCGTCAGACGCTGAAGAGTTTGCTCGGATACTCCCATAAGCTGCGCAGCCAGCACGGTATCCTGCATATGGCGGCTCTTCGCTCTGCTTTCTTCGTTTTGCATTATGACCTAGCCCGAAGCCGTAAGCGTTCTGCCAGCTCCGGCCAGCGGCGGCTGACCAGCACACCCGCAGCAAGTGCCAGAACAAAGACTGGAAGAACACCTAAAATTTCCCACGGAACGCCTGTTGCTGGCAGACTGGAGCTAACGGGAATATCTTTTTCCACTACAGGCACCATCACGACAGAAACGCGGTCGTAACTCAGCCCTTCAACGCTATCTGCCACCAGTTGTTTGATCTGCGGTACCAGATGCTGAGCTGCGCTCTGCTCTTTGTAGCGCACAAAAACAGAAGCGGAAGAAGGTGTTGGTTCGCGATTCAGCAGATCATTATTAGGCAACACAACCTGAACGCGCGCCGTTAGAACGCCATCAATATCCGAAATGGTGCGGGAGAGTTCCTGCCCAAGCGCCCAGAGAAACCGTGTCCGCTCCTGTTGAGGAGAAGAAACCAGACCAGACGCCTGAAACACATCCCCCATGCTTTTAAAACTTTGGCGAGGATATCCAGCCTCATGCAGCAAAGCCACAGCCTGCGCAAACTGCTTTTGCTCCACGCGCAGCGTATCGCTCCCGTCTTTCTGCTGCACCTTATCTGCACCGACACCATGCTGAAGAAGGAGTGCCAGCATGATGTTGGCATCATCTTCTGCCAATCCTGTCATCAACTCGGTCTTGCAGGCGCAAAGCAGAAGAAGCGGGATCAGAAAAAATACGGCTTTGAGAGCACGAAAACGCCGTAAGAACATTACTGCCCCTTCAATAGGGTATTGAAGATTTTCGTTGTTTCTGTGGACCCTTTACTGACCAAAGTCGTTTCAATCGCAAATGTATAGGTCGCCTGAATCTGCGCCACGAGTTCGGCAGCATTCGCTGGGTCAGCGGTTGCGGTTGATGTCTGGCCCGCAGGCTCTACGCCCCATTGGTTCAGATAGCTGGAAAGCCCTTCCAGCTTTTCATTGAGAGCCTGCCCCATGGCGACTGCACCACCTGCCTGATCTGGAACGAAAGAAATTTCATTTTGTACAGCCTGCTGAAATTCTGCCCCGAGATGTTGCGATATCTCAGGGGTAATAGAGGCTTCCTGCGCAGGGGAAGCCGCTGGCATTTCGCTCTGCGCACCTGCAATACCCGCCAAAGCTCCAATCGCATCAGACATCCGAACAACCACCCGTTAAATTGATGACAAACATTGTGCCTCTTTTCATCTTCTTAAAGGCTTATCCGCTTGTCTGCGACCTGCAATAGCAGCAGTTTTTTTGCAGTTGTGTGACAGTTTTATTTCCCGCTCAGTTTGTTATTGCGCCAAAAAAGATCACAAGGTTTAACAAGCCTCATCGGACAGATGACGTGGAAACCGATTACAGATGACTGATCATTTCTCTACAGTTTTGAGTTGTGCGGCCATTTGTGGGTTCCTTTTTACCGCGTCCGCTGCATCAGCATACGAGACATGGGAACAAAAGCCTTTTTCCTATATTGCTGTAGACCAGAAAATATCTTCTGTTCTGAAGGAATTTTCTTACATCAATGATGTCTCTGTTGTTGTTTCAGATAAGGTTCGTGGTCAGGTTCATGGTCGCTGGATGAATATCTCTTCTCGGGATTTTCTCCAGACAATGAGCCGCCTTTATGATTTTGACTGGTATGACGATGGTGCTGCACTTTACATTAGTAGCAAGTCAGAGCGGTCTGCACAGATTATCCCTTTGCACAGCCATACTTTCACTCAGTTGAAAGTTGCTCTGCAGAAAATGAGACTTTTAGATACAAGATTTGATCTAAGCACTGGTCCGGCCAATGACACCATTATGGTAGCCGGGCCGCCACGTTTTATCGCACTTGTTCAGCAGACACTTCTGTCTCTGCCTGCGCAAGCACCTCCCCCGCGGCGGACCGGAGGTGGCGCACGGCACCTTACCGTTTTTCGGGGTTCTACCGTCTCCGATATTATTGTCCACTAACAGAGGAAAGACTGGAATTATGACTGATCCAATTTCAGCCACTTCCGTAAAAGAGGCGGCTACAACACCTGACACCGATAGTCAGGCTATGGGCTCCGAATTTCAGAGCATGATGATGAAGGGCGGGATGATGTTCCTGCAGAGCATGCAGTCAGATGTGACTGATGCAATCAATGACAGCACAAGCGACCCCGACGAACCGTTCTGAAACCTAATTTTTTCACTCTGATAAGGGAAAGCGATGTCTGTTTCCATTAACAATGCTGGAAATAGCGATCTTACTGTCAACCAACCTTCTTCAGGCAGCGATTTTGCATCTGCGTCTGCAACGTCTGATCTGCAGGTTTCCGGCAACACGATCGACACCGGCCGCTATCTGATTACGGCCAGCCAGTCCTATACAACGGGCGCCGCCTACAATTATCATAGCGATAATGACGGCTGCGTGCGTATCTATGACAAAGAAACCAATACCTACGTTCAGGTTTTTGGCGATCCGCACATTGAAACCAGCAATGAAACGCATGGTGAATTCAAGCAGGACGGCCTGGTCATAGACCTTGCTGATGGCACACAGGTGCAGGTGCAGCCAACCGGTGAGAATAACGCTGGCGCTTCCCACATTAACGCTGTTTCCGTCACCAAGAACAACCAGACATCTTTTATCACGGGTGTTTACAGCGAAACAGGCAATCCGGCCGATACACATGTGCAGATTTCTGCACCGGAAACTGGCAATGCTTTCCAGCTGAACAACACTTTTGATTCCTACAGTGACACCGTGCTGCACGTTGGGTCTTCTCTAAACGATCTACATTTTGCCGATGGCTCTGCTCTGTCATCCTCTGGCGACACCATGCTGGATCGTAAAGGTGGCGGTGTTCAGGAATTCCTGAACCAGCGTGTTCCGTTGCAGTCTATTGACTCCGCCATTCAGGCCTTCACAGGCATGGCAGCGCAGGGTCAGCGTTCTGTCTCTGCGCCGGAATACTCAGCAGCCTCTGTTGCTAACCTCAGAATCGAAACAGGTTACGTAAAGTAATCAGTTTTTGATACTGGCCACTTTCGTGGCCAGTTATCCAGGCTTCGGTCCGCCGGGGCAGTCTGACAACTTTTGTGCTAAACTTTGCAAACAGGAATATTCACATGAGCGATTCTTCTGCTGTTTCCGGATCTTCTTCCAGCTCCGACATCGATAGCGAAATCGATAAAATGACCTCTGCTTTCAACACGGCTATTGAAACCAACGAGAAAATCACCGTTGTTAAAACTGAAAAAGGTGCTGAAGAAACTGCGGCTCAGCAGCGCCCGAACATCGGTTAAAAAAGTGGTGTTCCGGCCATTGGTCGGAACACCCTTTATACTCCATGACGTCTAGACCAACAGTTACGGGTGTTTCCGTTCCGCTGCTGATAGTAGAAAGCGGCCCACAAAAAGGATGCTCCCTTGCTTTGCAAACGGGAGTTTTTTCTGTTGGAAAATCTCTTGATAATGACGCTGTTATTGCTGATCAGACACTTTCCGACAAACATTTTCAAATTCAGAATACGCTGTTTGGCATAGAGATCAAAGTGCTGCATGGCACGGTTACTTTGCCTTCTGGCCAAAAAATTTCTGATAACCAATCCTATTCTTCCCGAAAAAATATCGCTTTTTCTGCTGGCAATACCGATTTCAGCCTTATTCTTCCTAAAAAGAAGAAAATCTGGCTCTATGGTCTTTCTGCCCTCCTGCTTCTGTTACTGGGTGTATTCTCTGTATGGCATTCGCCTATCGGAACACCTAACCACCAGCAGCTTTCGGCTCTATCGCCACCCAATAATCACAAATCTGTTTCAGACGACGTAGTGTCTATGCAAAAGGCTTTGCAGGAGAAGCTGACTAATGCGCATCTTGAGACCTTGGCCGTTTCCGCTACTGCAGATGGCGCGATAAGCGTTACCGGCTTGCTCCAGCCTGAGCAGAATGACGTTTGGTCCGCTACAAAACTTTGGTTTGACCAGACTTATGGCACCCGCAATATTCTGCTGGATCACACATTTTTCCCCAAAAATACTTTGCGTTCTCCTGTTCAGATTGCGGCGGTAGCCCTTGGTGCGCAGCCTTATGTTCTTGACACAAATGGGGAGCGCCTTCCGCCGGGGAGCACGGTGGAGGATGGCTGGGTAATAGACCAGATTCTCTCTGATAAAATCCTTTTGCATCGTGGTTCCGAACATCTTGCGGTACGCTTTTAATGACTTCAGACGCTGACGTAGAACTCCATCCCTTACACTCATTTCTGATGCGTTTTTCGCGCCGTCAGGACCTGCTGCTGGTCGCCCTGCTTGTGCTGACCGTTGGTATGATGATCCTGCCGATGCCAACAATGCTTGCTGATATTCTGATTGCCCTAAATATCAGCATTTCCACCGTTCTGATGATGGTCGCTGTCTATATCAGCTCTCCCGTCATGTTCTCCACCCTGCCTGTCATTATTCTTGTGACAACGGCATTCAGGCTGGCTCTTTCCATTACCACATCCCGCATGGTGCTGGTGGAAGCGGATGCCGGGGAAATTATTCGCACGTTTGGGGAGTTTGTAATTTCCGGCAATGTCGTGGTGGGGATTGTTGTCTATCTCATCATCACCGTTGTGCAGTTTCTGGTTATTACCAAAGGGTCTGAACGTGTTGCAGAAGTTGCCGCACGCTTTAGTCTGGACGCTCTGCCCGGCCGCCAGATGAGTATTGATACTGACCTGAAAAACGGTGATATCACGCAGGAAGAAGCCCGTAACCGGCGCAACAAACTCCAGAAGGAAAGTCAACTTTACGGCGCCATGGATGGCGCCATGAAGTTTGTTAAAGGCGATGCCATTGCCAGCCTGGTTATTATCGTCGTCAATCTCATTGGCGGGATTGCAATCGGGTGCCTGCAAAAAGGCATGAGTTTTTCAACTGCTCTGCAAACCTATTCCTTACTGGCTGTCGGGGATGGCCTGATTGCGCAGATCCCCGCTCTGTTAATTTCTCTCACGGCCGGTGTGGTTGTTACCCGCGTAACGCATGAAGATAGCGGCGGAAATCTTGGCCGGGATATTCTGCAGCAGATTAGTGCAGAACCACTCTCTCTTCAGGTTGCAGCCGTTGTGATGGGAGCGTTAGCGCTTGTTCCTGGTTTTCCCGCGGCTGTTTTTTTATGCTTTGGCTGTATTCTGGGTGGGGCTTCCTGGCTGCTGCTCAAACGGCAAAAGCACGAACAGGCAACAGCTTTTGCTATTGCGGCAAACCAGAACCACGCATTGGTTACAACTCTGAACGTGCATGTCAGGCTGGGAGCCGCCTTTACGCTTCAGCAGGATGCCGCACAAAAGAAAATCAACAACCGTATTCGGGACTTATCCGAGAAGTTTGGCCTTACCCTGCCCCACATTCAGGTTTCCATAGATACCCGGCAGGACGCCAAGAGTGCTTGCATTGATGTTGATAACGTCCCTGCTATACTGATACCACTAGACCCTGACCTCTGTTTTGTTGAAGAACTCCCGGCGGTTCTTCAGGAACTGGGGCTAGATTTCTGTCGTACTTCTGGCCCATTTGGACCGGAAACCATCGCGGTTTCTGCCGCAGTTCTTCCTGCTGTGCAGAACGCTGGCCTGCACAGCCTCACCGCCACAGACTTTATCTGCTGCACGGCGGAAGCAACTCTGCTTGCACATGCCGGGCCGCTCATGGGCATTCAGGAAACACAGAGTTTTGTGCGTCGTGCGGAAAAGGTTCTTCCGGATCTAATGCGAGAAGCAGCCAAAGTGTGCCCTCTGCCCCGTACATCGGATGTGCTGCGTTTGTTACTAGAAGAACGCGTTGCCTTACAGAACGTGCGAACTATTTTTGAAACCGTTGCAGAATGGGCTCCAAAGGAGCAAACAACCTCCGGGCTGGTGGAAAAGGTTCGTCTGGCACTCCGCCGGCAGATCTGCCATCAGTCTTCCAATAATGACAAAGTGCTTGCTGCCATTGGTATTGATGCGCCCTTTGAAAATATTCTTCGCGCTCTTGTGCAAAACGGACCACAAGGCAGGCAGATCAACCTTGATCCAGTTTCTGCAAAAAATCTGATTGAGACATCGCGTTCGCTTTTGGCTCCATGCCTTTTGCATGATCGCAAAGGTGTTTTTCTGGTAGCACCAGACCTGCGCCGCCCGACATCCCTGTTGCTCAGGCAATATGGTTTGAATATTCCTGTAATTTCTTATGATGAAGTTGCCCCTGAGTTTTCTGTAAAACTCTACGGAACACTCTCTGAAGCCATCATGTGCCCCTCCGCCGCAGCCTATAACGCTGCCTAAAAATATCCTTCCTACGCTTTTTGTGGATTGTTCATGCAGTTTCCCAGATTTTTTCTTCTTTGCTGCCTGCCCACCTCTTTGCTGACTGCATGCGTGCAAACACCCGGACCCAACCCGGATACCACACGCCAAATGATGCAGGCTGCGCAAAATCCGGAGGCTTTGGCCCGCATTGGCCAGACTGCTTTACAAACCGGAGATACCAATACAGCCATCACATTCTACAATCGTGCCGCTCGGCTGCGTCCTGACAGGCTTGATCTGCAACTTGGCTATGCACAGGCCCTGACAGCCGGAGGCAAGGCCAATGAAGCCCTTGGGCTTCTGATACCACTTGCTGCCAAAAACCCAGATAATGCTCAGCTTGGTTTGATTACAGGCCGCTTGCTGATTGAAGCTGGCCGCCAGAGAGAAGCTGTGAACCTGCTGCAAACCGCATTGCATCAGGCTCCCTCTGACATTCATATTCTGGTGGCACTTGGCGTTGCGCTTGACACCTTGGGAAACCAGCAGGCAGCACAAGGCTATTATCAAAAAGCTCTGGCGTTGAGCCCAGATGATGTTGCTGCTCGGACTGATATGGCTATTTCACTCGCGCTATCGGGATCTTACCAGCAGGCTCTGGGCATTTTACGGCCCCTGCGTGGCGAATTGGCCGGAACAGACCAGACCGTGCACAGCGCTGCTGTGGAAAACGCTCTGGCGATGGTCTATGGCCTGATGGGAGATCGTACTATGTCTTCTGCCATTTTGCGGCATCATCTGTCAGAGCAGCAGGCGCGGGAAAATCTGGATTTTTACGATACGGTACGACATACAAGCGCACCGGTGGCCTCATCTTACTAAAGGCCACCACTCTGTGTCTGGGTTTGGCCATCAGTGACTGAGCCCCCCATCATTCCCTCCGTACCACCATTTCCATTTAATCCGGTGCCCAGTTTATCAGTCGGAAGTGCCGGATCCCGCCCTTCATTTAAGCGACGCACTCCGAAAGCAGCACGCTCCGCCGGAGACGCATGGAAGGCCGGAGTGCGATACAGATCGCTGGGATCTGCCAGCATTTGGGCCAGATTGTTATTCTGCACACACCGCCCGACATTCTCAATACTCGGCGTGACATCACCCAGCCAGCCAGAGCGGATAACTTTTGAGCAAGCAGGCAACGCAACTTGGGTGCGGCTTAAAATCAGTCGAGGCGGCACGGCACGGTAACGGATGGTAAGTGGGGCGAGATGCACGCGGTCCGGGTCCAGCCCAAGTGTGACGAGTTGCGGGAGAATCTGCTCAAACTGTTCTGATGTGACGCCTTCAACATCAGCACTGAGTTCCGTCTTATACCCAAGCAATGCTCTGGCCTGACGCACAAGATCTGGGTCAAACGTGCCGCCGTAGGATAAAGGCACGGTCCGTTGCTCAGTTTGCAATGCCACAGGTAGGTTTTTTTCACGATCTGTCTGCGTCGCCTCGCAACTACACAGCGCCAGAAACGCCAGCAGGATTGTCTTTTTCACTCGAATACAAACCCCGTGCCATTAAGATGCGGCATCCGCTCCAGATCCTGCTGGTCCGATAGCCGCCCCAGAAAGAACCGCTCCAGTTCATTGGGCTGATGGATATGCCGGAGCGGATCATCTGGCGTATGCAGAGGATCAACCGGCTTCACCAAATAAGGCGTGATGATAATAACCAGTTCGCTCTGGTCCCGCTGAAAACGGGAAGACCGGAACAACTGCCCTAAAATGGGAATATCCCCCAGAATAGGGAATTTCTGCACGTTATTATCAGCATCGTTGCGCAGCAGGCCGGCAATGGCAAAACTTTCACCACTCGCCAGTTCCACTTCTGTCTGGGCCTGCCGCATGGTGAGAGCAGGAACAGAGAGGTTGTTAAGCTGGTAGCTGCCCGTGCCTGACAGAGCGCTGACAGTCGGCCGCACTTTGAGGTGAATAAGCCCCGCCCCCAGCACGGTTGGCGTAAAAGCAAGGCTAACGCCGTACTGCATGTATTGAATGGAGGTAACGCCCAGCGCCTGCGGCACCGGGATAGGAAACTCACCACCCGCAAGAAATGTGGCTGTACTGCCGCTGATTGCCGTTAAATTGGGTTCAGCCAGAAGTGTTACAAGATGCTCGTTTGCCATGGCATCCAGCACCGTCTGCGCATTGACGTGGCTGCTATTAACACCCTCAAACAAGGAAGCCGCCGTATTTTCCGCAATGGCTGCCGATTGCAGGCCAAAGGCAAAACTGCCTGCCTTAATGACAGTTGACCAGTTGAACCCAATCTGCTGTGCAACACTGCGAGACACTTCCGCAATTCTAATCCGCAGATTCACCTGCAAGGGATGCGTAACACCCATCTGATTTGCCAGTGGATGCTCTTTGCCTTCTATACCGTGTGCAAGTGACGCCAGATGATCAGCCTGATCCGCATTGGCGACGGAACCTGTCAGCACAGACCCGTTGGGGGTTGTCTGAAGTGCCGCATGTTCTGACTCTGTCTGCGCACGCGGGGTAAACACTGTCTGGTCAGACTCAACCCGGATTGTCCATGAGGCAATAGAATTGCCATTATCATCCAGCGCAAACAAAGTGGTTGTGCCAGATTTTTTCCCCAGAATGAAAATTTTATTGTCAGACGGAATCTGTACATCTGCAATTTGCGGGTCTGCCACAAAAACACTGGCTGCGGACTGGGAAAGGCTGAGCATATGCCCCGCACCCACATTCACCTGTATTGTAGGGGCTCCATGCGCGGAAACATATTGTCCGGCAACCGCGCTGCCAGCAAACTCTATCGCATTACCAAACAGTCCGGACAGAGCCATTAAGCCAAGAAAAACCAGTTTGCGAGAACGTTCCCGGTTGTAGGCTGAATCAGAAATCTTTCTGACAGTCGTCATTAACACACTTTTGTCCTTACTCCGGTCACTAGCACAATCTTGGTCGCATCCGGCTGCAGGCAATCTTTGTGCTCCGCCTCTTTCTGCCATCTGGAAGATAAGCCGGTTAAAATCGGGGGTACGCACTCGCTAATTCACTATCATCAGGCAAGGACTATCAAACCGTAACAAAATTCTGTCTTCCAATAAGGTAGATATACGGCCCTGTATTGTGACGTTTTCATGAAACAGTCTGTATTACGATGTGTCGTCAGTTATCCTTCCCTTTTCTCCTTCGCCCGCTTACGCTGCGTCCCGCCCTTGTAAGCCTGCGTACGGAGCTGTTGGTTGCGGGGGGCAATCACCCCAATTTGAATATGAGGTTACCAAGTTATTGAAATAATGGGATATTCGATAGGCATATCGCCTTGATGTGCACTAAAAAAGCCCTCAGCAAGCCTGAGACTTGGGGGCTTTGATTTTGATTGTGGGGGCAGAATTGCTTCTCAAATTGCGACAATCGCAAGTTGAGAATAAAGCGGCTTTAAATAGTTCTTTTTCAAGCCTTTTTTCTGCCCGTGCTTAATCATTCAATATACTTAGCCTCAGGACCTATTAATTTATTGAACTGCGCGGGACGTTGTGATTCACAGGTTTACCTATGAAGGTAAGGCTGTGAATTACATGTTTTTACTGTCTGAGAACCAGATAGTAGCGGATTGAGCCGTTTTTTCCTCTGGCACACGGAGTGCCATACGCGGATGACCGGCGTGTTCTGAGAGGGATCGTTTATATGATCCGCAACGGTCTTTAATGGAAAGACACCCAGAAAGCATATGGTCCGCGCAAGACTTTGTATAATCGCTTCATCCAGTGGAGCCTCCTGGGTTTCTTTGACAGTATCTATGTCGTCCACCCAAATATTGCAGGCACAATAAAACCATAGAACTCCTTTAAGGAATGCAAAATGCCCTCCTCATCATGATGAAAACTGGAGTGAAAAAATGTTTACTACTTCCGAAATTATAGAATATTTTGTAAAATATATTGCCCCCATATCTATTGCATTCGCTAATTTTTTCAAGTTAATTTATAAAATACGATTTGGATTTCTTCATATATCAAAGTCAAAGACAGAAAGAATATTTACTCTCTTTTCTCAAGATACATGCAAAAATACGGCTAACAGGTACGCGCTGTACATAGCTGTCGCAGATGCGTTGAGTAGCTTTTATCCAATACCCGAAATTGAATTCGCTTTTGCACGTAGCAACCCTCTCGTCATGCTACGAGACATGAGAGCCGTGCGACACCTGGTAAGGCTCAATCCAGAAAAAAACGCAATCGAGAGTCCTCGGAAGAAAAGTGCAAGATATTTTTACCTCCAGAGCAATCTATCTTATGGAATCTCTGCTTTTTCTTATTTCCCTGTGATGGCTTTTGCAATTTTTATCCAGCACAAAAGTCAGGTCATTGGTGCATTTTTAGTTATTTCTTACGTTACCCTCGCTATATTAGGTTTCTGGCGTGGCCTGCAAATGAACCGCGCAAGTCAGCTCTTGCAATGTGAGAAATTCTACCCCCGACTATCATAGAAACTGAAAAGGTGGCGCTCACGCGTCACCTTCGAACTGCAGAACCAAGATACCAAACTTTTTCGCCTTGCCGGCCAGATTTTCCTGAATGCCCGTGGCGGGAAAAACGATGACGCCGATCCCCTCATCGAAAAGCTTGAAAAACTAGGGACCACAGCAGTTATCCCCTTCAAAGAAAAACCGTATCTGTTCACGAAAAACACGTTTCTCAATTTATAAAAAACGAAATATCATTAAGCGGTTCTTCGCCAGACTAAAGCAGTTCAGAGGCATCGCAACACGCTATAGACAAGCTGAAATCAACCTTCTGTGCATCAATACAACTCGTCTCCGCTATGATCGGAGCTAACTGACGACACGCCCTAGGGTTTTGAACATCAGAACCGTATCAAACGGCAGCCGACCACCTCTACTTCCATCTACACTGGTCAGAGCTTTGAATTATATTCCCATAAAAACAATATTCACGGAAACCACGATAGTATTATATAATAATGATAATTTCTTTACAGGCCGCCAAACATTTTTCCGACAAAAGTTGTTCCCACCATAGCGACAATACCCCAAAATACGACGCGCAAAGTAGGCCGCAAAGGTGCAGCACCACCTGCACGGGCCCCCACAACTCCAAGTAACGCCAAGCTTATGAGTGAGACTGCGGACACAGCCCATGATACACGAGATGAAGATGAGAGTAATGCAGCCAACACCGGCAGTATTGCGCCAGACGAAAATGCCCCAGCCGATGCACAGGCCGCTTGTATTGGTCGTGCAGATGTTGCATCGGAAATACCCAATTCATCACGGGCATGTGCCCCCAATGCGTCATGCTGCATCAGCTGCTGTGCAACCTTGCACGCCAGAGCATCATCCAGCCCACGCTGGCGATATATATCAGCCAGTTCGCCAACTTCGGTATCCCAACTGCTACCGAGCTCCTGCTTTTCACGAGCAAGATCAGCTTTTTCTGAATCTGCCTGTGAACTGACAGAAACATACTCTCCTGCAGCCATAGACATGGCTCCGGCCACTAGGCTTGATATTCCAGCCAGCAAAATATTTTCCCGACTAGCATGTGCGCTGGCAACACCAATAATAAGGCTAGATGTTGACAGAATACCATCATTCGCGCCCAACACAGCAGCCCGCAGCCATCCCAAACGGGATGTTGCATGCGTTTCTTTCTGGCTGTTCAAGATATTATTTCCCATATTCCATTGAGAACACAATACACCACCAACATGACGCAAACCTGAACGTGTTACTGTCAGGTTTCTTCAGACTGCAATATGATTTCTGGGTTAGGGAAACACAGTGAAACACTTAATCCCCGCGCAGAACCAGTAAGAGGTGATTGTAATTGCAAGCGCGCATCCATCTGCCTGGCAATATTACTGGCAATTGCTAAACCAAGGCCGCTTCCATTGCTGGAACTGCCACCACGTACAAATGGGCTTGTCAGTTGGGCCAATGTGTCCGGGACCAAGGCAGGACAATCATTAATAACGTCAATACAGCCCTCAGGTTTTACCTCAACCTTTACTGGCATATCAGAAGTGCCATGCAAGAGGGCATTTTCAAGCAGATTGCGCAACAGAATACCGGTTGCGTCCATATCTCCATAAACAAAAATATGGCCAATACCCTTGGCTTTTAAATCAATACTCTGGCCATCACGTGGTGGATGCCCCAGATCATCAACCAGCACATATAATACGGCCAGCAGATCAAATCGATCTCGCCGAAAAGCAATGCCAGAAGATGCACGTGAAAACTGTAGAAGTTTTTCAACCGTTCGGGCCAATCTGCGGGTGCGATCCGCAATGGTTTCCACGCGTTTATTGGCCGAAGATCCTTCAGGCAACATGCGCCCTAGCATCTGTACCTGCGCAAGAAGGGCACCGAGTGGATTACGCAATTCATGCGCCGCACTTGCTGCAAAAGCGCGTTCAGTAGAAAGTGCTGTTTTAAGGCGGGACAAAAGCGTGTTTACGGCATGTTGAATGGAAACCAGCTCAACCGGCAAATCAAGTGATGAAATAGGGCTTAAATTGCCACTGCCGCGAGATTGCATCTCATCATGCAAACGGTTCAAAGGTCGCAGCGCCCGGCGCACAATCAGCCGCACCAGCACCCAAATTACGGGCAGAAAAATCAGTATCGGCAAGACCGCTATGGCCGTAGCACGCCATGTGGCCCCTCGCCGATGCAACGTGGGCTCACCAACAAGCACGCGATAAGCCGTGGCCGTAGGTGCCGCAATATAAACCCTGAACAAAGGGGTATTGGCAAAACCTGTATGAATATCAGACACAAAAGGTTCAACCGGTGCATTTTGAGAACGCAGAACAACATGGCCAGATTGGTCAACAACCTGATACGCGAGTGTTCGTGGCCCCACATCGGGCACCCATGCCACATTGTCTGACTGGGCTTTATGCGGCTGTATGGTGATGATAGCCTGCAAACGTTCGGATACTTCCTGCAAGGAATTGTCCAGACGTTCTGTTATTTCGTAACGCGTAAAACCGGCAACGGCGATACTGAGGGCAAGAAGGCTCAGCGTGACCACACACAGAACACCACTGACAATCCGGGTCGCAAGGCTCCAGTTTTTCATGCGTCTGCTCTATCGGCCAGGCAATAGCCCCGGCCTCGAACAGTTTTGATAACCGTATTGCCAACCTTTTTACGCAGGCGGCTAATAAAAACCTCAACCGTATTACTGCCAACATCCTGATCCAGCGCATACAAGGCTGTATCAATCTGCTGGCGAGAATAAATGCGTCCGGGCCTGCGCGAGAGCAATTCCATAATTGCCCATTCCCGTGCTGTTAACTCAAGTTCCATCTCATTACGCGTTACGGAACGATTTTCCCGGTCAATAACAATCTCGCCTATCTGATAGCAGGCCTGCCTGCGTGGCGTGACGTACCGACGCGCGACAGCTGCAATCCGGGCTACAAGTTCATTCAGGTCATAGGGTTTGACAATGTAATCATCCGCTCCATCGGACAAACCTGCAATCCTGTCACTGATCTGGTCTTCTGCCGTTGTGATCAGAATGGCGGTATCAAAGGAGGCACGGCGGATCTCACGCAGCAGATCGCGCCCATTGCCATCTGGCAGCCCAAGATCCAGCAGCATGAAGTCGTAATCCACGGTTGCTACGGCTGCACGTGCATCTTCCAGTGTCATGAACCAGTCTACAGCATGCCCGTCCTGCCTTACACGCTCCTGCACGGCGGCCCCAAGATCGTGCTCGTCTTCCACAATGAGGATACGCATCAGTTCTGAACCTCCTCTCGCATGACACGAGCATACAGGGATGGCAGCACCAGCAGGGTCAGCAGCGTGGATATCACCAACCCGCCAATCACCACGCTGGCCAAAGGCCGCTCCACCTCTGCGCCTGCACTTTCAGAAAACGCCATGGGAAAAAAGCCAAGGCTTGCTACCAATGCTGTTGCCATAACCGGCCTAAAGCGGGATTTGGCACCCGCAAAAGCTGCCTGTGCCACGGTCATGCCACGCGCGCGCAATGCGGCAATTTCACTCACCAGCACAACGCCATTCAAAATTGCTACTCCAAACAGGGCAATAAACCCAATACCTGCTGAAATACTGAAAGGCATTCCACGTAATGTCAGCATAATAATGCCGCCGGTTGCAGCCACAGGCAGATTGATAAAAACCAAGAATGCAGGCCGGATTGCGCCAAAGGTTACAATCAGCAATGCAAATATCAGACCAAGGGCTATCGGCAGAACAATTTCCAGACGTTGCACGGCTGAGTGCAGGTTACGGAACTGCCCATCCCATTGCATGGTGTAGCCCGATGGCAGATGCACATCATGCGCCACACGCATCTGCGCTTCGGCCACAAAGGAGGAAAGATCCCGCCCACGCACATTGGCCTGCACCACCATGCGGCGGCGTACGCCATCACGACTGATACGTGGTGTACCGTCAACTTCATGCACATGCGCCACTTGTGAAAGCATCACATTCCCCTGCCCATCCATACGCCGGACAGGCAAGGCAGCAATAGCTGCTGCTGAAGCCACATGGCGACCGTTCAGGCGCACCTGCGTGCTGATAATGGCATTGCCAACAATAACAGGCCGCGCACCAATATGCCCGCCTATGGCTTCTACCGTATCCAGAATATCCTGTACTGCCACGTTGCGGCTGGCAGCCTGCGCACGATCAATGTCCACCACAACCAGCGGCACACTGCCATCACCCGCCGCAGCCACATCTGCGGCACCTTTTACACTTGAGATAGCAGCTACAACCTTGTCCCCCAGAGTGGCAAGTGTTGCCAGATCATCACCAAAAATCGAAACCGCAATCTGTGTTCTTACGCCAGAAAGCAGATCATCCATGCGCATCTGCACCGGCTGGCTCCAGGAATACAGCGCATCTGGCAATTCTCGCCGCAGCGTCTCATCCATTGCAGCCACCAGCCCGGCCTGCGTGCGTGCGGTTTTCCATATTGATGGCGGATTGAGAAGAATGAAGCTGTCAGTCTCATTCACACCCATCGGGTCTGTGGGAATGGCGGATGTGCCTGTATTGCTGACAACCGTTTTTACTTCAGGAAACCCCCGCAGAATCTGTTCCTGCCTTGTCACCGATGCAAGCACTGTCTCCAAAGATGCTGAGGGTAGACGTGTGGTGGTAACAGTCAAAGCCCCTTCATCAAGCTGGGGAATGAACTCCCCGCCCAAACGTGTTGCAAGACCTGCCGATAACACCAGAACGGCCAGCGTGCCCCCAAACAGAAGCCGCGGATGTGCTTCTCCCCACTCTGTCAGATGTGCATATGGAGCACGTAGGCGAGCAATCAGCCATGTATCTCCTTTTGGCCGCACACGCGCCAGAGCCAGAACCGCAATTACGGGAATACAAATGAAACAGTAAGCCAGCGAAGCTAGAAGCGCCATGATAACCGTTTGCGCCATAGGCCGGAACATATGCCCTTCAATGCCCTGCAGGGTCAGAATAGGCAGATAGACCATAATGATGACCAGTATGGCGAAGCCCACAGGCCGCATGACCTGCTGAACGGATGAGACAACCAGCGGCATAAACGCAGCTTCTGGCTCCTTCTCCCGCCTTGAAAGAATATGCTCAATAACTACCAATGAGCCATCAACAATCATGCCAAAATCAATTGCGCCAAGGCTAAGCAAATTGGCTGAAATGCCAAAATACCGCATACCGGCCATGGCGCAGACAAGAGCTACTGGAATAACGGAAGCAATCACCAGAGCGGCCTGCCAGCTTCCAATCACAACCACAAGCACCGCTATCACCAGCACGGCACCCATCAGCAGGTTATCGCGCACGGTCGCGATTGTTTGCCTGGTTAATGTGGCGCGGGTGTAATAGGGCTCCAGCGTAACACCCGTTGGTAGGGATTGCCTTATGCTTGGCAAGGCACGATTGATGGCGGCCAATGTGGCGTTGGAACTTGCGCCACTTTCCATCATCACCACGCCAATCACAATTTCACCCTGCCCATCACGGGTGACTGCGCCAAGGCGTGTGCGTGCGCCAGTTGTAATGAGCCCAAGATCTCGCAGGCGTATGATGGAGCCATCGGCATTGGCGCGTACGGCAATATTGCCAAAATCCGCAAGGCTGCTGATCAACCCACGCCCGACAACACTTTGCTGTTCGGCATGATGGGTGATCCACCCACCGCCTGATGCCGCATTGTTTGCATCTACCGCGCGATAAACCTCACTCACTGAAAGGTTGCTGGCAATCAGCCGAGCAGGAT
Organism: Acetobacter oryzoeni; assembly: GCF_004014775.2. Classification (NCBI taxonomy): domain Bacteria; kingdom Pseudomonadati; phylum Pseudomonadota; class Alphaproteobacteria; order Acetobacterales; family Acetobacteraceae; genus Acetobacter; species Acetobacter oryzoeni. Next base: position 1,403,329 of record NZ_CP042808.1, read on the forward strand.
CCAGCACAACCTCATAGGTTTCTTCCGCGCCACCATTGACGTTTACATCCACAACACCCGGCACAAGCCGCATCTGCGGCACTACCGTCCAGTTCATGATCCGGTTGAGTTCCATAAGTGAGCGCCCTGCCCCCTTGATCTGGAACTGCATAATTTCACCCATGCCCGTTGCAAGCGGCCCCATGCTTACAGTAATGCCCGAAACAGATATGGAGGCACGCGCCTGCTGGATGCGCTCATTCACACGTGTGCGGTCAAGATTGATATCCGTGTCATCAGCAAACTGCACATAAACAACCGAGACCCCACCACGGGAAACAGAGCGCAGATCTGTGAGACCGGGAATACCGGTCATGCTGGCTTCAACCGGAAAGGTGATCAGTTTTTCCACTTCCTCGGTCGCGAGCCCAGGCGCCACAACGGATACGAGAACCTGTTTTGGGGAAATATCAGGCACAGCCTCCACTGGCAGTTCCAGCACTGCCATCATACCTGCCGCCAATATCAGAGCCAGTCCACCCAGCACCAGCATGCGGGCACGTAACAAAGCCTCCAGGTATTTACGGGCCATCAGTCTGCGTCCATTCCGGCCAGCCCGATGATTGATTTCAGGGCAAAACTGCCGTGGCTGACCACTGCCTCACCCTCTTTCAAGCCCGAGCTTACAACCGCATGCATGCCATTATCCAAGGCCACATCCACCACCACGGGCCGGTAATGTGTTTGATCCACCTGTACAAATATGACGTTATGGCCATCAATTTTCTGAATAGCCTCTGCCGGCACAATAATACCCGTTACACTCTCACGCTCCGTCAGGCTGGCATCCAGCACCATGCCGGGAACCAATGCACCAGTTGGGTTGGGAACACGACTGATAACACGCACCAACCCTGTTTGCGGGTTGGCCATGCCATCCACTGTATCAATCCGGGATGTGATGGCACCATCGTTGGTCTCTGTGGTCTGTAGCCCTCCAGGTTGAAGACATGCTGCTTGTTCCGGTGTAATGTCCGAAACAATCCACACGTCAGACAGATCCGCTACGCTTGCCACGTTTGTAGTTGGCGTTAGGTCTGCGGCGACAGATGTGTCCAGCGTTTGCACCACACCATCAACCGGAGAGATCAGGGTTGATACCTCATCCTGCTGTTTTCGGCTGCTTTGTTCAGAGGATGAATTGAACTCCTCATTAAACCGATGGCCCAATGTATCCACATCTGCCTGCCGGGCCCGCATGGTTGCATCTGCCTGCGCCAGAATATCCTGCCGGCGCCGCAGCTCTGCCAATGAAAGGGTTTGACCAACCAGTTGTTTTGCGCGCTGCACTGCGGCTGCGGCATCATTTCTACTGGCAATGGCGGCGGTTAACGCGGCACGCATCTGAATGGCTTGCAGCTGTGCACCATGGAAAGAATGATCCTGATAGCGCAGCAAGGCTTGGCCTTTACGAACAGAAGCACCCGGCTGCACCAGAATGTCCTGTACTTTGCCACTTCCTGCTGGGTGAATGTACACAAGCCGCGTGGTATCGGGCATAACCCGACTGATAACTGGCAAAATGCGAGAAACCTTACCAGATTTGGCAAAGGTTACTGTAATGCTTTCATTTTTTATCGCTTCCATATCTAGTGCGACAACCGAAGGGAGTATCTGATCTTCCGCATTGGCGAGAGACGACATACAAAAACACACAGCGAAATACGCAAGGATGCGCCCTTTCATGGTGTAATCCCCATGGCAATCATCATACGCAGCGTTGCGACATGCCACTCCACCTCAGCACGGGCATTGGCAAACTGCGCATTGCAGGCTGCCTGTTCTGCCTGCATGACAGTTTCGAGCGTTGCCTCTCCCACCCGCCAGGCATGTTCTTCTGCCGCTGCACGCTTTTGCATATTTGCGGCTGCTATACGGGTGGTCTGCCGGGCAGCTGTGGCGGCCATCAGCCGAGCCCGTACACGGGATATTTCCAGGTGCACCATGCGCCGGGCCTGTATTTCCTGACTATTGGCAGAAGCAAGCCTGTTGCTGGCCTCAGACATAATCGGTGTATTCCGGGCCTCGCTTGGTAGTGGGATGCTGAAGTTAACACCAACCCGGTCATCCCATGGGCTGCCATACTGTTTTTCATGAATCACATCGATGCCCAGTTCTGGATTGGGCATAAAAGAGCGGCGGGCAAGCTTCATATTAGCTTGTGCAGCTTCAACATTTTTGTGTGCGGCTTTTACGCGCGGATCATTGTCTTCCATATCATGTGGCTCCACAAACCGCACATGTGCCATATCTGCAGCATGGGAAAGATCAACCTCAACTGGCTGGGCAAATAAAACTTCCAGTTCAACCCGAGCATTTTCCAGATATTCTTGCGCCAATGCCTGTTCATTACGGGCATTTTCCATTTCTGACTGTGCTATCTGGCTTTCCGAAGATGAAGATTCACCCACATGCGCAGAATGGGCAATCAAACTGTTTACCCTGCTTGCATACTCATACAGTTGATGTGCCGCCTTTAAACGTTCCTGCGCAATCTTTGCTTTGGCCGCCCCATCCAATATCCTTATGGAAAGCGACAGGTATTCAACATTTAGCTGCTCATCCAGAGATGCGGCTTCAGCACTTGCAACCTGACGTGTGGCGCTTCCCTGCCCTGGTAACCAGAGCGGTACGGACACGCCTCCCTGATAGGTAGTATACCCTTCATTACTGCCGATTGCATGGTCATCCATATATTCACCGGACAGAGTTGGCCCGCCAGCAAACCATGATCCTGCTGCACTGCTGCGCGCCTTTGCAGAATGATGGCCAACCTGCAATTCCGTGCGCACAGGATCAACCGCCCAGGCCATATTAATGGCTCTATGAAAATCTATTTTTTCTGGCATGTTCTGGGCATTTGCAGAAAATATGACGAATGAAAATGTCACAATACTTAACAGCAGGATTTCACGCATGAGGTTACACGCAGCCTCCTACGGAATAATCGGCTTGTTATGCGTAATTCGGGAGGCGAGGTCATTCCATAGATTGACCGTTGCCAGATTGATGTCGCCTTTTATGGATGAAGGTGACTGGGTGCGTGAAAAAGACGTCAGGGCCATGCGTTCACCAATCACAAAACGCCCTTGCGAAAATAATGTGACTGAAAGCAATCCCAACCGCCCCTGCCCGGCCGGACGCTTGATAGACACCCGCATATGTGGTGGTGGCGCAGCAATGGCGTGAAATGCCTGAAGTTCTGTTTCTCTTGTAGGGCAGGCAACGCTTTGCAAAACTGCATGCCGTAAAACAGAATGTGGATAGCCCGCATATGAGCCATCTATATGCAGAAGAATACCTTCTTCCGTTTTCTTACAGATACTTTCTGTTTCGGTATAAGAGACACATCCGCACAGGCTGAGTGTTATCAGAATTGACAATCCGTAACGTATCACCCGTTGCATAACCTGTACTGGCCTTCCTAATACGATCACAGCACGCCATCATTGCGCTGGCGTCTTTGCCCCTATAACGCGCAAAGATGACGTGAACCTGAATGGCCATCAGACAACGGTTTCTACGGAGAAAGAAAATTTCTCATCACATCGCTCAGCTTCCTATTCCGAGTGTCCAGACTTTGGTCACAGAAACAGTGGCCGGCATCCATCGAGCTTCAGGAAAGGGAATGCCTCGTCAGGTCAAAGTCCTGACATAGGATCAGCAGCAGCTCCGGTAACCATGCAAACAGATCTAAACATTCCGTCCGTAAGCGATGTTACCGTAAGCCGACATCGACGGGCAGATGGAGAGTCCAGACGCCACCTGCTGACGCTAAACGTCACATCGTTATGATGCGATCATCATCCGGTAATGAACGCCAGGATATCTGCATTGATAACGTCTGCATGTGTCGTGTGCATACCATGCGGATAACCGGGATAGATTTTCAGCGTGCTGTTCCGAAGCAGCCTGTCCTGAAGGACTGCCGCGTTCTGGTAAGGCACGACCTGATCATCATCGCCCTGCAGCACGAGCACTGGCACTGTAATGGCTTTCAGATCCTCGGTCTGATCTGTTTCGGAGAATGCTTTGATGCCCTCATAATGGGCCTTGGCGCTGCCCATCATGCCCTGACGCCACCAGTTGCGGATTGTGCCTTCTGAAACTTCTGCTCCCGGGCGGTTGAAGCCGTAGAATGGTCCGCTCGCTACATCCAGGAAGAACTGCGCGCGATTAGCCGCAAGCCCTGCACGCAGCCCGTTTAGGACTGAGATCGGGGCGCCGTCAGGGCTGCGGTCCGTCTGAACCATCAAGGGCGGCACGGAGCTGATGAGAACGGCCTTGGCAACACGTCCCTGAGGCTGACCATATTTCGCGACATAGCGGGCAACCTGACCCCCGCCGGTCGAATGCCCGACATGGATGGCGTTTTTCAGATCGAGGTATTCCACAAGAGCCGATGCGTCAGCCGCGTAATGATCCATATCGTGCCCGTCGCTCACCTGTGCCGAACGCCCATGACCGCGACGGTCATGAGCGATAACGCGAAATCCCTTGCTCAGGAAAAACAGCATCTGCGTGTCCCAGTCATCGGCGCTAAGCGGTCATCCATGATGGAAGACGATTGGTTGGGCATTTTTCGGTCCCCAATCCTTGTAAAAAATCTCCACACCGTCAGATGTCGTGATGAATGACATGATACGTCTCCTTGCCGGATCAATAACGAGATACTGGTCAGAGCCTAACGTTGAAGGTAGCTTTAAGGTCAAGCATGCGTTCATGACCGGGGGTAAATCATGAAGATTGGAGAACTGGCACGGCTAAGTGGCCTGACACCGTCGCGGATCCGGTTCTATGAACGCATTGGACTGCTGAAAACGGTTGATCGTCAGTCTAACGGATACCGGACCTATCCGCAGCAGGCCGTGATGATCCTGGGTCTGATTACAACAGCGCAGCGGGCCGGGTTTACGCTGGATGAAATTCGCTCCTTGCTGCCCTCTGATCTGAAACACTGGGACCATGCTACATTGATGGATGCCCTTACACGTAAGATTGCGGATATCGAAGCTCTGCAGGTGCGTCTGACCCAGAGCAGAACGCATTTGCTCCGTCTGATCGAGGATATTCAGGTCCGCCCCGACGACATGGACTGCGCGGCCAATGCGCATCGTGTCCTAACGAACATGCTTGCGGAACATCCCGAAGCCCTCGATGTCACGTCGGACGATATCCGTCTTCTGGATGCAACGGACCGCCGTCAGTCAGTAAGCTCTGGCCGCCGTAAAAAGGCGGCATCCCGTTAAGCCCTATCCAGAAGCGCCGCCACTTTTCTTGCCGTTGCTCTTGCGGAAAAGGGGTTCTGTCCTGTCACCAGCCGTCCATCCGTTACGACATGGGGCATGAACGGAAGCAGCGCTTTTTCATAAATCGCGCCCCGTGCCTTCATCTGCGCTTCCGCATTGTAGGGGATTTCGCGCGCTACACCTGCCAGCTTCTCCTCGGCCCACGAAAACCCGGTGATTTTCCGACCACGGACCAGAAACGAGCTGTCTGCAAGCCGGGTGTTCAGCAGCCCGCAATATCCATGACAGACAGCGGAGACCACACCTCCCTTTTCCCATAGTGCGCGGGTGATGGTCTGAAGGCCCTCATTGTCGGGAAAATCCCACATCACGCCATGACCGCCGGTGAAGTAAATCGCATCGTAATCACCCGGATTGATGTCTGCGGGGCACGGTGTTGACGACAGCAGGGCCATTTTTGCCGGATCGGCCAGCCAAGCTTTGGTGGAGGCATCACGCATTGGCCATTTTAATGCACGCGGATCAAGCGGAACTCTGCCGCCTTTTGGACTGACAATGCGTTGTTCATAACCACTGGCGGCAAATACATCCCACGCATGCGTCAGTTCCGACAGCCATAATCCGGTCGGATGCGCGGAATTACCGAAATGAGCGGTGTTAGTGACAACGTGAAGGATACGACGGTTCATGGCAGGCCCCTCTCATGCTGCAGCGTTTCTGACTGCCGTCCTGTAACGTTCAAGCCCGGTTAAAGGTCAATCTGTGGTTTGACATTAAATCTGCCTTCAAGGTTAACGGTGTAAGGGCAAACCTACCTGACATCATGGAGGCCGCCTCACATGCAGACAATACTGGGTGCAAATGGTCAGATCGCCACGGAACTGGCGCGGACATTACATCAGCATCATACAGGGGAGTTGCGGCTTGTGAGCCGCAATCCTCGTAAGGTCAACGAAGACGATACTCTCATGGCGGCGAACCTGCTGGATGCTGGGCAGACGACACAGGCAGTGAAAGGCAGCCGGATCGTCTACTTCACAGCCGGCCTGCCCCCTGACAGCAGGCTCTGGGAAGAACAGTTTCCTGTCATGCTCCGCAATGCCCTGCAGGCGTGCCGGACGGCGGGGGCTAGCTTTGCCTATTTCGACAATACCTACATGTATCCGCAGAACAGCCAGATCCAGACGGAGGAAACACGCTTTGCCCCGGTTGGTCGGAAAGGACGCGTGCGTGCGGCAATGGCCACCATGGTGCTGCAGGAAATGGCACGCGGAGACATTCCCGTGCTCATTGCCCGCGCACCGGAATTCTATGGCCCGGGAAAAACCCAGAGCTTCACCAACGCCCTGATCATTGACAGGCTGAAAGCAGGCAAAAGGCCCCTGGTTCCTGTCCGTGACGACACCCGCCGGACTCTCATCTGGACGCCCGATGCGAGCCGCGCGCTGGCCACGCTGGGCAATACACCGGAAGCTTTCGGACAGACCTGGCATCTGCCGTGCTGTGACGAGCGGCCGACCTACAAGACATTCGTCACCATGGCGAGCAGGATTTTCGGACGTCCTCCTTCCTATTCGGTCATTGGAAAATGGCCACTGATCATTGCAGGCATTTTTTCAAAAAAGGTGCGGGAGATCAGGGAATTGTTGCCCCGTTACGAACAGGACAATCTTTTTGACTCAGGCAAATTCAAACGTCATTTCCCCGAGTTTTCCGTGACGACATATGAAGAAGGTCTGGAACTGATCAGAAAGGAATAGAGGGACGGATACTATCCTCATGCCAGATATCTGGAAATCAGAAAGGGATTTCTCTAACAGGCCATGCAACTGCATAGTCTTCAGGCTGTGATGCGCTTCATGAAATCCTGTAAAAAGGGAAAAACACGTTCAGGCATGTCTTCAAGTAACGTGTGCTTGGCGAAGGGTAAGTTAAGCAACCTGGCACCTTTGACCTGCTCAGTAAGCTCAAACCCCTGTTGCCGCGATACCAGCATGTCGTCGTCACCATGCACCACGAGCAGAGGGCACTGGATGTTTTTTACAGACGCACCAGGATAGGCATCTTCATCGCAGCCGAGCCACATATGCGTCGCGGCCGTGAATAACTTTCCGAAATCTGGTTCGGGATTTTCCGCATTATAGACCGATATTTGATTCCCGAACATCACACGCCATTTTTCAAGATTGATCGTCTGATAAATCTGCCGGGCCGGATCATTTTCCTGCAACACCCAATGCGCGCCGGCCGTTATGACGAATTCGGGTTGTATGACACGCGCTGCAGCCAGACGCAGGGCGACAATGCCGCCGTCACTATGTCCGATGATACAGCCCCAATGTGGTAAGGGCCACGGTAAAATCATCTTGAAGCTGTCGATATGTCATGGGAGCCGTCCCGATACCGGAGCGACCATGCCCGCGCGTATCCATAGCAATCAGCCTATAATCTTCAGCAAGAAGCTTTGCGATCGGAATGAAATCGAGCCGGCTCAGCAAACCTCCATGAAGCAGTACAATAACTCTTCCTGTCGGGTTCCCGGCTTCAGAGACGAACAATTTTGTATCGCCAACTGATACAAACTTCCCTGAAGCAAACATTCAATGGCTTTCATAAAATTGGACGCTCTGGATCGTGCGGGGAGATTATCAGCGGTAAAGCTACATCCTCAAGGTTTCATACCGCTCACGGTAGAGGAAGGTTTTAACATCGCTCGACATACAGTTTAGGTAAATAAAACATCTGTTATTTTAGGTTCGGGCGCAGATAGCAGACGCTCTGCTCTCCCTCCCATCAGTGCCCTTTCCCGCTGAATACTTCACGAGGAAGGGCGATATTTTCCTCAATCGTTTTTAACCCAGAGCCTCGTTTTTGCATTTCTACGCGATGTCCATCCGGCTTGCCGCATGGCTTTGGCAAGTGCCCGTTGATGGATCGTAGACAATGGCCATTGATACTGAAGTAAACCTTCGACCACCAACCGTGAGGTAATGTGGCCTTTTTGAGAGGTAGCCCAGACTTCGAGCACTTCCGGCATCCGGGCGTCCAGCCGCTCCTCGAATGTCGGAAGCTGCGGCGGCGGAGGTGGTAGCGCCTGCTCCTGCTCTTCCCGTGCAGAATAAAAATCCTCTACGATGACCGAAATACGCTCATCGGGAGTTTCAGGCGTTTTGCGCAGTGTCCCGAACAGATGCTCGGCCAGAAATTCAGCATGTTCACGAAGCGTCAATTCTGTTTCGGGGTCAGCAACCCTCCCGGCCTCGATTTCTGCCCACGCTCTACCCAACCCGATGGGCTCCCAATATGAACGCGAATAATGCTCCGCCAGGTTCTCCTGAGTGACCGCCACCCACCGGCCCTGTATTATGTTAAAAATTTCGATACGTTCTGGAAGACATTTCCGTCTCCGGCTTTCCCTCAGCCACTCCCTGCGCTTTGCTTCACTATGAACAGGAGCGTCGCCGCATTGCCGTGGAGCATAAGACTGCCTGGCAGCCTTACTCCGGACATCCTTCCATATGTCGCCTGGATCACCGAAGCCCCGAACGCACAGCAGACAGAGTTCCAGGATATTTTCCGTAGTGGCCAGACATCATTTCCATGTAATGATGTTCCACACCAGAAGACGGTCAGTCTCCGGGTCATATCTGGTATTGCGTGCCAACCAGCCCCTCTGGTTTGGCCCCGACAGCATTCTCACTGCGTCATCACGCATGATAATATTCCTCATTGGTTTCCAAGTTTCGTTCTGAACGATCGGAGAAACCATTTGAGGTGGCCCTGTAGGCCATGGCGATACGTAGACGCGCGTGATTGCCCAACCCTCTTTCGAGGGGCGAGACGCGTGTAACTGTCTGATGCACCAGTATTTCATGGCGATCAGACGTCGATTTGTAGGGAATTATGATGGAATTGGTTGCGGGGGCAGGATTTGAACCTGCGGCCTTCAGGTTATGAGCCTGACGAGCTACCGGGCTGCTCCACCCCGCGGTTGAAGATGTGTTGAAATTTGTAGGGGTAAGATTTGTGTAGGGTGGATTGGAAGACCTGGCGGCGACCGACTTTCCCGTGGCTTAAGCCACAGTATCATAGGCGCTGGGGGTTTTCACGGCCGAGTTCGGGATGGGAGCGGGTGGATCTCTCCCCGCCATGGCCACCAGGTCATCCAGTCCACCCTGTAAGGGGTGTGGAGGACGGTTGGTTATGAAGAAGTAGGCGTTATATGGATGATTTCTGTGCACGGGCTGTCCTTTTAAGGGGACAGTAAGAGAGTGAGCCTATTGGGTGATTAGGACCAGTTAGCTGCACGTGTTACCACGCTTTCACACCTGGCCTATTAACGTGGTGGTCTACCACGACCCTCAGGGAGACCTAGTTTTGAGGTGGGTTTCCCGCTTAGATGCTTTCAGCGGTTATCCCTTCCATACTTAGCTACCCGGCGGTGCCGCTGGCGCGACAACCGGTGCACCAGAGGTATGTTCATCCCGGTCCTCTCGTACTAGGGACAAATCCTCTCAAGTCTCCAACATCCACGGCAGATAGGGACCGAACTGTCTCACGACGTTCTAAACCCAGCTCACGTACCACTTTAATCGGCGAACAGCCGAACCCTTGGGACCTGCTCCAGCCCCAGGATGTGATGAGCCGACATCGAGGTGCCAAACCTCCCCGTCGATGTGGACTCTTGGGGGAGATCAGCCTGTTATCCCTAGAGTACCTTTTATCCGTTGAGCGATGGCCCTTCCACGCGGGACCACCGGATCACTATGGCCGACTTTCGTCTCTGCTCGAGCTGTCACTCTCGCAGTCAGGCGGGCTTATGCCATTGCACTCAACAGCCGGTTTCCGACCGGCCTGAGCCCACCATCGCGCGCCTCCGTTACACTTTGGGAGGCGACCGCCCCAGTCAAACTGCCCACCATACAGGGTCCCGGATCAGGCTAACTGACCACGGTTAGACATCAGAAAAATTCAGGGTGGTATTTCAAGGATGGCTCCACAGGAACTGGCGCCCCTGCTTCAAAGCCTCCCACCTATCCTACACAGAATGTCTCTGATGCCACTGTAAAGCTGCAGTAAAGGTTCATAGGGTCTTTCCGTCTGACCGCGGATACCCCGCATCTTCACGGGGAATTCAATTTCGCTGAGCCGATGCTGGAGACAGCGGGGAAGTCGTTACGCCATTCGTGCAGGTCGGAACTTACCCGACAAGGAATTTCGCTACCTTAGGACCGTTATAGTTACGGCCGCCGTTTACCGGGGCTTCAATTCAGCGCTCTCACACCTCCTCTTAACCTTCCGGCACCGGGCAGGCGTCAGACCCTATACGTCGTCTTTCGACTTCGCAGAGTCCTGTGTTTTTAATAAACAGTCGCTACCCCCTGGTCTGTGCCACCCGCCAATGGTTGCCCACCAACGGGTCTCGCTTATCCCGAAGTTACACGAGCAATTTGCCTAGTTCCTTCAGCATCGTTCTCTCAAGCGCCTTGGTATTCTCTACCAGTCCACCTGTGTCGGTTTCGGGTACGGTCTATACGCCAGAGCTATTTCCTGGAATGCTCCAAAAGCCAGGTCAATCCGTTAAGACCTGACAACATATCGCATTCGTCACTTCTGGCAGGTACAGGAATATTCACCTGTTTCCCATCGACTACGGCTCTCGCCCTCGCCTTAGGGGCCGACTAACCCTGCGTGGATTAACCTTGCGCAGGAACCCTTGGACTTTCGGCGACAGTGTTTCTCGCACTGTTTGTCGCTACTCATGTCAGCATTCGCACTTCCGATATCTCCAGAGAGGGTCACCCCATCTCCTTCACAGACTTACGGAACGCTCCGCTACCGCGCATATCATAGATATGCACCCACAGCTTCGGCACGTGGCTTGAGCCCCGTTACATTTTCGGCGCAGGGTTTCTATTAGACCAGTGAGCTATTACGCTTTCTTTAAAGGATGGCTGCTTCTAAGCCAACCTCCTGGTTGTTATGGAATCCCCACATCCTTTCCCACTTAGCCACGATTTGGGGCCTTAGCTGGTGGTCTGGGCTGTTTCCCTCTCGACAATGGACCTTAGCACCCACTGTCTGTCTGCCAGGCTATACTTCCGGGTATTCGGAGTTTGGTTGGGTTTGGTAAGGCTTTGGGCCCCCCTAGCCCATCCAGTGCTCTACCCCCCGGGGTAACCACCTGACGGTCTACCTCAATAGATTTCGCGGAGAACCAGCTATCTCCGAGTTTGATTGGCCTTTCACCCCTAGCCACAGCTCATCCCCGACTTTTTCAACAGGCGTGGGTTCGGCCCTCCAGTGCGTGTTACCGCACCTTCAGCCTGGCCATGGCTAGATCACTCGGTTTCGGGTCTTCTGCCAGCAACTATGCGCCCTATT